>QWIH01000082.1 GCA_021405315.1 Leptolyngbya sp. PLA1
CGAGCGAGCGCATGCTCGGACGCGCCGGCCACGGCCCCCGCGGCCGCCCAGAGGGCGTGCACCGCGAGCAGCGACTCGAGCCTGCGCAGCGCCCCGGGGTTGACGATCTGCGCTTCGCCGGGCACCCCCTCGCGCGGGGGCGCGTCCGGGTCGATGCCCGCCATCCGCAGCACCGCACGGTGCGCCGTATCAAGCTGCGGCGAGAAGGTCGCGATGTAGAACGGCGCGCCGGTGAGCTTCGCGGGGTGCACGGTCGGCCCGTCGGGCATCGCCCGCAGCAGGCTCACGGTCGCTTCCGTCGCCCCGAGCCTCTCGACGATCTCCAGCGGCACCGCGCCGACCATCATGACATGGCCGGCGTCGACCGCCGCGGTCTGCAGATCCCCGTCGCCGCTGTCGATCTCCGCGGCGTCCCCCACGGTCGAGACCGACCCGCTGAGCACCACCTGACCCGCCCAGGTGAGATCACGGAACGCCAGAGGCTCGAGCACCAGGATGTCTCGGTCGGTCGCGAACGCCATGCGGCACCCCCCTGTCTGAACCCGGGCCGTCCCGGGGAATCTCGCGCGCCGCGCTCTCACGCGGCGCACGAGCCCTCCACCCCTCCCCCGCCCCTGCCGGCCGGCCCGTGCGTGGGCCGCCACCGTCACGTGGTCGAAAGCCCGCGGATGACCGCGTGCGCGTTCTCGTTCTTGAACTCCAGCGTGTACTCGCCCACGAGCTGCCCCGCGGTCGCATCGCCCGCGGCGCCCAGGGGCCTGAACTGGAAGCTGCGCCCCGAGAGGGGCATGACCGCGATCCGGGAACTGTCGAGCAGGAGCACCGTGTCCTGCGGCACCCAGCGCGAGAGCACCACGCGCGCCACGCCGAAGTCGCTCTCGTACGCGCTGACCACCTCGCCCACGCGCGTGTCGCCCGGGCGGTACTCCCGCGCGGTGCTGGAGATGAACTGGTTGATGCGGCGCTTCTGGAACCCCCCGACCAGGATGGTGTCGATGCGGCCCTGGGACTGCTCCCAGGCCAGCCTCATCGCCGCGTTCAGCACCGGCTCCGAAAGGTCCGAGCCCGCGCCGCCCCCGCTGGGGAACCCGCCCTGCCCGGGAACGAACTGATTGGTGCTGATCTGCTTGACGAGGCCGTTCATGCTCCGCCGCACGGACGCGGACCCCTGCGGCCCGCTCGAGGGCGCGGTGCCGTTGATGACGCAGTTCTCAAGGTCGCGCAGGAGCTCCCGCAACCTCTCCTGCTTCTGATAGTCCAGCTCGTCCCGCACGCCGTGCTGCCGGACCGCCTGCATCGTGCCCGTGACCTCCACGGTCGCGGCGAAGATCTGGGTGTAGTTCTGCCGGCGCACGCGGCTGGTGAACCTGGCGGCGGAGGCGTCGGCCCCTTCGAGCGCCGCGTTGCCCAGGATGGTGAGCTTCACGCCGTTGGTCAGAGTGAAGGCCGCCGTCCCGCCGTAGCGGCGCACGACCGTCAGCACGTTGCCCGCGACGCCGGTCACCTGCATGACCTCGGTGCTGTTCCCGGGGCGGACCATGTCGCCCACCTGGAACCGCCCGCCGTTGGCCACGGTCAGGCTGGTCGCGTCCTGCCCGTTGGGCGTGAAGGTGGTCTGGTTGATGGAGTCGGTGTTCGGGAGCAGCGTGTCCTCGACCCACTCATGCACGGTGCTGGTCGCGGCCCGCTGGGGGTCGCCCAGGTGCGCGAGCAGCGGCGTCTCGTGCGGGCTCACGATCCCCACGATGTCCGACACATCCTCGATGATCTCGGGCAGGTCCGCCCCCGCCCCGTACGTTGCCTTGCCGGAATATCCCATGTTCCCCGTCCTTTCCGGGCCTCAGCCCTGAACCGATCTCCCGACACCATCACGACGCGCGCCGGGCGCGCAGGTACCTCAGCAGCGCGCGCCGGTCACCCGATTCCGCCGCCTCCCGCGCCAGCGCCTCCCGCTCGCCACCTCCGGCGTCCGTCAGCGGGGCCATCAGACCCGGGAGGGACTGGCGTCGGAACAGGAACGGCTTCCGCCGGCGCAGGTCCGCGACCGCGTGCGCCACGTCCGCCTTGTCCATTCCCGCCACCGCCAGCTCGGTCATCAGCCTCGCCACTTCCATGTCCACCACGCCCGCGCGGAGAAGCTCCAGGTCGATGGCGTGCCGCCGCTCCGCGTGATCCAGCGCCTCGCGGGCCCTTCCGAGCGCGGCCTCCAGGTCCGCCATGCGGGCTCCTTCCGCGGGGGCTTGGACGCGCGCCTGCTCGCCGGCCGGCGGAGCGCCGGTTTCCGGCACAGACTGCGGCTGAAGTTCGAGCTGCCCGATCTCGTGCGTTGACACACCGTGCGCCTGCTGTTCCATGTGCTGCTCCCTTCCGCGGCGGCCGCCGCGTGACTATCCCGCGATCCCCTCGTCCGTCGCGGTGTACCCCAGCTCCGCGAGCACGCGCTCGCTCGGCACTCCGAGCTCCACCTTGCCCTTGGCCGCCCGGACCTGCTCCGCCTCGTCCGGCGGCAGCGGGTCGGGCCAGTGGACCCTCAGCCCGCGCTGGGCCTCGGGCACATCCAGCACACCCGCCTCGTGAGCCGCGGCGAGCGCCAGCCACGAGGCCCGCGCGATCCCGGCCCCGTAGGTGACACGCTTCCTCGCCGTCTTCGCAAGCACACCCATGAGCGTGATGCGGAGCGCGTTCGCGCTGCTGAGGCTCCCGATCTTGGCCTGAACGACCCCGCTGGCGAGTGGCGGCACGGCGCTCGCCTTGTCGAGCGCGTCACGAAGCTCGCGGATGTGCGCCTCCTCGCTCGGTGACGAGGAGTCGCCGCCGATCGCCTCGATCGACGCGTGCGGATTGTCGGTCGACCAGACCACGCCCGGTCCTACGGGCCCCTTCTCGAACCCGTCGATCCCGCGCGCCAGGTACATCCGGAAGCTCTGCATCGTGACGCGGGCCGCGCGGTCAGAGAGCCTCGTGTTCAGTTCGTCCTGCAGCGGAATCAGCGGCTCAACCTCGCTGAGCCCCTCGTACCGGAACGGCTGTGCGATGTTCTGGATGTGAACCACCGGCAGTTCGCCCGCGATCGACGGCCGGCGCTCGACAAGCTCCCCCCGCTCGTACACCTCCCAGCCGTCGCGGGTCAGCAGTTCGAGCGTGTGCTCCCGCGGCGCGGGCGCCGCCCACGCGGGCAGCAGCCTCGCGAGCCCATCGCGGGACGGGGGCGCCGCCTCACGCCACAGCACGTAGCCGTCCAGATCGCGGAAATCGCGGGCGCTCGGCACGGGCGCCCCGCGCCCGGGCTCCACCACCTCGATCCTTACCGCGGCGGCAGCGGACGCGAGCCCCCCCGCCCGCGCCGCCGCCGCCAGCGCCCCCGC
>QWIH01000083.1 GCA_021405315.1 Leptolyngbya sp. PLA1
CACGGCGCTGAGGCCGAGGGTGGCCGAGGCGCGCCCGGCGAAGCGCAGCACCCGCGCCCGGCGCCCGCCCCGAGCGGGACCGGGGTCCGGCTCGGTCGGCGGTGGCCTGAGGGTGCTCTTGACCATCAGAACGCCTCGCCCAGCGCGATGTGGATGGCCATGGGCAGGCCGAACACGGTGCCCGGGTCGCCTTCCCGGCGCTCCAGATCCTCCTCGCCGAGCTGCTGCAACCAGGGCGTGCGGTAGCCCGCGTCGATGCGCAGCGGGCCCACCGGCGTCTGGTAGCGCAGGCCCAGGCCGGGGGAGATGTGCGGGACGTTGAAGCGGATTTCTCCCACTCTGCGTGTGACGTCGCTCGCGTCGATGAAAGTCGCACCGAACAGCGGGCCGATGATGGGAAAGCGCACTTCCATCGAGGCCTCCCACAGCGTGAGGCCTCCCAGGGGGCGGATGCAAGCATCCGGCAGCTGGTCCAGGGCTCCGCCGCAGTTTTCGCCCGTGGGCACCAGGAAGCCGACCGGACCGTGGGGCCCGACGCCGCGATAGGGGTAGCCGCGGTTCGAGTTGGGGCCTCCGCTGTAGAAGGCCCGGAACAGGAGCTTGTGCTGATCGCGGACCACACTCGGGTTGGTCGGATCGGCCTGCGCCTGCGCGCTGGTCAGCGTCTCGCCGTAGTCGCTCGGGAACAAGAAACCGTTCGTCACCCGCGTGGCCAGGGTCACGTGCTTGGAGAGCGGTAAGAAGCCGCGGAACTCGGGCCTGAGGCGAAGATCGCTGACGGTGCCGCCGAAGACGTAGCCCGCCACCTGGAACGAGTTCGACAGGTAGAATCCCTTGCGCGGGTCGATACGATCGTCGCGGAAGTCCAGGATGGCGTAGAGCTCGGGGAACGACACCCGGACCGCGTCGAGCCCATCGGGCCTGCCGCCCTGGTAGGTGAAGGGGAAGTTCGCCTGCCAGTTGTAGGAGGGCGTCACGAACAGGTGGTGGGCGAAGAAGGCGCGCTCCAGGCCCGTGCTGGCCTTGATCTCGTGATAGCCGATCACCCGCTCGCGCTCCGGGTCGGCGTTGTCGGGGATCGGGTAGAGCAGCGGGTAGATGCTGTAGTCGGCGGCCACGAACCCCGTGGTGCGCCCTTCGATGAACGAGGGCTGGCGCAGCTCGGAGTGCAGGCGGTTCTCGGGCAAGACCCGCGTCGGCGTGTCGAAGCGGCCGATGCGCGTCGGAAAGTAGGTCACGCCGGGCCGGGCCTCGACGTTGAAGCGGCGCATGCCGCCGGCGAAGTTCCGGTGCTCCCAGCCGACGCGGAAGTGATTGGACAGACGGAGCACGTCGAAGCGCGCGCCGCCGCCGACGCGCAGCGTGCGCAGCGATGCCTCTCGCAATACCACCGTGATCGGCACCTCGCCGGTCTCGGCGTTCGACTTGTCTTGTCCGACCTCGACGCTGGAGAACACACCCAGGTTCTGCAGGGCGTCCTGGGCGTCCAGGACGTCGCGGCGCGAGTAGCGGGCGCCCTCTTCCAGGCCCAGCACGGCGCGCACCTTCTCCTCCGGGATCGACTCGAGCCCCACGATGCGCACCCGGCCGTAGCGCGCGACCTCCCCCTGCACGATCTCGAAGCTCACGTCCGCGGTGTGAGTCGCGAGGTCCACCTT
This sequence comes from Leptolyngbya sp. PLA1, assembly GCA_021405315.1. Taxonomy (GTDB): domain Bacteria; phylum Planctomycetota; class Phycisphaerae; order Phycisphaerales; family UBA1924; genus RI-211. The sequence goes on from QWIH01000083.1 coordinate 1,659, forward strand.
GGCGTGGTGCTTCACCCGCGCGAAGGCGTATCCGGCGTCCCCCAGCACGTTGGCGATGGCCTTGGCGTTGGCTTCGAAGACGTCCTCGTCGAAGCGATCTCCGGGGTCGAGGGTGATGGCGGCGAGCGCTCTCGCCGCCACGTCGTGTGGCAGGCTGGCCAGGCCGCTCAGGTCGGAGCGGCGCACCTCCACCACGGGGCCCTCGTCCACGGCGATCTCGACCCGGACGTGGCGCTCGTCCACGCGCAGGATGCGCGCCGCACGGACCTTCGCCTCGTAGAACCCCTTGCGGCGGTAGTAGCGCTCGACCCGCTCGAGGTCCCGCGCGAGCACGGTGTCGTCGAACACCTCGTAGTCGTAGAGCAGCCCTTCGAACGAGCGCGGCCAGGGCGGCGGGCGGGTCGCGAGCCGCTCCTCGACGTTGCTCGAGTCGACGGCGCTGCCGCCGACCACGTCGACGCCAGCGACGAGATCGCGTCCGGGCGGCGCGGCCCTCTTGATGCAGCCGACGAGCGCGGTCGAGAGCAAGGCCGCTTTGGCCAGCGCTCCCGCGCGCGACTGACGCATCCGCCGTTACTTCTTCTTTGCGGGGTCTTTCGGCGGATCCTGGCCGGGCAGGTACGCGAGCTCCGCCGCCTTCTCGTGATAGGTGATCTCTTCGTAGGTCAGGATGCCCATGATCGGATCGGCTTCCGTTCCCGTCGTGGCGCGGACGAAGGTGGTCGAGTAGTCGCCCTTCACGGTGACCTTCGCACCCTTCATCGGCAGCGGGTTCGGTAGCTTCACGCCCCAGAAGGTGTCGCTCTTCTCGGCGTCCTCCTTCTTCTCGAACTCCTCCACCGCGTCGTAGACCTGCGCGAAGTTCGAGGCCCACCCCATCACCTTGATGCACTCCTTCTCCGGAGCGTCTTTGGTGTCGCAGAGCCAGAACGCCGGGACCGGCGCGTTGCACCCTTCGGGGTCGGCCTTGCCGCCCTTGTGTACGGCGCAGGCCGGCGCGTCCGGCAGGTTGGTCTTGCCGATGTAGCCGGTGATGCTGAGCTTCTTGCCGGCCACCTCTTTGCGATGAGTGCGGCTGCGCAGGTGGTAGCTGGCCCCCCACACCGTGTAGGCGTCACCCGCCTTGATCGGCTTCTGGGGGACGTTCGGGACGGCCGGCATGGCCGCCTTCGGACCGCTCGACGCTCCGCGCGGCTGGTACTTCTCATCGTCCTTGCCCCCACCGCAGCTCACCACGGAGGCGGAGAGCACGACGGCGGCGAGCGAGGCGGAGATTCGGCGAGCAGACAACATGTGGCCTCCCTGAACGGAATGATTTCGCATGGCTATCACGCGGCTCGGCGCTGCCACAAGGCCAGGGCGCCCTCCGCTCCAACGCGCGCGCCATTACCCCCCATCGGCCGGGATTTGACAACACTTTTCAGGCTCCTAGCCTGCCGAGCGTGGGTCGCACGATCGTCGTGGGGGACGTCCACGGTTGCCGGGCCGAGCTCGAAGAGCTGCTGTCCCGCCTGGCCTTTGGGCGGGAGGACGCCCTCTACCTGGTCGGGGATCTGGTGGCGCGGGGCCCCGATGGGCCCGGCGTTCTGGACCTGGCGGCCGGCCTCGGCGCGGCGGCCGTGCAGGGCAACCACGAGTGGCGCCTGCTCCAGGTGCGGGCCGCCC
>QWIH01000008.1 GCA_021405315.1 Leptolyngbya sp. PLA1
GTGGGCTTTGGGGAGTCGAAGGAGATCTACTAGTAGTCATCCCCGTGGTCGTGATCATGCCCGCCGGCGGGCTTCTTCTTTTCCTTGATCTCGACGATGGCGGCCTCGGTGGTGAGGAGGAGGCCGGAGATGGACGCGGCGTTCTGGAGGGCGACGCGTTCGACCTTGGTGGGGACGATGACGCCCATCTTCATGAGGTCGCCGTACTCGTGGGTGAGGGCGTTGTAGCCGAAGTTGGTCTCGGTGGCCTCTTCGACCTTGGAGGCGATGACGGAGCCGTCGAGCCCGCAGTTGGCGGCGATCTGCTTGACGGGGGCGGAGAGGGCGCGGAAGACGATGTCGATGCCGGCGCGCTCGTCGCCGTCGGCCTTCTTGCGGAGCTTGTCGAGGGCCTTGCGGGCACGGAGGACGGAGACGCCGCCACCCGGGAGGATGCCCTCCTCAACGGCGGCGCGGCAGGCGTGGAGGGCGTCCTCCACGCGGGCCTTCTTCTCCTTCATCTCGACCTCGGTGGCGGCGCCGACGTTGATCTGGGCGACGCCCCCGGAGAGCTTGGCGAGGCGTTCCTCGAGCTTCTCACGGTCGTAGTCCGAGGTGGTGTTCTCGATCTGGGCGCGGATCATCTCGATGCGGCCCTTGATGTCTGCGGTGGTGCCGGCACCCTCGACGATGGTGGTGTTGTCCTTGTCGATGGTGACCTTCTTGGCGCGGCCGAGGTCGGAGAGCTCGACCTTTTCGAGCTCGATGCCGAGTTCTTCCATGATGGCCTTGCCCCCGGTGAGGGTGGCGATGTCCTGGAGCATGTCCTTGCGGCGGTCGCCGAAGCCCGGGGCCTTGACGGCGCAGACCTTGAGGACGCCCCTGATCTTGTTGACGACGAGGGTGGCGAGTGCCTCACCCTCGATGTCCTCGGCGATGATGAGGAGGCTGGAGCCGGACTCGGCGATCTTGCCGAGGATGGGGAGCATGTCCTTGGCGGAGGTGATCTTCTTCTCGTAGATCAGGATGTAGGGGTTGGCGAGGTCGCACTCCATCTCGGCGAGGTTGGTGACGAAGTGCGGGGAGAGGTATCCCTTGTCGAACTGCATGCCCTCGACGAGCTCGACCTCGGTGTTGAGGGACTTGCCTTCTTCGACGGTGATGACGCCGTCCTTGCCGACCTTGTCCATGGCGTCGGCGATGATCTTGCCGATCTGCTCGTCCTGGTTGGCGGAGCAGGTGCCGACCTGAGCGATCTCCTTGGAGGAGTCGACCTTCTTGGACATGCGGCGGAGTTCGTCGACGATGGCTTCGACGGCGGAGTCGATGCCGCGCTTCACGAGGTTGGGGTTGGCGCCGCTGGTGATGACCTTGAGACCTTCGGCGTAGATGGCCTCGGCGTAGATGGTGGCGGTGGTGGTGCCGTCGCCGGCGTCCTTGGAGGCCTTCTGGGCGACCTCCTTGACCATCTGGGCGCCGAGGTTTTCGTACTGGTCTTCGAGCTCGATCTCCTTGGCGACGGTGACGCCGTCCTTGGTGACGGTGGGGGAGCCGAAGGACTTTTCGAGGACGACGACGCGGCCCGAGGGGCCGAGAGTGACCTTGACGGCGTGGGCGAGTTTCTGGACGCCGCGGAGGATGCGCTCGCGGGCGTCGGTGTTGTACGCGATGGACTTGGCGGGCATGGGATCGTTCCTTTCTAAGGGTGATCGGTGGGGTTAGCGGTTGGCGGACTTTCGGCCGAGTGAGATTCGAATCCAGGCGACGCGCTCGGCCTCCACGATGTAGACGGAATGGCCGTCGGTGACTTTCACAAGCTGGTCGGGCTCAACGGGGATGAGCATGGCGCCGTGCACGGTGAGCTGGGCGGCATGGTCCGCGAGGCCGGTGAAGGCGAAGGTGGCATCGCGCTCGCCATTGAGTTCCTTGAGTGCGGTGCGGAGTTGCTCGGGTGTCATCGGGGGCCCCGTCGTGGTCAGTCGATGACGGCGAGGATGTCGTCCTCGGACATGATGAGGAGTTCCTGGCCGTCGATCTTGACCTCGGTTCCCGCGTAGGAGGAGAAGATGATCTTGTCGCCCTTTCGGACGGAGAGCGGGATGCGCTCGCCGGTGTCGGTGTTGAGGGCGCCGGTGCCGACGGCCTCGATGGTGCCGGTCTTGGGCTTGTCCTTGCTGGTCTCGGGGAGGAAGATGCCCGAGTCGGTCTTGGTCTGGGCCTCGTCGCGGCGGACGAGGATCTTGTCGTGCAGGGGACGGACGGCGAACTTGCTGTTCTTGCTCATGTGCGGAGGCTCCAAAGTGGGTATCAGGTAACCCGGTGATCAGGCCACGGGCCAGCGGCCCTCGTAGTGACGTTCGAGGATGCGATGCAGGACGCCGAGGATCACCTCGAGGTCCGAGAGTTCCTTGGGCCGGTCGACGACGGCGAAGGCACCCAGCCGGAGGGCCGCGGCGAGGTCGCGGCAGTCGTCGCGGGAGGTGCGGGAGCGTTTGACGGCAACGACCGGGGGCGGGGCGTCGAGACGGGAAAGGAGTTCGAGGAGGCGAGGGCCGCCCTCGGCGAACTCGGGGCTCCCGCCATGGCCGTAGGCACCGTCATCGAGGGGCAGCCCGAGATCGACGACGGCGATGTGGATGCGATTGTCGGTCATGACGCGCTGGGCCTGGGCCCCGGAGCTGGCGCGGAGGGACTGGATGCCCATCGGGGCCAGGAGCGAGGGGAGGCGGTCGACCCAGGACTCCGGGTGCCAGCCCGCGTAGGACAGCAGAAGGTTGAGACGCCCACCCGAGCCGAATGGTGGGGCGGCAGGTGCATCGGGGGAGTTGGCGCGCACGTTCCTCACTGCTTCGACGATGGGCAACTGCCGTGCCGAACGGGAGGGGCGTTCGCCGTGCCCCGGGCAGGGTGCCGGTGCCCTGTGGGGAGTCCCTCTACGTGTGGCGACAGAGGCGAGGTGCCAAGTTGGCAGACCGGCACGACCACCTGCTGCCCGGATAAAACCCTGACGACAGGCAGGGGGCACGGTACACTCTGGCCATGCTTACGGCGGTGATTGTTCTCGCGGCGGTCGGCGCGGCGCTCGGTGGGGCGTGCGTGGTTCTGGTCTGGCAGCGAGGGAAGATGATGGCGGCGGAGGCCGCGTTGCGGGCTGAGCTGACCGCGGCCATCGCGGCGCGCGCGCAGGCGGCCGAATCTCTCGAGCGGACGGGGGCGGATCTGGAGGGGGTGCGTGCCGCGTTGACGAGGGCGGAAGCGCAGGCGGCGGCGATGACGCGCGACGCCGCGAACCTGAGGCAGGAGCGAGAGGCCGACCGGGCCAACGCGGAGCAACGCCTGCGCGATGCGGTGGAGGCGACCCGGCGCGAGTTGCGGGCGCAGGTCGAGGCGTTCGAGGCGGCGAAGCGCGAGTATGAGAAGGAACGGGCGGCGAGTCAGCAGAGCCTGCGTGACACGTTCGGGTCGCTCGCGGCGGAGGCGCTGAAGCAGTCCAGCGCTGAACTGCTGAAGGCGGCGAAGGAGAACTGGAACGCGGAGCGCACCCGACTCGCCGGTGAGCAGGAGAAGCAGAAGCTGGAGGTGCAGTCGATCGTGGCGCCCATCAGCGAGACTCTGAAGAAGACGGATGAGAAGCTGTCTCAGATGCAGCAGCAGTGGGCGACGGATCGCGGGACGATCAGCGAGCAGGTGCGGGCGGTGGGTGAGGCCGGGATGACGCTGCGGGCGGAGACGGGGAAGCTGGTGCGGGCGCTCAGCCGCCCGGAGGTGCGCGGGGCGTGGGGCGAGTGGCAGCTCAAGCGGGTGGCGGAGCTGGCGGGGATGACGGCGTACTGCGACTTTGCGGAGCAGGTGACGGCGCCGAGGCAGGGCGAGGAGGGGGCGATCCGCCCCGACATGGTGGTGAGGCTGCCGAACGACCGCGTGATCATCGTGGACGCGAAGACCAACACGCTGGAGTACCTGGAGGCGGCTCGGGCGGAGACGCCGGCGGCGGCGGAGGAGCATCTGGAGAACTTTGCGAGGCACGTCGCGGAGCAGGTGGCGGCCCTGTCACGGAAGCGCTATTGGGCGGGCTTTGAGGGCGCGATCGACTTCACGGTGATGTTCGTGCCGGGGGATCAGTTCCTGGATGCGGCGCTGGCCCGGAGGCCCGGGCTGATGGAGTCGGCGGCGGCGTCGAATGTGATCCTCGTGACGCCCGCGACCCTCATCGGGCTCCTCCGCGCGGTCGCGGTCGGGTGGCGGGAGAAGCACCTGGCGGCCGAAGCCGCGGAACTGCTTGCTCTGGGCCGGACGCTCCACGAACGGGCTCGCGTGGCGATGGAGAAGGCCGCGGACCTGGGCGGCGCGCTCGAGGCGGCGGTCAAACGCTACAACGAGTTCGTGGGGTCGTACAAGTCGCGGCTGGAGCCGACGCTGAGGCGATTCGAGGATGCGGGCGCCCGAAGCGCCAAGGACCTGCCCGAGGTCACGGAGATCGAGGTGGCGCCGAGGCTGCTTTCCGAGGCGCGGGCCGAGCCTTCCGAGTCATTGCTTCACGAGTGAGGTGCACGAGGCCGGGAGGCGCACATCGCCTTGGGGAGTGGCGAGCAGGATTTCCGTGAGGGGATCGATGGCCCGGATGATCCCCCGCACGCGCGTGCCGTCGTGATCGAACTCCTGCTCGGTGCCCGTCAGCACGTCCGCGGCACGCCACTCCGTGAGGGTCGCCCGGAGCCCGGCGTCTGACCGGCACTCGGAGAGGACCGCGTCGAGCGAGGCAAGGACCGCGGCGAGGACGTCGGCGCGGGTGGTGGTCACGCCGAGCTCACGAAGTGAGACGGCGCGGCCCTGCACGGGCGCGGGCCAATCCCGCTGCGTCTGGAGCACGTTGAGCCCGACTCCCAGGAGCGTCACTCCGTTCTTCACTTCCACGAGCACACCGGCGAGCTTGCGCCGCCTGCCATCTCGCTCCACGACGTCGTTGGGCCACTTGAGGCCGATGAGGCGTGCACCGAGTGATCGTACGGCCCGCAGGATCGCGACGCCGGCGACGAGGGGGAGCGACGGGGTGTGAGCGGGCAGGACGCAGGTGAGCGCAAGACCCAGGCCCGACTCGTCGTGCCACGCGCGGCCGAGCCGGCCCCTTCCCGCACGCTGTCGCCCCGCGACGAGGACGAGGCCGGGCGTGCCCGCGCCGGCGTGCAGCGCCGCGTCCTGAGTGCTGGCGCATTCGTCGAGCACGATGGCCGCGTGCCAAGGGGATCCGGGGCGAGCGACCGCGCGGTCGGCGGCGAGTCGGAGGTCGGGGAGATCTGGGGATGGGGTGCTCACGAGGCATCCACGTCCATCGCGACGTCGAGGGAGACGGCGTGGTGGGTCAGGGCGCCGATGCTGATGCGGTCGACGCCGGTGGCGGCGATGCGAGGGAGCGTGGCGAGACTGATCCCGCCGCTGGCCTCGAGTTCGAGGCGAGGGTTGAGCCTGTCACGTCTCGCGCAGGCGTGGCTCAACTGCTCGGGGGTCATGTTGTCGAGGAGCACGATGTCCACGACGCCCGGGGGGAGTGAGAGGAGTGCTTCGAACTGATCGAGCGTGTCGGCCTCGACCTCTACGAAGGAGATGTGCCCGAGCGCGCGGGCGCGGGCGGAAGCCTCGGCGACGAAGCGTGCGAGGTTCGAAGTGGAGATTCCCGCGATGTGGTTGTCCTTGATGAGGACGGCGTCGTGGAGTCCGAGGCGATGGGAGAGCCCCCCGCCGCACCGGACCGCGTATTTCTCAAGGACGCGGAGGCCGGGGGTGGTCTTTCGGGTGTCGTAGACGCGGGCGCGGGAGGCGTCGGGGAGAGCCGCAACATGGGTCGCGGTGAGCGAGGCGATGCCGGAGAGGCGGCCGAGGAGATTGAGCGCGGTTCGTTCTGCTGCGAGGAGTTCCACGAGCGGGCCGCGGAGAGCGGCGAGGTCCGTGCGTGCGGGGACGCGGCAGCCGTCGGAGGCGAAGAGGGTGAGCGAGCAGCGTGGCGCGAAGCGATGCAGGATGAGCGGGAGCGCGGCGAGGCCGCTGATCACGCCCTCTGCGCGTGCGATGATCCTGGCGTGACCCGGGGCGGAAGAATCAAGGCAGGCAGCGGAGGTGACGTCGCCTTCCCGGCCCAGGTCTTCGTCGTGGGCGAGGTCGATCAGCCTCTGAACCAGGCCGCCGGAGGCGAGGTGTTCCCAGACGGTGTGGAGCGGAGCGGCGTTCAGCGGGCCGGACATGGGGTGACTTTACGGGAGAGAGGTGTCGCCCGGGGGCGCACGCTAGGACATCATTGAGAAGCCCCGGCGGACGTAGGGAACGCCGGAGAGGACGGTGACGCCGACGGTAAGCCAGACCGCGATGTCGATGAGGATGCGGCCCATCGAGCCCGGGCGGACGTCGGTGATGCCGAGCATCACGAGGATGAAGGGGATGACGCACGCCTGGAGGACCATCTTGGCCTTGCCGGTCCAATCGGCTGAGAAGTCCTTGCCCTCGCCCTCGATGACGGCACGGATGGACGTCACGAGGAGTTCGCGGCCCAGGATGACCACGACCATCCAGGACGCGACGCCGGAAACCTGATAGACGGGCTTGCCTTCGATGTCCACGCCGAAGGTCGGGCCGGCGAGCATGACGAAGGCGCCGATGACGAGGACCTTGTCGGCGAAGGGGTCCATCACACGTCCGAAGCGGGAAACAACCTTCCACCTGCGTGCGAGCGGGCCGTCGATGGCATCGGTGATGGCCGCCAGTCCGAAGAGGGCGGCCTCGATGAGGTAGGGCCAGAGCGGCCTGAGGGGCATGATCCTGGCTTCATCGACGAGGAATCGAGGCGGGTAGTTCCATTCGGCGAGGAGGATGAAGAAGGCGGCGGCGATGACGAGGCGTGCGGCCGTGAGGGCGTTGGGGATCCAGCGCCGGTGCCGGTCGGTGATCATGTCCTCGGGAGATGACGTGGTGCCCTGCGTCAATCTGGGGAGTGTAGTGTCGGGGTGGTGTGACCGCGCGAGCAACCTCTGGATCCGAACGCGGTGGACGCCGCCGCAGCACGCGTGCGCAAAGTGTGCGGGGCCCTTGGCTTCGGTGTGAGCAGCGTGCGGCGTGGCGCACGAACTCGCGCCGGCGGCGGGGGCGGGCACCTGTCGCTCTCCCGGGCCGTCGGTTGAAGATGCGCCACGCGGCTTCTATCCTGACGGCTCACTACCCCGGCGTCGTCGGGGTTGCGTCAGGTGGTGCGCACAGGACGGATCGACCTTGGGCGAACTGATTCACCCTTTCATCGTGTACGGGTTCTGCGTGCTTGGCGGCGCAGCGCTGTGCCTGGCGCTGCCACGAGGCGGGCGGTCCCCTCAGGTGCTGGGGGCCCTCGCGGGGGCGCTCATCGCGGGGCTCGCGCTGCTGGCGCTCGCGGTCAAGTTTGCGCCCGTGCTGCCCAACGTCTACTTCTACATTTTTTCCCTGATCGGCGTCGGCGCGGCCTTGCGGGTGATCACGCACCCCAGGCCGGTGTACGCGGCGTTGTACTTCATTCTGACGGTGATCTCCACGGGCGGGCTGTTCGTGCTGCTCTCCGCGGAGTTCATGGCGTTTGCGCTGATCATCGTCTATGCGGGCGCGATCCTGATCACGTATCTGTTCGTGATCATGCTGGCGACCCAGGCGCCGCAGGAGGACCAGACGGAGGTGCTGGCGTCGTACGACACCCGCGCGAGGGAACCGGTGGCGGCGTCGGTGGTGGGCTTCCTGCTGCTGGCGGTGCTGACGACGCTCTTCTTCCGTGGTGTGGACCGCCTCCCGATGCCCCCGAGCCGGGTGGACGACCAGGCGCTGCTCGCGGATATGCCCCGCAAGGTGGAGAACTCGCTCAGGTCCGCGGGGCTGCTGCGGGAGGGTGAAGCGATTCGGGAGATCGACACCGGGGCCGGCGTGGTGCGTGTGGCCGCCGGCGGGGCGGTGCGTGACATCCCGAGGTCGGACTGGCCCGAGGGGATGGGCGTGAGCAACGTGGAGGCCTTGGGATTCAACCTGCTCCGGGAGCACCCGGGGTCGATCGAGATCGCGGGCGTGATCCTGCTGATGGCGATGCTGGGAGCGGTGGTGCTGAGCCGCAAACAGGTGGAGATGGACGAGGAGGCGAAGCGACGTCAGGCCCAGAAGCTGGGACAGACGACGGGCGGGATTTCGGACGTGACCGGCCCGATCGGGGGTGAGTCGTGAGCCTTCTGATGACGCTGGCGCAGACCGGGGCTCCCGCGCCGATGGCGCCGTCGACGCTGGGCCACTATCTGCTGGTGTCGGCCCTGCTGCTGGTGATCGGGCTGATCGGGTTTGTGACTCGCCGGAACCTGATCATCATGTTCCTGTGCACGGAGCTCATGTTCCAGGCCGCGGGGCTGGCGGCGGTTGCGTTCGGGCGGTATCACCTGAACCTCACGGGGCAGACGCTGGTGATCTTCATTCTGACGGTGGCGGCGGCGGAGGCGGCGATGGCGCTGGCGCTGGTGGTGCTGCTCTTCCGGCGGAAGGAGAGCCTGAACGCCGAGGAATGGCAGGACCTAAAGGGCTGAGCCCCGGGACGACTCGTGCTGAACCTGATTCAAGACACCATCGTGCACACGCAGCCGGAGTCGCTCGGCGCCGCCGTCGAGAAGGCGGGGCATGCCCACGGGCAGACCGACTGGTCGGTCGCGGCGATTGTGGCATTGCCGCTGCTGGCCTGCGTGCTGACGGGGCTGTGCGCGGCGCTCCGGGTGAAGAGCAAGCTGCCGGCCTGGATCACGGTGGCCTCTCTGGCCGGGGCGTTTGCTCTGACGCTGAAGACGTTCGCGGCCCACTTCATGGGGGCGGAGTCGCACCCGTTCGTGGTGCACGTGTTTGACTGGGTGACCTTTTCGTGGGCGGCGGACGCGCACGCGCAGGGGCCGCAGACCAACGAACTGGCGGCAAACTTCGCGTTCTATCTCGATTCCTTGAGCGCCCTGTGGATGCTGTTCGTGACGGGGCTGGCGACGCTCATCGCCCTGTACGCCAGCGAGTACATGAGCCACGATCAGGGGGCGGGGTACTGCCGCTTCTTCGCGGCGTTCAGCCTGTTTGTGTTCTCGATGGCCTGCCTGGTCATGGCGGACAACCTGCTCCTGCTCTACCTGGGGTGGGAGGGCGTGGGGCTCTGCTCGTACCTCCTGATCGGCTACTTCTACAAGAAGCCGAGCGCGGTGGCGGCGGCGAAGAAAGCGTTCATCATCAACCGCATCGGCGACCTCTTCCTGGCGATGGGCGTCATGCTCATCTTCGTGCAGTTCGGGACGGTCGAGTACTCGGTGCTGTTCGAGAAGGCGCGGCCCTACATCGAGCTCGCCAGGGCAGGTCAGTTCTCGCAGATTCCGTTCCTGGTGAAGCTGATCCCGTGCCTGCTGATGGGCGGGGCATTCGGCAAGTCGGCGCAGCTCCCGCTCTACGTGTGGTTGCCGGACGCGATGGAGGGCCCGACGCCCGTGTCGGCGCTGATCCATGCCGCGACGATGGTGACCGCCGGTGTCTTCCTGATCGCGAGGACCTACCCCCTGTTCCTGCTGAGCGAGATCGCGCTGCCGGTGGTGGCGTGGGTGGGAGCCCTCACGGCGCTGCTCTCCGCGACCATCGGCATGGCCCAGTTCGACATCAAGCGGATCATGGCGTACTCCACCGTGTCCCAGCTCGGGTACATGTTCTGCGGGCTGGCGGTGCTGTCGCCCTCCGGCGGCGTCTTCCACGTGGTGACGCACGCGTTCTTCAAGGCGCTTCTGTTCCTCTGCTGCGGGGCGGTCATGCACGGTTTCGCGGGTCAGCTCGACCTGCGGAAGCTCTCCGGCGTGATGAAGGTGCCGGGGTGGCGGATCGTCGGGTTCGGCATGCTGATCGGCTGTCTCAACCTCGCGGGGTTCCCGCTCACCGCCGGCTATTTCTCGAAGGACATGATCCTGGCGGAGGCCTTCGTCACCCCGGGGACGGCGGTCATCGGCTGGATCCTGCTCATCACCGCGGGGCTGACCGCCTACTACACCTTCCGCGTCTTCTTCCGGGTGTTTGTCGGCCCGGTGGCGTACGAGCTGGGCGACGAGCATCACGGGGCTGACCACGGGCACGATGACGGGCACGGTCACGGCGATGCCCACGGCCATGCCCAAGCGAAGGGCCACGCTGATGCGCACGGCCACGGCGGCACGCACCACGAGCCTCACGCGCCGGGCTGGGCGATCAACACGGTGCTGGCGACACTGGCGGTACTTTCCCTCGCCGCGACGGGTCTGTACTTCGTGGGCGGCGACCACGGCGCCGTTGCCGGGCTGGTGGACCAGAGCAGCGCGGGGTTCCACTCGCCGCTGGCGCACCACGGGGCCGCGGAGGGAGCCCCGGCGCACGAGGCCGGCCACGCGGTTGTCAGCTACGTGCCCGAGTTCGTGCATGCCCGAGCGCACGGCGGCGAGGTGCACGCGGGGACGATCTTCGGCGCCGACCCGCACAAGGCGATGTACTTCATCTCCGCCGGCGTGGGGGCGGTGGGCATCTTCGTGGCGTTCTGGCTGCACCTTGCGGGGCGGAAGTCGGCCGCGACGAGCCGGGCGGACGCGCTGCTGCCGGCGCTCGGGCCCATCCCGGGGTGGGCTCAGGGCAAGTGGTACGTGGATGAGTTCTACGACTTCCTGGTGCGCAAGCCGCTGTGGGTGCTCTCGCACATCTTCTATCTGATTGACTCGTACCTGGTCGACGGGCTGGTGGACTTCATCGGGGCCGCGCCGAGGGCGGCGGGGAAGGTGATCCGGCCCAGCCAGAGCGGGGAACTCCACGGGTATGCGCTCGGCATGGCCGGGGGGCTCGTGATCCTGATCGTGATCGTCGCGCTCGTGGCGACGTGAAGAGGAGCCTGACGTGCTGCTGATGGCGGCGATCCTGATTCCCCTCGTGTCGGCGGTGCTGATCGCCGCGGCCCCGGAGGCGCGCGCGAAGACCATCGCCCTCCTCGGGACGCTGGCGCAGCTCGTCATCGCGTGCTACGCGGCGACGGTGTTCGACTGGTCGTTCTCGTCGCGGGCGCAGCTCGGCATGTCCGTGGCCTGGTTCGAGGGCCTGGGCGTGAGCCTGTCCCTGGGCGCCGACGGCGTGTCGCTGGTGCTGATCCTGCTGACCGGGCTGCTGGGGCCCATCTGCGTGCTCGCGTCGTCGACGGCGATCACGACGCGCATCCGGACCTACTACGCGTGGCTTCTGGTGCTGCAGGCGGCGATGGCGGGAGTGTTCGCCGCACGCGACGTGATCCTCTTCTACATCTGCTTCGAGTTCACGCTGATCCCGATGTTCATCCTGATCAGCCTGTGGGGGTCGACCAACCGTCGGAAGGCCGCGATCAAGTTCTTCCTGTTCACGTTCACGGGCTCGGTGGTGGCGCTGGCCGGGCTGGTGTACGTGACGTGGTTCAACGCGACCCTGGACCGGGGCGCGGTGCCCCAGGTCATCCTGTCGCAGAACGAACTGCTCGGGACCTGGACCTTCGACGTCTCGACCCTCATCACCGCGGGGCAGATGATGTCCGCGTCTGAGCAGGCGTGGGTGCTCCTGGCGCTGATGGCCGGGTTCGCGGTGAAGGTGCCCCTGTTCCCCGTGCACACGTGGCTCCCGCTGGCGCACACGGAGGCGCCCACAGCGGGCTCTGTGATCCTCGCGGGCGTTCTGCTCAAGCTGGGGACCTACGCCATCTACCGATTCGCGCTGCCGATGGTGCCGGAGGCGGTGGCGCTGTACGCGCCGCACCTCTCGATGCTGTGCGTGGTGGGCATCATCTACGGCGGGCTGATCTGCTGGGTGCAGACGGACGTCAAGAAGCTCGTCGCGTACTCGTCGGTCGCCCACCTGGGCTTCTGCATGCTGGGGATGTTCGCGCTGAACAACACCGGCATCACCGGCTCGATCCTCTACATGGTCAACCACGGCCTGTCGACCGGCGCGCTGTTCCTCCTCATCGGCATGATCTACGAGCGGTATCACACCCGGGACATGAACCAGCTCGGCGGCCTTGCGGCGAAGATGCCGGTATGGGCGACGTTCATGGTGTTCTTCACGATGGCGTCGGTCGGTCTCCCCGGGCTCAACGGGTTTGTCAGCGAGTTCCTGTGCCTGCTCGGCGCGTTCCAGGCGTCGTCGTCCTGGGGTTCCGGGGCGTGGGGGAGCGACATCGAGCCTGTCGCCGCGGCAACCCCGGGCGCGCTGGGCCCCTGGTTCGCGATGATCGCGGGCACCGGGATGATCATCGCGGCGATGTACCTGCTGTACATGGTGGGCAAGGTCGTCTGGGGTCCGCTCAAGACGCCGCACGGCCATGCCGGCGGGCACGCCGGGCACGAGTCTTCGGGAGCGGATGACCATCCGGCGCCTCTGCCTACGGACCTTTCCGGGCGTGAGATCGTGACCCTGATGCCTCTGGCGGTGCTGTGCCTTGTGCTGGGCGTGTATCCGAAGCCGCTGATGAACGCGATCCAGGGCTCTGTGGATCAGACGGTGGCGGTGGTGCGGGAGCCGCTGCGGACCCATGCTGTCACGGGGGCGCCCGCGAAGCCCGCCCCAGCGAGCCCGGCGAACACCCACGGGGAGGGCGCCCAATGACGGAGCGTCTGGCGTTCCTCTATCCGGAGATCGTGCTGTTCGTCGCCACCTGCGTGGTGATGGTGCTCGGGCTGTCAAGGAGCCTGCGTGCCCGGAAGTCTTCTGCGGTTGTCGCGGGCGTGTCTGTGTTGCTCGCCGGGTTCCTGGCGGTCGTGAGCACGCCCCGCGGCTCGGGGGACGCCGCGTGCCCCCTCTCGGGCTTCGTCTACAGCCACGCGCTGACGCCGGCGATGGGCCAGGTGCTGCTGCCCGAGCTTGCACCGTATGCGAAGGCGGTGATCGCGCTGGTGGGAGCGCTCCTGCTTCTGCCGATGGCGGGAACCGTGGACCGTACCGACGAGGCGCGGATCGCGGCTGGCAAGGCGGGCTTTGATCCGCTGCGGAGCAACCGCGCCGAGTTCTACGCCTTCTACCTGTTCTCGCTCACCGGCCTGATGCTGTGCGCGAGCGCGGACAACCTGATCTGGCTGTTCCTGGCCCTCGAGCTGACGAGCCTGCCGACGTACATCATGGTGGCGATCTCGACGTCCCGGAATCGCAGCCGCGAGGCGGGCGTGAAGTACTTCTTCCTCGGCGCGCTCGGCGCCGCGGTGTTCCTGTACGGGTTCGCGCTGGTCTATGGCGGGACCGGGACCACGAACCTGAACGCGATCGCGCACTCCATCAGCACCGGCGGGCTGAACACGATCACCCTGCTGGGCGTGGTGGTCAGTCTTCTTGGGCTCTGCTTCAAGATCGCGGCTGCTCCGATGCACTTCTACACGCCGGACGTGTACGAGGGCGCGGCCCCGCAGGTCTCCGGCTTCCTGGCGTTCGTGCCCAAGACCGCGGGGTTCATCGCGATCCTGCTGCTGTGCGCCGCTGTGGGCTGGGGGTATTCCCACGCGGACTCGGGCGTGGGCTCGCTGCTGCACGCGGTGTCCGCGGAGCCCCTGGTCCAGGGGACCGGGCGGCGCCTGCCCTACCTCCTGTGGCTGATGATCTGGGTCGTCGCGGCCCTGACCATGACCATCGGCAACGTGCTGGCGGTTCTGCAACGCAGCGTCAAGCGCATGCTGGCGTATTCCTCGATCGCCCACTCCGGTTACATGCTGGTGGGCGTGCTCGCGGGCCCGGGAGACTCCGCCTCCACCAGCGGCGTGTCGGCGGTGCTGTTCTACCTGCTCGCCTACGGCGTGATGAACGCGGGAACCTTCGCCGTGCTCGCGGCGCTGGAGCGGGGCACGGACTCCGAGGGACAGCCCGTCGAGGTCGAAACGCTTGACGACCTCCGCGGGCTGTGCGCGAGCCATCCGCTGCTGGGATGGACGATGGTGGTCTGCTCGCTCAGCCTGCTGGGGCTTCCGCCGCTCCTTGGCTTCTTCGGAAAGCTGCCCCTGTTCACCTCGGGCATCGCGGCGGGGCAGATCACGCTGGTCGTGGTGCTGGGCCTCAACTCGGCGATCGCGGCGTTCTACTACCTCAGGCTCGCGTTCACTCCCCTCCTCGAGAGCCGCGACGAGAGCGAGGCGCCGCCGGCGCTCGCGCCCTTCCGCTCGCGCATGGCCGGGGCCGTGATCGCGGCGGTGGGGGTGCTTGTCCTCTCCGCCATCGGGGGCTGGGCCATGGGCCACGCGTTCGATGCCGCCACGGTGAAGGGCGCGGGCGCGATCGCGCCCCGGGGGCACTGAGGGACTCGACTCCAGTGACGAGGCGGGGGCGTACCTACGCCGTCGCCGCAGGCGGCGCCGTCCGGCGGCGCGTCATGACCACCTGCGAGGTGAGGCCCACAACGGTGACAGTCGCCCACGCGGCGAGCACCAGCCCCGCCGTGGGATGCACCGGCACCGCCCAGCCCTGGGAGATCCAGAGCGCGGCCAGCGAGCCGAGCAGGATGGCGCCCCCGGACGCCGCGGTCATGGCGGCACCGCTGACCCGGGGCATGAGCCCTCCCACAAGAAGTCCGGCGAGTCCGCCCAGAACGAGCGAGCCGGCGAGGGAGGCTCGGTCTTCCGCCGAAAGACCGGACCACGCACGGGACGCCTCCGCCCCCGTGATCGTCGCGGCGCGGGCACCGGCTTCGCGCAACGCCTCGGTGCTCTCATCGCTCTCATAGGACATCAGGCCGGTGCGGGCGGTCTCCGCGTACGCGGCGACGGCTTCCGCAGACGGGTGCACGTCGCTCGGCTCCATCCCGAGATGCACGGCGGTGCCCAGCACGCAAGCAATGGCGACGACGGCGCAGGAAGCGGCGGCGACTGCGGCTCTCCAGAGCGCCGCGGCCACCACGACGCCGACGACGACGCCCGCGATTCCGCCTATGAGCCACGACGGCGCGCCGGCAATCCCCGCGGGTGCCACGCGTGAGGCGAGCAGGCCGCCGCCGACAGCGCCCAGGCAGACCGCAAGAAGGACGGCGCCGGGCCGGAGGAGCTTTTCGCCCCCGAAGAGGAGGACGGCGCCGATGAGCGAGAGACAGAGCCAAGGCCATGGCTGCCCGGCCAGGGAGGCGAGTGCATCGGGGTCCGGAAGTTGGGGGAGGATGGCGGTCATCGGGGGTGTGGTCGGGCTATCCAGCTTTCGGGCCGCGGAGGGTCGGGTTTCGGGCGAAGGGCGCAGATGTTCGCGGACGAGGTCGGGCTATGAGACCATACCCTTGCTCCGAAGCAACCGGCGGAGCGGGGCCGCGTACAGCCAAGGCATCGGAGCGGCGCCGGCCAACCGAAACCCGAACGTTTACAGAACGGTCAGATGGGGAATCTGGCAGGTATCTGTGAGCCCCCCGAGTTGTAAGTTGGCGGGAAGGTCGGTACTCTGGTATGGAGTTTCCCGGGGACTCGGCGCGAGCCGAGGGTCTGGGGAGCACACGCCGCGCCAGTCGCCACCGGCGACGCGTGGGAATATGGGGTGTGAGACCACGCAAGTCGTGAGTCTCACGCCACCAGCCGCGGTCATGCGGGACAGCACGTGGCGGACGCGGAAGACAGCCGCGGCCCGCTGGCGTGAGGCTCGCAGGACTGAGGAGCATGGATGTTGGCCGTCCTGACGGGCGGCGATACAGATCGAGGAGCAGTCATGGGTCAATCTCGCGTGAGCAGCAAGTCCGTCGTCCGCACTCACGATCATGGCAAGAAGCCTGGGCTGTTCAGCCGCCTGGCGGCGTGGGCGGGGCTGGCGGAAGCGCCGTCGATGGATCAACTCGAGAAGCGAGAGCTGCTGTTCACGCTGACGGTGACGGCGGACTCTGTGGACCCGAACACGGGCATCGGGCAGGTGACCGGCTATTTCGGTTACGTGATCCCGCACCTGATTCGGTCGGGCGAGGCGCAGCAGAACCAGACTGGCCAGACGATCACGGAATCGTTCGACCAGCAGCCCCCCGGGGCGCGGGGTTCGGGTCAGTTCTATGCAGAGTCCCAGATTCAGGCGCTGCATTCGATCGCGCCGCCGCAGGACTTCGCCGTGGAGCCGCTGGCGACCGGCGGTCAGACCAACGACCGGTGGATGAAGATCTCGATGGACCGTGCCGGGGAGTTCTTCGCGTTCCGCATCTGGGACGACGGGGACAACCCGACGGTTCCCATCCAGGCGCGCACGGTGCGGTTCACGGTGAGGCCGAACAACGTGCCCGGCGGGCCGGTGACGGACGTGACGGGGATTCTGCCGGACCTGCACGTGGTGGAGCTGCTCTCGAACAACAACGTCGTCGCGACGTTCACGGGCAACCAGATCCGCGCGGCCATTCAGAACGGCAACCCCGACCAGGGCGTGGGCGACTTCACCTTCAACGCGCCGGCGAACAACCCGGGGTTTGACACCATCCGGGTCCGGGCACTCTCGAACGTCTCCGGCCGGCCCGATTTCCAGCTCGACAACCTGGCGTTCGACATCCCGCCGGCGATCTTCGCGCCGACCATCCCTGTTGACTTCGGCGCGCGCGTGACCCTGGCCGGCCCGGTGGGGGCGAGCGTCACGATCACCGACCTCTACGGCCGCGACATGGTGCAGACGCTGCGGCTGGGGCCCCTGACCGGCGGGCAGGGACTGCTGGTGGACCTGAACGACGACGGCATCCCGGACTTCAACGACGGCATCGGTGCCATCAGGCTCACGGGCACGGATTCCAGGACGGCGCTCTCCATGTGGGGCGGGACGATCAGCGCCTCCACCACGCAGCCTCAGGACGCGGACACGTGGGACGGCCAGTTCGCCTTCACGCTCTCCGACGGCCTCGAGGGGCTGTACGACGACTTCGAGGGCAAGGGCTTCGGCTACGTGCTGCGGGCTCAGAACAACCAGGTGGAGGTCGCGGGGCTCCCGGGCGGTCCGGGCTCGGTGATCATCGGCTCGCCGTTCGTCCGGCCCCTCAACAACTACAACCCGAACGGTAACGCCGCGGGCGCCGCGAACCCTGTCATCACGGGGTTCACCAACCCGAACCAGGGCATCTTCGTCGACGGCGACATCAACAGCATCATGATCCACGGCGTGGTGCACGGCTCGTCGCACATTCAGGGGGCGGCGCAGCGAGTGAACATCGGCTACCTCGTGGGCTCGCTCAGCGTCGACGGGGACCTGGGCTATCTCGCGGTGGGCTCCGACGCGGGTATGTGGGCGCCCGACCCCGACTTCCAGCCCCCGCCCAACATCCGCCTGGATGCGGTGAACAAGACCAACGGGTCGCTCACGGTCGGGCGAACGGTCGGCGAGATCCTCGTCGGCGGCCGCATGCTGATGGACGTGACCGTGGTGGGCGATCTGAACTCTCCGACGACGCGGCCCGCACGCGACACCTTCAACTACTGGGAGAAGGAGCGCAACTTCGGGACCGGCACCACGGGCATCACCGCGCTGCAGATGACGCGGAACCAGATGAACGCGACGAACTTCGTCGCGCGCAACGCCACGGACCTGTTCCGCAGCTCCGACCAGGGTGTGCTCTTCGGCCTCAGCAACTACTTCCGCAACGACACCATCATGGGCGCCGAGTTCATCGGCTCGATCTCCGGCGGCGTCCACCTGCGCGGCGAGCTGTCGGGCGTGGACCTCTTCAACGGCGAGGATCGCGCGGACGTGTTCGCGTTCGCCGTTGACGGCACGTCGGAGGTCGTCGTCGAGGGCGCCAACTCCCTCGCGAACATCTCTCCCTACTTCCGCATCATGGACCAGGACGGGCGGACCCTCGCGGCGCCCGAGCTGCCCTTCACCGCCGGCCGGTTCAACGCGACCCAGCTCCGCTTCAAGCCCACAGGGCCCGGCGTGTACTACCTCGTCCTCTCCGATCCCAACGGGAACGACACGGGCACCGGCAACTCGCAGTACTCCGTGGTGGTCACCGGCATGGCCCCCGTGACTCTCGGCGCGATCCGTTCCGCCGGCGGCTTCGGCTTCACGGACGTGACCTCCGGCGAGGGCAACTCGATCACCGTCCTCTCCGGGAGCGTCGGCTCGGTCCGCGTGGGCACCGGGCTGGTGGACGGCGGCGGCGAGGACGCCTCTCCGCTCGAGACCTATAACACGGTGCAGAACGACGACGACTCGCTCTCATTCCAGGGCGGAACGTTCTCCGTCTCCGGTTCGCTCTACAACATCACCGCGGGCGGAGACTTCGGCGCGCCCGACTCGCAGCAGGCGCCCCCCGACGTGGTCTTCCAGATCGGCGGCGATCTGGGCACCCTGTTCGTCGGCCTCAGCCCCGTCGTGGGCGGCGGGCCCGGCGAGGGCGATCTCAACTTCCTGAATCTCGCGGTCGGCGGACGCATCGCGCTCATCGACGTCCGCGGCGGCATCGGCATGGACCAGGACGCGGTGGACCCCAGGGGCAGCCGCGGCGCCGGCATCGTCAACATCCGTTCCGGCGTCTCCGGTGGCAACGGCGACATCGGCATGATCCGGACCGGCTTCCACGTCTACGGAGACTCCACCAGCATCACGACTTCGCCCGGCTCAACGATCGGCGCCATTCTGACGAGCCAGGAGGCGTACTTCGACACCAACCCCCGCTCGGGCATCTACCTGGGCCTCGATGGTCTGTCGATCAACTCAGGCTTCGGCTCGGACGTGAAGTTCGTCGATCTGATCCAGCTCGATCTCTCCAACAGCGTCAACGTCACCCTTCCCATCATCGGCGATCGCCCCTTGCAGATCGTGGATGACAGCGGCGTGGCGTACACCATCGACGTCGAGGGAGCGCCCCCGGACGTGCTCATCGGCCAGGTGACCTTCATGCCGATCGACGGGTCCCAGGGTGTGGCCGTCGGCCGCATCGCGGTCGATCTCTCCGGCGGGCGCATCCTGCGCGTCACCCCCGTCGGTGGCGGCGGTGGCGGTGGCGGCGGCGGCACGACCGGCGTGGTCGGCATCGGCCACATCTTCGTGACCAACTCCGACGCCGCGTCGGCGATCGAGTTCACCGGCAACGTCGAGATCGACGTGCTGCGCATCGACGCGCCGGGCGGGCTGGATCACATCTCGAACCTCACCCCGGGCGGCGACATCGTGACCGCGGATGTGGGAGCACTGAACAGGATCGAGGTCACCGGCGACCTCGGCCGCACCCAGTTCCCGGCCTGGGGACCCGCGAACTACGCGACGTTCCTCGGCGTGAACGCCGGCGACGGCGGCGAGTTCGGCGGCGTGCTCGGCTTCAACGCGGGCAACGGGCTCTTCGACGACGATTTCAACGGCGACACCTTCCGTCCGGTCGGCGATGACAACTTCGACGCGGGCAACGCGTACCTGGACGACATCGGCGGGCCCATGGACGGCTGGCTGAACGGCCTGGTCGTGCGCGCGGGCGGGCTCATCGAGGCGAGCATCGACGGCGCGGTCGGAGATCTGATCCTCAACGACCCGCTCGGCGTGCTGCAGCTCCTGAACGTCAACGCGGACCTCATCGCGCCGCTCGGCAGGTTCGACGGCATCTTCGGCACCATCTTCGCACGCGACATCGGGCGGCTCGAAGTCGGCGCCGGCATCGTCAACCCCGCGCCCTGGAGCCCGCTCGCGGTCGCGGGCATCTTCGCGGAAGACGACATCCTCGAGGTGGTGAGCGCCGCCACGGGCACCCGATTCTCGGCGCCCATCGTCGCGGGCAACTTCACCCGAGTCGACCTCCCCGGCATCGAGCAGGACGGCGTCAACTCGTTCATCGCGACCAGCGCCGTCATCGACGGGCTCTTCCTCGCCTCGCAGAACCTGGATGGCTTCTGGACCTCCTTCAACTTCGGCGAGCAGAACACGCAGACGGGCGATATCAACACCGTTACGCTCACCAACACCAACTTCTTCCGCAGCGCGATGCGCGCCAACGACATCCGCACGGTGAACATCACCGGCGTGCTCACGGGGGACACCGGCTACTTCGACGCCTCCGAGGTCGCCGCCACCGGCAACATGGGCGCGTTCACGGCACGCGGGTTCCGCAACTCCACGCTGCTGGGCGACGGCACCGAGCTGCGCCGCAACATCATCGAGGGCGCCGGCGACATCGATCGCCTCACGGCCCTCGAGGACATGCAGGACCTGATCGTGGACTTCACGGGCCGCGTGAGGCAGTCTGTCAGCGCCCGCAACATCGAGCGGACCTCGATCGATGTCGACAACGAGCTCGCGGCGATCACGATCCTCAACGACCTCCGCGGGTCGGAGATCACGGTCGGTGCGCTGCCGACGGTCACCGTTGGCCGCAATATCGCGTCCTCGACCATCACCGCCTCGGGAGCCCTTACCACGGTCACGGTCGCCGGCTCCATCTCCAACGGCCTGATTCAGGTCACGGGTCCTTCGGGCGCGATCGGCACGATCACGGCGGTCGGCGGGATCAGCGGCGAGATCGCCGCGTCCGGACCCATCGGCACCGTCAGCGTCACCGGGGGCGACCTCACGGCGAACATCCGCACGACCACGACGCGGGGCAGCGTGACCGCTCTCTCGGCCAGCCGCGACGTCGCGATCTCAAGCGATATCTCCGCCAACCTCGGCACCATCACCGCGGGCCGGCATATCGGAAACTCCGCCACCAAGGCACCGATCCTCGTCAGGGGCGACCTCACCTCCGCCACCGCGGCGAACGGACAGTTGTACGGCGATCTCCGCGTGGGCGGCGCCATCCTCGGCACGATCACGCTGGGCGGGGCGGCCAACAAGCCCGGCAACAACCAGGTCGGGACCGGCTCCATCCTCGCGTTCAGGTCCATCGCGGGCGTCACGATCAACGGCGACTTCGACGGCGACATCGTGTCGTACGGCGGGGGCATCGCCTCCATCGCCATCAACAACGGCTCGCTCCTTCCCGGCAACACCATCGCCGCGTACGACGGTTCGCTCGCGAGCGTGGTCATCACCAACGGCTCGCTCTTCGGCAACGTGCACGCCGACGTCGATGTGACCAGCCTCCGCGTGGTCGCCGGTGCGGATGGGGTCTTCGGCGACGTGGGCGTCAACCCAGCGTCCTCCTCGCTGGTTTCCTATGACGCACGGCGGAACCAGCTCCCGCTCGGCGTCGCGCAGACGACCGGCTTCCAGGGGCCCCGCATTTCCGCGGGGCGGAACGTCGTGTCCTTCGTGGTCACCAACGGCTCCATGTTCGAGACCACCGTGTGGGCCGGGCAGTCCATCCAGACGATGACCATCGGCGGGAGCGTCTCCAACGACGCGGTCACGTCGGGCGCGGGCACGATCATCGCCGCGGGCGACTCCATCGACAACGTGTCCATCTCGGGTTCCCTCTCCAACGCCTACGTGATGGCGGGCGTGCAGTCCCTCGGTGCGGACAATCGGCCCGGCGGCAAGCTGGAGAACCTCGACGCGATCAAGCCCGGTTCCATCACCAAGGTCTCGGTCAGCGGCCAGACCAGCGACACGCTGTTCCTCGCGGGTATCGATGCGGGCACGGACGGGCTCTACAACTCGTCCGATGATCGCTCGGTGCTCGGGCAGTCGTCGATCACGACGCTCACCCTCGGCTCGGTCGGCGCCAACGTGATCGCCCGTGGCGACATCCTCTCCACGAGCGTGGCCAACGACGGCCGCCTAATCCGCAGCGGCGCAGGCCTCGCGAGCACCAACGCCGATCTCGACAACGGCGCGGGCACGCCCGGCACCTCCTTCACCGGCAGCCGCACCTTCAACTACGGCCCCGGCACCGTCACCATCAACGCCTCCGGGGCCGGCCAGTTCTTCTTCGATTCCGGCACCGGGCGCCTCACGATCCGCAACTCAACCTCCGGCACGAATGTCACGGTCGCCTCCAGCACCGGATCGCTGGCGAACTTTGACGTGGTGACCAACGACGACGCCTCGCTGGGCAGCCTGGTCTTCCAGGCGGCGCTCACGGGCGACTCGGACGTGGCCATCGACGGCAACGTCGGCACACTCACCTTCGCCGCGTTCTCCGGCACCGGCACCGTGGCGGTCGGCGGCAACATCACGGGCGCGACCTTCGCCTCGCTCGCCGGCGGGTTCTTCGCCGCTCAGGCCGTCCAGACCTTCCGCGTGAATGGCGACTTCGGGGCGAGCAACTCGCTTGTCCTCGGAGAGGCGCACATCCAGTTCCTC
Source organism: Leptolyngbya sp. PLA1 (assembly GCA_021405315.1). Taxonomy (GTDB): domain Bacteria; phylum Planctomycetota; class Phycisphaerae; order Phycisphaerales; family UBA1924; genus RI-211. The sequence continues at coordinate 22,153 of QWIH01000008.1, forward strand.
TCCGGCGGCACGCTCAACATCACCGGCGCCGCCAAGGGCACGGTGAGCGTCGACCGGTCTCTGACGAGCCTTGTGGTGAACGGCGCCGCGGACCGGGCCGCGTTCCGCGTGGGCGGCTCGCTGGGCACGTTCTCCGCCGCGAGCGTCAGCCGCTCGCTGGTGGCGGTGGGTGACACGCTCACGACCCTCACCGTGGGCGGGGACGTCTTCGCCTCGTCGTTCATGGCTGGCCTCGACCTCGGCCGCGACGTGGCGTTCGACAGCAACGGACTCGTGACCGAGGCCGAGGGCCTCAACGCCGACGTGGTTTCCACGGGCTCGGTCGGCACGGCGACCATCGCCGGGAACTTCCGCGAGTCGAACCTCGTCGCCGGGTACTACCGCAACTTCGACGGGTTCTTCGGCAGCACGGACGACAACCTGGCCTCAGGCCGCTCCTCCATCGGCGCGGTCACCATCGGCGGCACCCAGGTCGGTTCGAGCCGCGCATCGGAGACCTACCGCATCGGCTCCACCGGCACGGTGGGACTGGTCAGCATCGGTGGTGCGATACTGAACGGCGCGGTCGGCAACTTCGCGGTCGAGGCCCCGCTGCTCGCCCCGGCGGCGTTCCAGGTCTCCGACCTTCGTGTCACGTCGGACGCGGGCGTTTTCCAGGGCGAGATCAGGTTCAACCAGCCCGTGGACGCGAGCACCCTCAGCCGGGCGATCTCGATCTCCGAGGTCCGCGGGAACGGCAGCATCGAGATCCGCCTCATCGAGGGGCCGGACTTCACGCTTTCGTACCGCTCCACGGACAACACCGCCGTCATCACCTTCGCCCGCAGCCTGACCAGCCAGAATCTCCCCGTGGTGCCCGGCAGGCCCGGCCCCGGCGTCTACCGCTTCGACCTCGCGAGCGACTCGCTCCGCGCGAAGCTCTACAACCAGGCGCTGGACGGCAACGCCGACGGCGGCGCGATCACCGGCGACGACTACTCGCAGGACACCGTCGTCGGGGATGCCGGCGACAAGATCGTCCCGGGACGCGGCACCAGCGGCACCGTCACCGTTGACTTCTACGCGCCCGCCAACCTCGACTTCATGCTGGACGACAACGCGGCGTCCGACGGCCTGCCCGACATCAACAGGTCCTTCACGGTCCGCGGGTCCATCGGCGATCACCCCGACGCGAACGTCAACTTCTTCTCCTTCGCCAGCGACGTCGACGTGTACGCCGTCACCCTTCAGGCCGGGCAGATCCTCCAGCTCGGCGCCCTTCAGGGCCCCGGCTCGCGCGCCGGCCTGACACTCGTGGCGCCGAACGGCCAGGCGGTCCCCCGCTTCGCCAACGCCGCCACCGCGCTCGCCCTGCCCACGGACCGCGGCGCCGCCCGCGACTTCACGTTCCCCGAGTCCTTCCTCATCAAGACCACGGGCACCTACCACGTGGTGATCGGCAGCACCGCCAGCGTCGCGAACCTCTCCAACCTCACGGTCCCGAACATCGCGACGCCCCCGGGCGGCGTCGGCGCCTACTCCTTCACCGTCAGCGTCTTTGATGACGGCGATTCCGGGTTCACCTCCACCACCGATTCCGGCAACGGCGCCCCGGTGGTCAACGCCCCGGCGCCCGCGGCATTCGCCGGCACCGACCAGCTCTTCGGCACGCCGGACGACCTGGCGGAGATCGTCGTTGGTGACTACACCTTCACCTACAGCCGCGGGCTCGACAACCTTCCCAACACCTCGGACGACCTCGTGACCGGCACCAACGCCGCCGGGATCACCTCCACGCGCGACGGGAGCGGACGCCTGGTGACCACGATCGAGTCGTCCATCGGCCCCTCCGGGCATCTCGGTGTGCCCTTCGAGATCGCCGCGGACGTGGATGTGTACCACCTCAACAACCGCCAGCCGATCGCGCCCAACACTCCCATGAAGCTGACCGTCAAGCTCAGCGACAAGGGTTCGAATCTCGGCTCCGCGACCGCCCCGGCCCGCGTCCGCAACTCGACGCGGACCGTGGTGGACAACCGCGGATTCGTGCAGGTCGGCCTCTTCGACACGTCCTCGTCGAGCACGCTCGACGATGCGCTCCTGGTGTTCAGCCCCACCGACTTCCGCGCCTTCGGCGGAAACAAGCAGGAAGTCCTCTCGTCCGACGGCACCACGACCTACGGCTACGACGCCAACGGCGACTTCTACATCGAGTTCCTCACGCCCGACCGCATGGGCGTCCCGGGCGCCTCGGGCACCTTTGCCGTCTACATCCAGGGCGCGACCAACAGCGATTACGCCCTGGAGGTCATCACGAATCCCTCCACCGGCACACCCGTCGAGACCTCCCGCCAGAACTTCTACATCGAGACCAACGGCGGGTCGGTGGACTGGCTCCAGATCGCCGGCATCTCCACGCAGCTCGCCGCCTTCGACCCCAGGGCCCTCGGCTTCGCCGGACAGACCTCGGGCGGCTCGCCCGTGCGCGAATACCTGATCAGCGCGGTCGTGGCCCAGCTCAACAGCATCTACCAGGGCGCGGGCTACGACGTCCGGTTCTCCGCCGACCCCACGGCCTTCGGCGCGGAGCAGTTCTCCACCATCTATCTGTCCTCCACGAACGACCCGCTGGTGCCGATCTTCGACCCCTTCAACCTCTTCAACTTCGACTTCCTCAACACCACGCAGTTCTTCACCACCCAGCCCTACGGCTTCAGCGAGGCGAGCGACCCCTTCAACTCCAACAAGGAGGACGAGGGTGTGGTGTTCGTCCCATCCTTCGCTCTGCAGGGGTACACCCCCAGCCAGTCCGACGTCGACCGCTTCTCCCGCGGGCTCTCCGCCGCGATCGGCCGCCGTGCGGGCGAGCTCATGGGTCTGCGGCTCACCGGTCAGTTCGGTGCCGGTGGTCCCTTCGACCTCATGGCCTCGAACTCACCCGGCTCGACCCCCGCGGGCGGGCAGACCTATAGCCTGCCCAACATCGGGCGCGACCTCTCGGATGCGTTCGATGAGACGCAGAGCACCGACTTCTTCCTCGGCCGCATGAACTCGGTCGCCCTGCTCCGGAAGTTCGTCAGTCTCCGCTGATGGACGGCGGCCGCCGGTCGTCCCAGGACAGCACGCTTCACACGCCCCGGGCCCGGCCCGGGGTTTTTTGTTGATGTTCGTCCGTCGGGTGCTCGGAAGGCCCGGCGTCGGAAGGCTGACGTCCGCGATCAGCCCTGGCCCGGTCGCTGCGCGCGGTCCAGCAGCGTGGCGAGGCCACTGCCCACCATGTCCGCGTGCGCCACCAGCTTCGCCAGCGAGTCGCCCACGGTGCGGGCGCGGGTGAGCGACTCGTCCATCGTGGCCAGGCGGGCGGCCGTGTCGGCCACGTCCCGGACGCGGGCTTCGGCGTTCCGGAGGCGATCTTCCAGCGTGACGCGCTGCTCGAGCGCCGCGGAGATCGCACCGAGGAGAGCACGTTCGGCCTCCGCTGCGGCGGCGAGCGTCGCGGCGTCTCGCCCCTCCCGCTCCTCGCGGGCCTGGGCGGCCCGCCGGTCCAGGTCGAGCATGCCCGCCTCGATGCCGGTGACGAGCGTCTGGCCGCGTCGTTCGGCCTCGGTGACGGCAGCGCCGAGCGTCGTGCTCGCGCGGGTGACCTCGGTGTCCGCCGATGCGAGGAGCTGCGTGACGCGATCGTTGAGTTCCGTCACGCGTGCTTCGGCGCCACGGGCGGCTCCGTCGAGCTCGGAGCGAGCCGCCTCCACCTGCTGGGCCAGGGCGGCGACGCGGACCACGATGCCGTCCGCAAGGCCTTCCAACGCCCGGGCCGCCCCATCAAGCTGCGCGAGCGTTTCCTCCGCTCGCCGGAGCGTGCCCGCGGCCCGCGATTCCAGGGCCTCCATCTCGCTCGCGCGGGCCACGAGCACCCGCTCAATCGCCGCGCGGGCCAGAGTGTCCATCGTGGCGGGGTCCGGCGGCTCGGCCCTGGGCCCGGGCTGCTTGAGCAGCGACTCGATCGCCGCGACCCTCTGATCGATGGTCGGAACGACCCGTGCGGCTCGTTCGACGCGCTCGCCGAGCTCGCGCGAGGCCTCGCGGAGCTGCCCCCCCAAGGCCTTGACCTCCGTGCTGGCAAGGTCGAGGGCCCGCTGCTGGGTCGCGGCGTCGCGGATGAGCGACTTGAGCGACCCCGCGAACGTCTCCAGTGCTGCCTGGTCGACGATGCGAGGCGAGAGGAACATGCGGTCCAGCATGCGCTCGATGTCGTCTCCCGCGGCTGTGTCCGGAGTCCTCGGCACCGTGGGATCGGGGGACGACCGGGTTGCTGGGCTCTGCGTGGGGTGAGCGGGAGGGGTGGGGGGCATGGGCGTTCCAGTGGGGAGAGTGCATCGTCGCCTCGCCGCGGCGCACGGGCAACTCAGCCCCTAGGGTTGTCGGATGTCCGACCCAGAACTCCATACAACTTCCGATCCGGCGGGACGCATCCGCCTCCAGCGGTTCCTCGCCGATGCGGGCGTCGCCGCCCGCAGGACGTGCGAGGCCATGATCGAGGCCGGACGCGTCACAGTGAACGGGGAGGTTCACACCAGGCTTCCTGTCTTCGTGAACCCGGAGACCGACCGTGTCGCGGTGGACGGCAAGGGCATCCGCGGGGCCTCCCGGCACCTTTACGTCATGCTGAACAAGCCGACCCGGACCATCGTGGCGGCGGCGGATGACCCGAACTTCTCCCGGCGGACGGTCATGGATCTGGTGGATCACCCGGCGGCGGCGAGGCTCTTCCCCGTCGGTCGGATGGACTTCGACTGCACCGGACTGGTGATTCTGACGAACGACGGCACGCTCGCCAACCGCCTCACTCACCCTCGATACGGCGTGACGAAGACCTACCGCGTGCTCGTTCGGGGTGACCTTGACGATGCGGCGCTCGCCGCCATTCGGTCCAAGCTCCGGGGGGGGCTGGCGGCATTGCGGGAGAGCGGTCCGGACCGTGGTGGGGCGGACATCTCGATCGTGAAGCGGGAGGAGGGGCGGACGCTGCTCGAGGTCGTCTCTGCCGAGGGCCCCAGCCGCGGACTCAGGGACGTGCTGAAGTACCTTGGAATGCCCGTCAAGCGGATCGAGCGCACGGCGATCGGGGAGCTGAAGCTGCGGGCTCTGGGACTCGGCCAATGGCGCGAGCTCACACGCGACGAGGTTCGGCTTTTGAAAGGGCAGGGAGAGTCTCGAACCCGAACTCGTCAAAAGCCGAAGAACAATCCGCGGCGGGTTCGCCCGAGGGGGCCCGGTGAACAGCAGGGTGGCTCAGACCGAGATCAGGGCAAGCGCCGGGGCGGACCGGCCTCGGGCGGACGCGCTGGGAGACGTCCAAGACCGGGTCCTGTGGCCGGACCGGGGTCAGCGGGCCGCGGCGGGACGTCTGGCCGTCGGGAACCGTCGAGACCACCTACGGCGGGGCCCGATCGAAGGCGAAGTGAAAGGAATGGCAGGCCACGCCGCTCAGAGCGACCCTGATGCCTTCTCAGACTCCAAGACGAACGAAGGTTGACGCCATCCAGCGGGTGCTGGGGGGGCGCCCGATCGCATGGGACGGGGACTCGGAGCAGACGGTTCCGACTGGCCTGGTGCGGTCGATCTTTCACGTGCTTCACCTGCTGCTGGTCGGGATCCGTCGCACGCAGCTCACGCGCATGGCCGCGGCGCTTGCGTACCGCACGATGTTCGGCATCATCCCCGTCATCGTGGTCGTCGCGGTGGCGCTCGCGGCGTTCACGAGCCAGGAGCGTCAGCAGGAGGTCATCAAGGGGATGCTGACCTATGCCGGGCTCAACCAGATCAGGGTCGAAGATCGCCGGGCGAGGGAAGAGCAGCCTGCCCCGGCGCCCGAGTCGCCAGCCCCGGGGGCCACAGGTCCCGGCGCCGGAGAGCCAGAGCCCGGGCAACGCGGTGTCGTGTCGGAGCCTCCGGCGGCGAGCCTTGACGAGTGGATCAACGAGCGCGCGGTGTCGATAGCTCAATCGATCAAGAAGCTCCCCTTCAACCTGATCGGGTTCGTCGCGATCCTGACGCTGCTGTACGCCGCGATGTCGATGCTGGTGGAGATCGAGCACGCCTTCAACGAGATCTACCTGGCGCCGGAGGGCCGGAGCTGGGCGAGGCGGATCGCGCAGTATTGGACGCTCCTGACGCTCGGGCCGATCCTGCTCATCGCGAGCTTCACGATCTCGCACTATCTGACGGATTCTGCGGACACCATCGCGAAGCTGGGTGGCGACACGTACGCCGTGCACCTCAAGGAGGCGCTCAGGTTCGTGATCGCCGCGGTCGTGAGCTCCGGCCTTCTGCTCCTCATCTACGTGATCGTGCCCAACACGCGGGTGCAACCCCTTCCCGCGGCCCTCGGGGCGCTGGTGGCGGGTGTGCTCTGGGAGTCCAGCAAGGCGGGATTCACGGCGTATGTCGGGTTTGCGACCCGTGAAGTCGAGGGAGGGACGAACCTCTCGAACCTCTACGGCACGGTGGCGATCCTCCCGCTCTTCCTCGTGTGGGTGTATCTCTCGTGGCTCATCATCCTGTTCGGCCTTCAACTTGCGTACTCGATGCAGACGTACTGGCAGGCCTCGGCCAAGGGACTCACGCTCTCGGTGCTCGCGGCGCTCGGACTCATCGAGGACCCGAACCCGGCCGGTCGGCCCCGCCTGATCGATCCCGCCTCGATCCTCGCGGCGCTCGCCGCGGTGGCTGAGCGCTTCCGCGAGGGCAAGCCCAGCGACCACAACCACATCGCGGAGGCCACCGGCCTCCACGAGAAGGCCGTGGCGCTCATGCTGTCGAGGCTGGCGGATGACGGACTGCTCCTGCCTGTCGCCGGCTCCTCGGGGAGGCTGGAGGCGTACGCACTGGCTCGTCCGCCCGAGACGATCGACGCGCTGCGGGTGATGAAGCTTGCGGACGACCTCGGCGGCGCGGTGCCGCCAGCGCCGACGCCGGCCCGGATCGCGAGGCAACTCGCGGAGGCCAAGCGGACGGCCCTGCGTGGCAAGACCCTCGCGGACTTCTTGCCTCCGGTGCCCGCAGCGGACGGGGCCTCGCCCTCGACGGCGCCCCTGGGGGCGTAGCGGGCCGAACGTCCCAGCCTGCCGCACGCCCGGTGGAACAGCCCGATGCGACGCGCCTCGGAGGCGGCGCATATCATCGTGGATGCGTACCGGGACGCTCATCGTGCTGGTGGCCGGACTGGTCGCCTGCCCGCCGCTGGGTGGCTGCTACAAGCGCGTGGTGTCGTCGAAAGGGCTCGGGGCCACGGGCAGCAGGCCGCAGGACGGTTACCGCAGCGATACCGCGCTGGACCGCTGGTATGACCGGACCTTTACCGGCGGCGAGACCAAGACCACCACGCGCTGGGTGAACCCTGGGGCGACGACGGACGTGCGGCAGAAGGGCGTGGACTCGTACCCGCAGCTCGGGCCGACCCTTCAGCCGAGATAGCTCGCTTCCCGCCCTCGCGAGGCGGCACCGGTTGTCCGGCGTGGGCCCCCGGGACGCGTTTGCTCGCAGCCCTCGCCCGGCTTTCTCGCCTTCGGCCCGCTGGCCGCGTACACTCCCGTCCCTCGCGCCCGGGGCGGGGCAAGACTGGGGCGGTAGCTCAGCTGGTAGAGCGCATCGTTCGCAATGATGAGGTCGGGAGTTCGATTCTCCTCCGCTCCACTTTGAATGAAAAGGGCCTGTTGCTGGGCCCTTTTCGCATTTTTGGGGCGGGGCTCCAGGTCGCAGCCGGCTCCCTCCCCGCCCGGGGAAGAAACCGAAGGGGCGGGGCGTCTGGGGCGACCGGTCGGTCGCGGTTGACTCGCAGTCCGGACCGGCTAACATGTGCATCATGACGCAAGTACGCAAACGAAAGATCCCCGCCACGCCCAAGCAGGCCGCACGGTGCTGCGGCCCGCTCGACACGCTACTGGACCCCGCGCTGTTCGGGGCGCTCGCCGACCCCACCCGTGCCTCGTTGATTGCGTGCCTGGCCAAGTGCGGCAGGGGTTGCTCCGTCGGCGAAGTCGCCGAGTGCTGCTCGGTGGATCTCTCCGTGGTGTCCCGGCACCTCTCGCTGCTGGCCCGCGCGGGCGTGCTGGAGGCGAAGAAGGAGGGGCGCACCGTCATCTACCGCGTCCGCTACGCCGAACTCTGCCGCTCGCTCCGGTCGCTCGCGGACGCGGTGGAGGAGTGCTGCCCGGAGAAGGGAGGGCACAATGGCGGGTGCTGCTAGGCCGCTTCGCGTTCTGTTTCTGTGCACCGGCAACTCGTGCCGGAGCCAGATGGCGGAGGGTTGGGCGCGGACGCTCCACCCTGAGTCGCTCGACGCCTACTCCGCGGGGACCAATCCCCACGGGTTGAACCCGCTCGCCGTGCGGGCGATGGCCGAGGCGGGCGTGGACATCTCGGGTCACACCTCAAAGCCCGTGGAAGCACTCGCGTGCGTCGGCTTCGACGCCGTGGTGACGGTGTGCGACGCGGCGAACAAGGGCTGCCCCCGCCTCCCCGGCCCTGCAAAGGTGATCCACGCCGGCTTCGACGATCCGCCGAGGCTTGCCAGGAATGCACGGACTGACTCTGAAGCCATGCCGCACTACCGCCGAGTGCGGGACGAAATTCGACGATTCGTGGAATCCCTGCCCCAAGCCCTCACCGGAGAACCGACCATGAACGACCGTACATGCTGTGGTGAATCATGCTGCACTCCCGCCACTTCCACCGCTCCCGCCACTTCCACCGCTCCCGCCGCGCACGCGGTGCGGGAACAAGTCCGCGAGGGCTACGCCAAGATCGCGCAGGGTGGGTGCTGCGGGCCGAGCGGCGGCGGGTGCTGCGGAGCGATGACGTTCTCGCCCGAGCAGCTCGCCAAGGCGATCGGCTACACGCCTGACGAGCTCGCCGCGATGCCCGACGGCTCGAACATGGGGCTTTCGTGCGGCAACCCGACCGCCATTGCCTCGCTCCGCCCCGGTGAAGTGGTGCTCGATCTCGGGGCGGGCGGAGGCTTCGACTGCTTCGTCGCCGGCCCCAAGGTCGGGACAACGGGGCGGGTGATCGGGGTGGACATGACGCCGGAGATGCTCACGAAGGCCCGCCGCAACCTGGCGACCTACGTGAGGCAAACCGGGCTCGACAACGTGGAGTTCCGGCTGGGGGAAATCGAAGCCCTCCCAGTCGCGAACGCGAGCGTGGACGTCGTGATCTCGAACTGCGTTCTGAATCTATCGCCGGACAAGCCGCGCGTGTGGAGGGAGATTGCCCGCGTGCTAAAGCCCGGCGGCCGCGTGGCCGTCTCCGATCTGGCGCTCCTGCGCCCGCTCCCCGACTCGGTCAGGACCGACATGGAAGCGCTCATCGGTTGCGTGGCCGGAGCTGTTCTTGTGGAGGAGATGCGGGCCATGGCGCTGGCGGCGGGCTTGTCCGAGGTGACGCTCACGCCCAAGCCGCAGTACATCGACGCCATGACAAACTGGGACGACCCGCTCTACCGCCGAATCGTGCAGGCGCTCCCCGCCGGGGCCAAGCCCAGCGACTACATCACCAGTCTTGACCTGTCGGCCGTGAAGCGGTGACCGGCTCTCTCTTCGTCACGGGGTGGGAGGCGGGTGACCGGCATCCGGTGTCGCCCGGTGCTTGGGTGCACCGTCGGAGCATGTGGGCCTTCAGAATGCCCCCCTGAGGGGATTCCACGTCTTGGACCGCGACGCGGGCGTCCGCCTCGCCGAGGCGATGCTGCGCGGGCACGTCGCACGGCCTCCAAGACTTGCGTAAGTATCGGTAAACAAGAGAGTTACGTGCCACTCCGAGAATTGATTTGGAACCAAGCCCAAAATAGGAGACACTTATGCGTATTGGGGCAAAAGGAGGGTTCCTATGGAGCTCCGCGGGCGGTCGAAGGGATCGAGGGCGCGGGTAGTCACTGGTCTGACATTGCTGCTGGCGCTCGGGGGTGGGCTGGCGGCGGGAGTGTTCCCCGGTCAACCGGGGGGTGAGGGGTTCGCCCCGGGGACTCATGTGGTCTTAGGGACCAACGACCTGGGCATGCACTGCATGCAGCAGGACTATGCGGACTTCCTGGTGCTGCCGCCGTACAACACGCTCCACGCGCAGGTGATCCGGCGTGGACAATCGCCGGAGATCATCGAGGGCGACATCACGGTCACCTACATGTTCGGGGAGAACACTCGCTCCGCGGACAAGGTGAACTTCTGGGACTACGCGCCGGCGCTCTTCGGGGTGACGGTGCCGCCCAACGTGGGGCTGACGGGCAGCCGCCTGCGTGGGACGATGACGCGCACGGCGAACAAGGACTGGGCGGTGACCGGGATTCCCATCACGCCGATCCGGGACGACGGGCGCGAGGACGCGTATCAGCTCGCGACGATCACGGCGCAGCAGGGGTCGACCGTCCTTGCTCGCACGCAGGCGGTGGTGCCGGTGTCGTGGGAGATCGGCTGCAACCTGTGCCACGGGGGGCCGACGGAGTCCGTGGGAGATAGTGTGCTTCGGCTGCACGACCAGCTGCACCAGACGACTCTTTCGAGCCAGCGTCCGGTGAACTGCTCCGCGTGTCACGCAGACCCGGCGCTGGGTGCGCCGGGTGTTCCGGGAGTCTCGACCTTTTCGGCGGCGATGCACGGGGCGCACGCGGACCGGCCGCCACCGCCGGGAGTGCAGAACTCCTGCTACGCGTGCCATCCCGGCGAGCGAACGGACTGCCAGCGCGACCTCCACGCCTCTCGGGGGCTGACATGCACGGACTGCCACGGCGGGATGGTTGACGTGGGCTCGCCGCTCCGGACGCCCTGGGTCGATGTGCCGAAGTGTGGGGGATGCCACACGCGGGCCGGGTTCGAGTTCGAGGAGCCGGGGAAGCTGTTCCGTGAGTCGAGGGGGCATGGCGGGGTGACGTGCCTGGCATGCCACGGGAGCCCGCACGCGATGGGGCCCGCGGTGACGACCATTGACAACCACCAGGCGATGGTGCAGCAGGACATGACCGGGCCGATCCGGAACTGCCTGGTCTGCCACACGTCCCAGCCCGAGGATCCGTTCCCGCACCGGCGCGACGACTGAGCCGCGACATGAGGAGATGCACATGAAACTGAGCAGAAAGGTGTGCGCGTGCGCGGGCGCCCTGCTGGCGACGGGCGCCTACGGACAGACGTACGAGATTCAACTCGTCGACTTCGGGCTGCGACCCGCGCAGGCGTGGTGTGTCAACGGATCCGGCACGTCCGCCGGCGGGTTCATCTCAACGGTGCACAACGCGTATCGCGGCTTCGTGGGCGCGGGGCAGGAACTGGCCCCGGCGCCGGGCGACACGCAGTCGATGGTGTTCGCGCTGGACGACGCGGGCCGGGCGGCGGCGGTCTCATTCACGATCGGCGACCCCGGTGAGCGTGCCCTGCTTGTCGACGGCGCGGGCTCGACGGTGTTGGGTGACTTCTGCCCGCGGGGGTTCGGCCCCGACGGGCGGGTGGTCGGATCGCGCGTGTCGACGTTCGGCCCGGGCTGGCTCGGGCGCCGCGCCTGCGTGTACACCGAGGCTGGCCTCACGGATCTTCCATCGCTGGGGGGGGAGTTTTCCCAGGCGATGGCCGCGGGGCCGGGGGATTGGGTGGTGGGGTTCTCGTTCACCGCCACGGGGCTTACGCCGCGGGCGACACTCTGGTCGGGGGGCGTGGTACGCGACCTCGGCACGCTGGGTGGCCCCGGGGCCGAGGCGCTCGGCGTGGGTGCGGGCGGACGGATCGTGGGCACATCTGAGACCGTCGGCGGTGCGCAGCGGCCGTTCCTCTTCCTGGTCGATGCCGGCGGGAACGTCACGCAGCGTGTTGACCTTGGCACGCTCGGAACCGGCGGCGGGAACTACGGCGCCGCGTACGGCGTGAACTCCGCCGGCCATGTCGTGGGCACCTCCGCGGACCGCGCGTTCATGTTCCGCGACGGCGTGATGCATGACCTCGAAACCCTTGTGGTGAACCCGGGTCATTGGCACCTCGCGGTGGCGTCGTCGATCAACGACGCCGGGCACATCGCCGGCTGGGGCGTCTACAAGGGCTGGCCCGCGGCGTTCGTGCTCACGCCGGTCGCGGCTTGCGACCCGGATCTGAACGGGGACGGGAACGTGGACCAGGACGACGTCGCGTACCTCGTGAACGTGGTGGGGGGCGGGAGCAACCCCACGGGCATCGACCCGGACTTCAACGGGGACGGCAATGTCGATCAGGACGACGTTGCCGCGCTCATCAACGTGGTCGCCGGCGGCGGGTGCCCGTAGTCAGCTCGCGGCCAATGATCGGCCATGAGCACAGGCCGGCCGGGCGACATGTCATGGCGGGGGGTGATCCCCGCGATCACGACCCCCTTTGACGAGCGGGGCGAGATCGACCTTGCATTCGCGGCGATGCACGCGGCGTGGATGGTTGACGCCGGGTGCACGGGCATCGTGGCGCTCGGTTCGCTCGGAGAGGGCGGGACACTGAGCGCGGAGGAGCGGGGGACGCTGCTCCGGGCTCTGGTGAATGCGGTCGGGAGGAGGGTGCCGGTGGTGGCCGCGGTGGCGGCCCTCAGCACGCGGGAGGCCGCGAGGCAGGCGGAGCAGGCGGCAGCGTCGGGCTGCCGCGGACTGATGGTGCTCCCTCCGTACGTGTACCAGGGAGACTGGCGCGAACGACGGGCGCACTTCGAGACAGTCATGGGCGCGACCGGGCTCCCGTCCATGCTCTACAACAACCCGATTGCCTATGGGGTGGACGTGCCGCCCGAGCAGGTGGCCGAACTCGCGGCCTTGTGCCCGGCGATGAAGGCCGTGAAGGAGTCCAGCGCGGACGTCAGGCGGGTGACCGCGATCAGAGCGCTGCTCGGCGACCGGATCGAGGTGCTCGTGGGCGTGGATGATCTGATCGTTGAGGGCGTGGCGGCGGGCGCGACGGGGTGGATCGCGGGGCTCGTGAACGCGCTGCCCGCGGAGTCTGTGACGCTCTTCGAGCACGCCCGGGCGGGCCGGTGGGAGCAGGCGAGGCGGCTGTACGAGTGGTTCCTGCCCTTGCTGCGGCTGGACGTTGTTCCCGAGTTCGTGCACCTGATCAAGCTGGTGCAGGCGGAGGTGGGAATGGGCAGCGAGCGGGTGCGACGGCCCCGCATGGAGCTGGCGGGGAAGGCCCGCGAGGAGGCGTTGCGGACGATCCGCGGCTCGCTCGCGACCAGGCCGGACGTTCGGGAATTCAGGCCGACGTGATGTGATGGATGAACGCCGCGTGGGCTCGGCATCCGAGACGGAAGCAGTCGAGTTCGAACTTTTCGTTGGGCGAGTGGACGCGGTCGTCGTCGAGGCCGAAGCCCATGAAGACCGTGTCGAGCCCGAGCTTGTCCTTGAGCATCCCGGCGACGGGGATCGAGCCGCCGGACTTGATGAGCGCGGGGGCCTTGCCCGAGGCGGACTTGAGAGCCGCGGAGGCGGCACGCATCGCGGGAGAGTCGATGGGCGTGGTGACGCCGAACCCGCCATGGTGATCTGTAAGGTCCCAGCGGCAGCCCGACGGCGTGTGGTCCTTGCACCACTTGAAGAAGCGCTTCGTGATGTCCGCGGGGTTCTGGTTCGCCACGAGCCGGAACGAAACCTTCGCGGAGGCGTGGGCCGGAATGACCGTCTTGGCGCCCTCGCCCGTGTAGCCGCCCCAGATGCCGTTGATCTCGGCCGTCGGGCGCCCCCATTCACGCTCGATGGCGGTGAAGCCCTTCTCGCCGATGTCGGCGGCGGGCGGCAGCCCGATGGCCTTCAGCGCGGCCTTCTGGTTGAACTTCAGGGCGGCCCAGTTGGCACGCTCCTTCTTCGAGATGGGCACGACCTTGTCGTAGAACCCGGGAATCGTCACGCGACGGTTCTTGTCGTGGAGCTGGGAGAGAACCCGGGTGAGTTCCGTGATGGGGTTGGGACAGCGGCCTCCCCACAGGCCGGAGTGGAGGTCCTGGTTGGATGCGTGCAGGGTCACCTGCGTGTAGGCCAGGCCCCGCACCCCGTAGGTGATCGCCGGCTTGTTGCGGCCCAGCATGCCCGTGTCGGAGATCAGGCAGACATCGGCGGCGGACAGCAGCTTCTTGTGAGCCAGCACAAACGGCTGAAGGTTGACGGAGCCGGACTCCTCCTCGCCCTCGATGACAATGGTGTAGGCGGCGCCGCCCGTAGCGTGGCCGGTTGCCTGCTTCCATGCGCGGCAGGCCTCGAGGAAGGTCATGACCTGGCCCTTGTCGTCCACGGCGCCGCGGGCGACGATGCGCTCCCCTCCGGGCTCTCCGGGAAGTGGGCCCCGGCGGACGGGCTGGAACGGGTCCGAGTGCCAGAGGCTGACAGGGTCGACAGGCTGCACGTCGTAATGGCCGTAGAACAGAACGTGGGGGCCCTTGTATGAGCCGGCCGGCTCGATCGAGGCGAGGACGATCGGGTGACCGGAGCCCTTCCCGTCGGTGACCGTGCCGGTCTCGACGAGTGACGCGGTGAAGCCCAACTCCGTGAGCTGATCGCGGCACCACTCGGCGGCGCGCCGGCAGTGCCCCGCATAGGCCGGGTCGGTGGAGATGCTCGGGATCTTGAGCCAGTCAACCCAGCGGTCTATGGAGGCTTCGAGGTTGGCGGCGAGGGTGTCGGCGGCGGCGGAGAATGACATCGGTGCCTCGTGGGGTTGTGGTCAGGTCAGTTGCGGGGGCGGGTCGCGAGTTCGTCTGTGGCGCGCGCGTACGCGGACATGGCGGCGGACTGGACCGCGGGGTCCCGGGCGGCCCGCATGGCGGCTTCGCGCTTCGCGACCTCCGCCTGCAGCGACGGGAGATCCAACGCCTTGAGCATCGCGAGGTCTTCGCGATCGGCGATTGCCTCGGGCGGAAGGTTCGAGTCGTCGAGGACGACCGGACCCTTGAAGAACTGGGGCAGTTGCCATGCCAGCAGGCCCAGGGCCGCGGCTCCGATGACGCACGCCACAATGATCTTGACCTTGCGGACCTGAGCTTCGGAAGACATGCATCTGACTCCCTGAGGGGGCGAGGGACACAGTAGGAAGAGGAACGAGCGGATGCGCCGTCACCTACAGTCCGTCGTGCATTTCAACCTTGTTGATCGCGTGCTGGAACTGACCCCCGAGCGGGTTGTAACCCTCAAGCAGGTCTCGAGTGCCGAGGAGTACCTCCAGGATCACTTCCCGACCTTCCCCGTGCTTCCGGGCGTCATGATGCTTGAGGCCATGGTGCAGGCCGGGCGACGGCTGGCGCACGAGGCCGGGCACGGCGATCGGCTGGTACTCGGGGGCGTGCGGGCGCTCAAGTACGGCCGGTTCGTGAGGCCGGGGGGGGCGTTGAGGGTGGAGGTCACGCTGGCCGGGGTGGGGGGGGCGGGTCTGGACATGGAAGGGCAGGCGGTGCTGCTGGAGCCTCAGCCGGGGGGGGGCTGGGAGGACCGTGGGGTGGCGGTGTCGGGCCGGTTCGTGCTGCGGGGAGTTCGGGTGGCGCTATGATCACCCTTCGCCGCTATGCGGGCTCGCATCGGGTGCGGGCGGCACGGCGGGTGCGAGGAATGTGACCCGATGACGCGTGAAGAGATCTTTGGGAAGGTGCGCACGATCCTGGTGGACGCGTTGGCCGTGGATGAGGACGAGGTCACGCTCGACTCGGTGCTGACGAAGGATCTCGGGGCCGAGTCGATCGACTTCCTCGACATTGTGTTCAAGCTCGAGCAGGCCTTCGGGATCAAGATCCCGCAGGGTGACCTGTTCCCCGACAACGTCGCCCAGGACCCCGAGTACGTGAAGGACGGTAAGGTCACCCCCAAGGGCGTCGCCACACTCAAGGCGCGGATGCCCCACGTGGACTTCGCGGGCTGGGAGTCCAACCCTGAGATCGGGAAAGTGGCGGAACTGTTCACGGTGCGTTCGCTGGTGTCCTTCGTCGAGGCCAAGGTCGCGGCGAAGTAAGCCGGGTCGGGGCACGCATGCGCTGGATGTGGATCGACAGGATCGTGCTGCTCGAGCCCGCGAAGAGGCTCGTTGCCGTCAAGAATGTCTCGATGGCCGAGGAGCACCTGCACGATCACTTCGCGGCCGGCCCCGGCCAGCCGGCCCAGCCCATCATGCCCGCCTCGCTGATGGTGGAGGGCATGGCGCAGACCGCGGGGATTCTGGTCGGGCACGCCGAGGGCTTCCGCGAGAAGGTGATCCTGGCCAAGGTCAGCCGCGCGGAGTTCACCGAGGACGTGCCCCCGGGGTACACCATCCGGTATGACGCGCGGGTAGAGCAGATGGGCCCGAGCGGAGCCTCGACATCCGGAACGGTGGAACGCATCGACCCCGCGACCGGAGCCGCAACCCTGATCGGAAGGATCGACCTCATGTTCAGCCACCTGGATCAGAACATGTCGGGCGAGAAGTTCCCCGAAGAAAACTTCGTATTCGGCGAGGGGTTCCGCACGCTGCTCCGCCAGAGCGGCGTGGCGATCGGCTGAGAGCGCTAGCAAGGTATGGGGTTGTGCAACTGGCCGCATTCGGGGCACCGGGGTGGAGTGCTTCCAGGAGGGTGGCTTGCGAGGTTGTAGCCGCACGCGAGGCAGGGCGTGGCGGGTGCGCGGGGCAGGGCCGACAGACGGCCCTGCACGAAGGCGGCCCACATGGCCGCGGCCAGCGTCGGGAGCCAGAGTGGGAGAGCGATGCCCCGGGTGACCGAGTCGTCGAACCTATAGGGACGCCAGGCCAGGCTTATGGAATCTGACCAAGCTTGACCGGTGTCGAGCCGCGCATAGCCGTAGACCGGTGAGGGGGTGCGCTGCGACCCGAGTCGGAGCGTGCCCTGCGAGAGGGAGGCGGAGAGCCCCCCCTCGAAGGAAAGAGTCACCGTCCGGGTGGTTGAGGCCCCGAGCAGGGTGAGCATGAGGAGTGCGAGCAGGCACGCGCGGCGGCGGCGTGCCACGAGAAGCGATGGGGCGTGCATGGAGCCCTCCCGGCGTCGGCATGAACATCGGGAGGATCCCCGGAGGGCCTCGAAGGGATAACCGCGCTGAGGGCGTGGTCAGCACGGGATCCGCGGATACCGTGGCACATGGGCGAGCCGGTTGAATCAGGCGAGGTGGCGCTGGCGGGCGGGCTGGTGCTCCCCGGTGGGAAGATCGATGCCGACGCGATCCGGCGTGCGGTCGAGAGCGCGCGCGAGCAGGGCCTGGAGGACGAAGAGGACGTACGGACGGTCCGGTTCTTCATCAAGCGTGACCTGGACAAGAGGCTGGACCGCTACCTCGTGGATCGGATCGCATTCCTCAGCCGCACCCAGTTGCAGCGGCTGATCGATGAGGGCGGGGTGACCGTGAACGGGCGGCGGCCCAAGGCCTCCACGCGCATCGGCGCCGGCGACGAGGTGGAAGTGGTCGTTCCCGTGCCTCCCGAGCCCAACATCCAGCCGGAAGCGATTCCGCTGGAGGTGATGTACGAGGACGAGGACCTGATCGTGGTGAACAAGTCGGCGGACATCATCGTGCACCCGGCGCGAAGCCATCTGAAGGGGACGATGCTGAGCGCGCTGACCTACCACTTCCGGTCCTTGGGGCGCGGGGGGCTGTCGGAAGTGGGCAAGGACCTCGCCAGGCCCGGGGTGGTGCACAGGCTGGACAGGCACACGAGCGGGTGCATCGTCTTCGCGAAGCGGGAGGAAGCACACTGGAAGCTGGGACAGCAGTTCGAGCACCGAAAGGTCGACAAGCGGTACCTCGCGGTTGTGCACGGGAAGGTGGAGCCGCTCGTGCAGGTGCTCGACGAGCCAATGGGGCCTCACCCGTCGCGGGAGAAGGGGTATCGCGAAAAGCAGGTCGTGCGCCACGATGAACTGGGCAAGCCCGCGGTGACAATCGTGCGCGTACGCGAGCGCTACGAGGTGAAGGGTGCCTGGTACTCGCTCGTGGAGTTGGAGTTGAAGACCGGGCGAACCCATCAGATCCGAGTCCACCTGTCCTACCACGGGTGGCCGATCGTCGGGGACGACATGTACGGCGGACGGGTGTACGAGGACGGCACGGGTGCAGTCCTGATCGCCAAGCAGGCGCTCCATGCGTGCGTGCTGGGATTCCATCACCCGATGAAGGGGGAACCGATGGTCTTTACGGCGCCCGTGCGGGGCGAGATGGGGGCGCTGATCGCCGACCTCCGTTCGAGGAGCGGCGGGGGCGAGCGCTGCGAGGCCCCGGGGGCCACGGTGGACCTGAGGGCCGCGGTGGGCGCGTAAGGACGCGGTGAGCCCCACCGTGAAATGGGGCACACCGCGTGAACAAGAGGTCTTTGGTCAAGGTCAGCGCGGATCGCGCGGGGAATCGGGCGCTCGGTTCTCATCACCCTCGGGGCCTCGATCTGGGCGAGCCGGCCCGCGACCGTCCGGTCCCCGTCGACCGCCATGAGGACCGGCGTCGTTGCGGGGGCCGTCGTTGCGTTCACCGGGGGGGCCCTGGAAGCCTGGTCCCTGCTGGGGGCCACGGCGGTGCTGCATGCCGGGGGGGCCCTGGAAGTCGGGGCCATTCTGGGGGCCACGGCGGTGCTGCATGCCGGGGGGGCCTTGGAAGTCGGGGCCGCGCTGGGGGCCGCGGCGGTGCTGCATGCCGGGGGGGCCCTGGAAGTCGGGGCCGCGCTGGGGTCCGCGGCGGTTCATTGCATGGGGGCCTTGGGTGCCGGGGCGACGCTCGGACCGGAAGCCGCCTCGGCGGTCGTCATCGCGCTTGTCGTCACGGCGAGCCTCGCGGCGGTCGTCATCGCGCTTGTCGTCACGGCGAGCCTCGTGGCGGTCGTCATCGCGACTGTCGTCACGGCGAGCCTCTCGGCGGTCGTCGTCGCGCTTGTCGGCCCGGCGAGCCTCGCGGCGGTCGTCATCGCGATTGTCGGCCCGGCGAGCCTCGCGGCGGTCGTCATCGCGATTGTCGGCCCGGCGATCGCTTTCGCTCTTCTTGGTGGGCGGGCTCCAATATCCGGGCTGCGCGAGCGCTGGAGAGAGCCCCGCCGCGAGAACAAGCGCCGCGATGGCTGTAGCGGAACGGGTGAATCGTGGGAACATGGATGAACTCCTGGCGTGCGAGCGATACCCCCTCGCAGCACAGGCAGAACGCGAGCAGAGGGCGGCATATTGCGGGGCCGGGAGCGGTTATCTGGCGGCGGCGAGGTAGAGATACCAGCCGAGACCCACGGTGAACAGCAGGCAGCCGTAGAGCGAGTGCTCGATGGAGACCAGGAGAATGGAGCGGTGCTTGTGGTAGGTGTGGGCGAAGATGAGCCCGCCCGCGAGTGTGAGGAAGAGGGCGACGGCGTTGAGGAAGATGATGTGCGCGAACGAGAAGGCGGCGGCGGACGCCCAGATCATGGCGTTCGGCGAGGGGAAGAGGTTGCGGTATCGGTGGAAGATGAACGCGCGGTAGATGATGTTCTGCGCGTAGACGGACAGGACGGGGTAGAGGACCATGACGGCGGCCCAGACCAGGGGCTTCTCGCGAGGGAACGCGAGCCAGAGGTGGGGCGCGAGGAACTTGATGAGCAGCGAGAGGACGACGACACCCACGGCCCAGAGCGAGAGGACGCCGGGGAGGCCCGCGCGGAGCGAGGCCGTGTTCCACAGCCGAGAACGGTCGAACGAGCGGTCGAAGAGGAGCAAGAGCGAGCAGATGACCGTCGCGGAGTAGAGGAGAACGAAGAAGGGGATGCGCGGAGGGCCGAAGGCGATGATGGCGGGAATGGCGAAGAAGAGCAGGGAGTATTCCAGCCCGAGGTAGCTCCGGTCGGAGGCGCTCAGGGGGATCGGGGCGGGGATGGGTGCCTGCGGGGGCTCCACGCGGGATTGTTGGGAGTCGGGAGGGGGCGTTTTTGCCCCGGCCCCAACCTAGAATACCTGCCCGGCGCGGAAGGCGCCCAGAAGGAGTATTGAGGCATGACGACCGCGACCACCCCCGTGATCCTCTCGGCGAAGCGAACCCCGATCGGGAGGTTCCTGGGCGGGCTCTCGAAGGTTCCCTCTCCGGTGCTCGGCTCGTACGCGATCGGCGCGGTGCTGAACGAAGTGCCCATCGTGAAGGGAGCGGTTGACGAGGTCATCATGGGCTGCGTGCTCCAGGCAGGTGTGGGGCAGAACCCCGCCCGGCAGGCCGCCCTCAAGGCCGGGCTCCCGGACACCATGTCCGCGCAGACCGTGAACAAGGTCTGCGGCAGCGGACTTCAGGCGGTGATGCTGGCGGCCCAGTCGATCAAGGCCGGCGACAACAAGGTGGTCCTCGCCGGCGGCTTTGAGAACATGACGGGCGCCCCGCACCTCGCCAAGGTGCGGGAGGGCGTGAAGTTCGGCCCCGCCGCCATGGAAGACCACATGGCCTGGGACGGCCTCCGCTGTGCCTTCGAGGGGTGGGCGATGACCATGGGCGCGGACCACATCGCGAAAAAGCACGAGATCAGCAGGGGCGAGCAGGACAGGTTCAGCGTCCAGAGCCACCAGCGGGCGGCAGACGCCGCGAAGCAGGGGTGGTTCAAGGCCGAGACCGCGGTGCTGACCGGCGAGCAGTGCATGGACAAGAAGTCGCCCGGTGTGGCCGCGGACGAGGGGGTGCGAGCCGAGACCACGCTGGAGTCGGTCTCCAAGCTGCGGGCCCTGCCCGGGCACGAGACGATCACCGCGGCGAACGCATCGCAGATCTCCGACGGGGCGGCGGCGCTGTGCGTCGCGAGCCTGGCCAAGGCCGAGGAACTGGGCGTCAAGCCCATCGCGAAGATCGTGTCGTATCACACCAGCGGCATCGCGCCCAAGGAGATCTTCGCGGCGCCCATCGAAGGCGTGAAGGGCGCGTTGGCCAAGGCGGGGCTCGCGGTGAAGGACATTGACCTCTTCGAGATCAACGAGGCGTTCGCGGCCCAGGTGCTCTGCAACATCAAGGCGCTCGGGATCGACGAGGCCCGCCTGAACATCTGCGGCGGGGGCATCGCGCTGGGGCACCCGATCGGGGCTTCAGGGGCGAGGATTCTCACCACCCTGATCCACCAGTTGCGCCGCACGGGCGGAAAGCGCGGCGTCGCGGCTCTGTGCCTCGGCGGCGGGAACAGTGTCGCGATGGTCGTCGAGGTGTAAGACGAGGCCGCGGGGCCGTCGCTCAGCACCACGAAATCGCCCGGGCGAGTCACGCCCCTAGCGACCCGAGTAGTCGATGATTCGGGCGATCTCGCTGCGCAACTGCGAGCGGGGGACCACGCGGTCCACCAGCCCGGCATTCATCAGGAACTCAGAACGCTGGAAGCCGGCGGGCAGCTCCTGGCGGATGGTCTGTTGGATGACGCGCGGGCCGGCGAAGCCGATCAGGGCCTTGGGCTCGGCGATGATGACATCGCCCAGCATGGCGAACGAGGCCGTGACGCCCCCCGTGGTCGGGTCGGTGAGGACGCTGATGAAGAGGCCCCCGGCGTCGTCGAAACGCGCGAGCGCTCCGCACGTCTTGGCCATCTGCATGAGCGACAGCCCGGATTCCTGCATGCGGGCGCCGCCCGAGCAGGAGACGATGATGACGGGCAGCCCGGGGTCCCCGCTCGCGCGGTTCGGCGTCGCCGCCTCCACGGCCCTCGTGATCGTCTCACCCACGACCGAGCCCATCGAGCCCATCATGAAGGTCAGATCGAGGCAGCAGAGCATCGCCTCCCGGCCCTTGATGAATCCTCGGCCCGCCTTGATGGCGTCCAGTGAGCCGGACTTGATCTGCTCTGCCAACAGGCGGTCCTTGTAGGACTTGAGGTCCCGGAAGCCCAACGGGTCGCCCGGGGCCAGACCCTTGAAAAGCTCCTGGAATGACCCGGCGTCGCAGAGTTGCTCGATGCGCTGCGCCGCCGAAATGCGATGGTGGAACTCGCACTCCGGGCACACGTGGAGATTGTCCTCCAAGTGCCTTCGGTAGACCATCTTGGAGCAGGAGGGGCACCGGAGCCACAGGCCCTCTTCGATGGTCACCTTGCGCTGCGGCCGAACATCGCTCCACGTCCGTGTGCTGGGCTTGGCTGCCTTTGCCATGCGAGTTTCCTTCGGGCCGGTCAGGCCGGACCAGATCGGTTAATGGGAAGTGTACCAGAGGTGCATCGCCTTTGAACCCGCCATACGAACATTATCCTATCGGACCTGAGCCATCCCCTTGAGTGACGAGATGATCGCGGGACGCTCTGCAGAGGGGCGGCTCATCAGGGCAGACCCGGCCACCAGGACATCGAAGCCGGCTTCTCGGACAGCGCCGGCGTTGGCCGGCGAAACGCCGCCGTCGACCTGGAGCCGTTGGTCTGGCCGCAGGCGTGGCTTGATGAGCCGTGCCTTGTCGAGCGCGGTGGGGATGAATGCCTGGCCCGAGAACCCGGGGTTGACGGACATGATCAGGATGAGATCGGGGAGGTGCACAAAGGGCAGCAAGGCCTCCGCGGGCGTGGGCGGGTTGATGACGAGGCCCGCGGCGACGCCGAGCGTCCGGATCGAGGCGATGAGGGGCTCGATCTGGCCGGGCTTGACTGCCTCCAGGTGAAACGAGATGTGGTTCGCACCCGCCGAGGCAAAGGGCGAGATGAACCGGGCCGGGTCGGCCACCATCAGGTGAACGTCGAGATACGCGGCCGGGAGCGCGCGGCGCAGGCACCGGCAGTAGTCGGGTCCGAGCGTCAGGTTCGGCACGAAATGCCCGTCCATGACGTCCAGGTGCAGCAGGTCGGCGCCCGCGGCAAGAGCATCGGAGGCGTCGTGGGCGGCGTGTGCGAAGTCGCCCGCGATCACCGAGGGGGCGATCAGCGGGCGGGCGGGGGGCACAGTCAGGAGTGAGGCCATGGCGCGGACTGTACGTCTCGGCAGCCACCGCCGGGCGAAACTAGGATGCCGGGAACGGGCGGCAGGGAACAGGAGGAGTCATGGTGAGCGTCGAGAGCGTGCGGGCGAGGCTGGGCGCGGTGGGGCAAGGGCACGTGCTGCGCTTCTGGGATGAACTTGACGCGGCGGCGAGGGAGACGCTGCTGGCTCAGATCGCAAGCCTGGATCTCGAGGGTCTGCCCGGGCTGATCGGGGAGTATGTGCAAGGCAAGTCCGAACCCGGGGAACGGGGAGAGGTCGCACCGGCGCCGTACTACGGGCTCGACGGCACCTGCTGCGGGAGGCCTTGGGATCGGCGCGCCGCCGCCGCCCGGGGGGAGGCGATGATCCGGGGGGGGAAGATCGCTGCCTTCGTGGTTGCGGGCGGTCAGGGGTCAAGGCTCGGGTTCGAGGGGCCGAAGGGGTGCTTCCCCGCGGGGGCGGTGACGGGCAAGCCTCTGTTCCACGTGTTCGCCGACCATCTGCTCGGCGCCAAGGACCGGTATGGCGTGAGCGTGCCTCGCTGGAGATGAAGACGGGGCGGCTGCTTCTCTCGGGGAAGGGGGAGGTTGCGACGAACCCGGACGGGCACGGGGGGTGCGTTCGCGCGCTGCACCAGAGCGGGGCGCTGGCGGAGATGAGGCGGCGTGGCGTTGAGCAGGTCAGCTATTTCCAGGTGGACAATCCGCACGTGCGAGTACTGGATCCGGTCTTCCTCGGGCTGCACGCGGGCGCGGTGGACTCGTCCGCGGAGATGTCGAGCAAGATGGTGGTGCGCGCGGGACCGGACGAAAAGGTCGGGGTCTTCTGCCGCGTGAGCGGGAAGCTGGGCGTGGTTGAGTATTCGGACATGCCGGCGTCTCTGGCGGGGGAACGGCGGCCGGACGGGAAGCTGGCGTACAACGCGGGATCGATCGCGATCCACGTGATGAGCGTGGAGTTTCTGGGGCGGCTCGCGACGGACCCGGCGTTCTCGCTGGAGTTTCACAGGGCGGAGAAGAAGGTGCCGTACGTGGACGTGGAGAGCGGGCGGCTGGTGGCCCCGGAGAAGAACAACGCTGTGAAGCTGGAGCGGTTCGTCTTCGACGCGCTGGGGCTTTGCCGCGAGAGCATCGTGGTGGAAACGGACCGCGTGGAGGAGTTCGCGCCGATCAAGAACGCCACCGGCGTGGACAGCGTGGAGAGCAGCAAGGCGCTGCAGACCGAGCGTGCAGCGCGCTGGCTGCGGGCGAACGGGGTGGAGGTGCCGACCAAGGCAAACGGGAGCGCGGACTGCGTGCTCGAGATTTCGGCACGGACCGCCACGTGCGCCGAGGAGTTGAGGGGGAAGACGCTGCCCCGGGTGATCGAGAGGGGCGCGAGGGTGGCTCTGTAGTGGCGCGCGTCCCGGGCATGGACGAGCGGTTCGGGGCGTTTCCCAGGGCTCTGGCGGAGCGGACGCGGACGGTTCGGCTGGCGGGCGTGCCGGCGCTCATCGCGCATCCGGATTGGAGGTCTCCGGCGCCGGTGATGCTCTGGATGCACGGGAGGACGGTCAGCAAGGAGCTCGATCCTGGGAGGTACCTGCGCTGGGTGCGGGCAGGAATCGCGGCCGTCGCACTGGACTTGCCGGGCCACGGCGAGAGATTCGAGGCGGCGCTTCAGAAGCCCGAGCGGACGCTGGACGTGCTGGAACGAATGCTGGGCGAGGTGGACGGCGTGACGGACGCCCTCGCGGCGAGGGAGTACGAGGGCCTGCTGGACGTGGCGCGCATGGGCATCGGAGGGATGTCCGCGGGCGGGATGGTGGCGCTGCGCCGGCTCTGCGAGGGGCACGAGTTCGTGTGCGCTGCGGTCGAAGGCACAACGGGGTGGCTCGAGGGGCTCTACCTGTCGGGCGGGCGGACTCCCTGGGGCGCGGCGCAGGAGCCCGCGCGGGTGCGGGCGCTGGATGCGATGAGCCGGTTGCAAGGCTGGAGGCCCATCCCGCTGCTCGCGCTGCACAGCCGCGCCGATGAAATAGTGCCGGTAGCGACCCAGGAGCGCTTCGTGGAGGCGTTGCGTGCGCGCTGCGTGGCACAGGGCGCGGACCCCGGGATCGTGCAGATGCGGACCTGGGAGCGCACGGGAGCGCCGTGGGAGCACGCGGGGTTTGGGATGGTGGCGAACGACGCAAAGAACGAGCAGGTGGCGTTTCTGAGGCGGTGGTTGGGAGGCGGGAAGGAGGCGCAGGATGGCGATGCACTGCCCGAAGTGCGGGAATGAGATCGCGGAAGCGGACGTGAACGTGGGGGCGAACGTCGCGTTCTGCCGCGCGTGCGATGAGGCCCTCGTGCTCTCCTCGCTGGCCACGGGTGCGCCGGTGGACTCCGAGGGAGTCCCGGTGGAGGTGTTCACGCCCCCGATGCAGGCGGTGGACCTCGCCAACCCCCCGAAGGGGTGCGCCTACAGGGATGACGGGACCGTGGCTGAGATCACCGCGGCCTGCCGTTCGGAGACGGGCTGGTTCTTCCTCTTCTTCAGCGGGTTCTGGAACGCCATCACCTGGACGGTCGGGCTCGCCATGCTCTTCTCCGGCGACTCCACCGATCTCATCGCGGTGCTGTTCATGATCCCGTTCATGCTGATCGGGCTGCTCACAGCGGCCTTTGCCGTCGTCGGTCTCTGGGGGGCTGTGAGGGTGCGGCTGCGGCGCGAGGATGGGGAGGTCTTCCTCGGGTTCATGAACATCGGCTGGCGGAAGACCTTTCGCCCGGCGGAGGTCACGGCTGTCGCCCTCGAGGACAGCGGGACCCGCGTGAACCGAAAGGCGGTGCCTCACATCGTGCTGAAATGCCTCGGCGAGGAGGTGAAGTTCGGGACGCTGCTCAAGGAAGACAGGCGAAACTTCGTCTACGGAGCCCTGAAGCAGGTGCTCGGGCGCTAGCACGCTCGAAGCAGGGGAGAGTTATGGGGCGGCTCGGCCGGCGAATCGGCATTGCGGATTCCACGTTCGAGATGTAGGCTGTGGGGCAGCGGCGGACGCGGTGAGAGGGGACCACGCTGATGCCCGAGAGGACTCCGATGCGAACAGCTCAGAGCGCGATCTTCTGGGGTGCGGCCGCTCTAGCCGCGAGCAACGCGCTGGCCCAGCCGCTCCCGGACTCGCAGCACGTTGTGGATGTGAGCTCGACGGTGGGGGGGTCGTTCCGCAACTGGGGGCCCGTGCCGATGTCGGCCTCTGGCGATTGGTCCGGCGAGTACCTCGGCCTGGTGTCGTACAGCTGCCAGGCGACCGCGCAGACCTTTGGCGGGATGCGCCCCATGGCCACGGCGACGGCGGAGGCGCACGGCGCGGTCATCACCACCTCATGGCCCTTCCGGTCGCAGGCGGTCAGCGCCGTCGAGTACGAAGCCAGGCCCAGGCAGATCAACGTGCCTCCCAACGCGTTCCCGTACATCCCCGCGTATGTGTTCATCCGCGGCCATGCGACCGGGTACGCGACTTCCATCGCGCGGGTGCACTGGCAGACGACACGAGTGGACACCATCAACGGGACGCAGGGGTACGACCTGGCGGTGCCGGTGGTCTTCGACCCGGTGAACAGCCCGACGGTGAACGTGTGGCTCAGCGCCGAAGCAACGGCCTTTGAGTTCACTCCCAACCGGCCTCATTCCTCGGAGGCCGTGGCGGACCCCCTGTTTGTGTTCGATCAGGCGGCCTTTGACGCGGAGATGGGTGAGCAGACGTTCACCCTGTCGGACTATTTCGAGTTCGAGTACAGCCTGGGCATCATCGACATGCCGCCCCCGTCGTGCGATCCAGACGTGAACCAGGACGGGAATGTGGACCAGGATGACGTGAGCTACCTCATCGACGTGATCGGCGGCGGTGACAATCCGACCGGGATCGACCCTGACTTCAACCAGGATGGGAACACGGATCAGGACGACGTGCTGAAGCTCATTGACGTCGTGGGCGGAGCGGGCTGCTGAATCCGCGGCCGGCCTCAGGGCAGCGGGATCGCCGCGTCGTCGAACCTCGCGATGATCGTGCGCTGGTGCTCGGCGAGCTGCAGTCGCAGCATGGCGCCCGCGCGATACGGCTCAGGAATGTAGAAGCTGATGCCGGAGGAATCGAACCCCTGCGGGGGTCGGAGCCGGGCCATCAGGCCGCTGGGGCTGGGGATGCCGGCGCGGAGTACCCGCCACTCGGCCTCGCGGGGGCGGAGGTCGAGGTGGCTTGAGTCCTCCGAGAACGCGCGGCAGATGTACGACACATCGAGCCCATCGAAGGCGGTGTGCCTCAGCGGTGTCCACGTCGGCACGGCCGGCACGTCAAGCGACACCACGCGGTCGCAGACGCTCAGTTCGATCTCGAAGGCGACGCGGATGCTCGTGGCGCCGGGCGCCGGGGCGTCGACGGCAAGTTGCAGCGTGCCCGCGTAGGAATCGACCTGGAAATAGCGCGTGAGCGGCTCGGGGCGGCCGTCGTCGAGCAGCGGGGCCACGAGGTCGCGGCCCGTGGAGTCGGTGACGCTGAGTGACCGAACCGCGTAGAGGGCGACGGCACGTGGTCTGGCGGGGGGCTCCTCGGGCCGCTCCGAGGTTGGCGGGTCCGCGATGGGCGTCTTGACCGGCGTTGGCACCTGCGGCTGGAACGCCAGGCGAGTGGTCGGGATGCGCGGCCAATCCGCGAGCGGGAGCGTCGCGCCGTTCGGGGGATCGGCGCGGGTGACGGCGATCGCGAGCCGGGTGAGGCCGATCGGCTCCCCGGGCTTGAGCGGGCGTTGATCCGGCGGCTGCGTGCCCGGGATCGGCAGGGGTGTGTGGGTCGTGCCCGGTGGGGGGGGCTCCGCAGGCGCGCCCTCGGAAGGGTGCGGGCAGGCGATCAGGCTCAGGAGCAGAACGGCGGTGATGCTCACGTGGTCAAGCCGGGGAGGTGGCCGTGGGGGCCGAGGCCAGGCGCTGACGCAGGTTGTCCAGCACATTCATGAAGTTGATGTAGGAGTCGTAGGGTGAGTCGTAGGGGTTGAAGTACTTGTGCACGTCGCCATCGGCGAAGTACTTGGTGCACATGTAGTAGAAGTGATCGGAGGTGGTGAGCTTGCGCCAATCGGTGAGCAGGTGGGCGGCGTGGTCGCGTTCCTCGGGATCGGCCTCTCGGAGGGAGGCGGCGACCCGGTCCTTGATGGGGCGCTCGAGCTTGTAGATCTCCTCCAGGGCGTTCCACTGCATCGCATTGGCTCGCCAGGCGGAGAGGTCTCGCTCCGTGTCAGCCCAGGAGATGTAGTCGTGGACGTCGTACTCGCCCACGGGCGGGAACTGGTCGAGGGCCTGGCTCGGTGTGATGAAGTGGTTCTGGCCCGGCGCGGTGTCGAAGATCGCCTCGGGGAGCTTGGAGAGAAACTGAAAGATGCCGGTGTCGGCCCACTGATGCTCGCCGAATGTCTCGTAGTCCATGAAGAGGTTGCAGAGGTACCCGTCGCCGTTGATGTGGTGAACCCACTGGGCGAACTTCTCGGCGGAGAGGGGCCACTCGGACCAGCCCCGGTTGGAGAACCGGAAGGCGATGTCGTCCGAGAGCCGGTAGTTCTTGCAGAGCACGCCGAATGGCTTGCCGTCGCGGCCCGTCGGCTTGCCCGGCGGCTGGTAGACCCACGAGGGCTTGCGGAATCCCAGGAGGCGGTCGACGCCCTCGCAGAGCATGCCCTTGAAGCGGCGGTTTCCGGCCTCGTCCTTCATCTGGGAGACGTGCCAGGCGAGATCGTTGTTGTAGATCAGTTCCGTGTTGCGGAAGACCTGCGGAGTCTGGTTGAACAGAGACTGGATGCGCCGGGTGTGCAGTTCGACCTGCTCGTTGAACTCCGTGCGGGAGTAGAGCGCGGATAGCGAGTGGTAGTACGTCTCGCCCACGAACTCGCAGCAGCCCGTGCGGGACAGGTCCTGGAACAGGGAGATGACGTCGGGTGCCCACCGCTCGAGCTGGTCGAGCACCGTGCCGGTGATGGCGTAGGAAACGCGGAAGTTCCCCTTGTGACGCCGCACCAGGTCGAGGATGAGCGAGGTCGTCGGGCGATAGCACTTGTCCGCGACCTTGCGGCAGATCTCCGCGTTCTTGGAGTCCTCGAAGTAGAACGGGTCGTTGTCGAAGACGGAGTAGCGGCGGAGCCTGTGGGGCTGGTGGACTTGGAAGTAGAAGACAACGCTCGCCATGCGGGGAGTGTACCCGGGGGGCGGGCTCCGCGGGGCCCGCTCAGTCCTCGTCGTGGAGCATGCGATGCGGCGGGGTGTCCACGTCATCGAACTGCCCCTCGCGGACGGCGTAGATGAACGCCAGCACCGCGCCCAGCGCGAAGAGGAGCGCGAGCGGCACCATGATGAAGATCACGCCCATGCCGGGGCCTCCGTTGGGTTCGCGGGGATCTGGCCGGGCTCGGGCTGGGGCCTGCCCCGCGCGGCGGCGAACGCACGCGAACGCAGCGCCACCGTAAGCACCGTAATCGAGCTGAGGGGCATGATGAGCGCCGCGAGGAGCGGGGTGACGAGGCCGCCGACTGTTCCGATGATCGCCACGACGTTGTAGATGAATGACAGCCAGAGGTTCCGCTTGATCGTCGAGATGGCGTCTCGGGAGCCACGGGCCAGCGAGACCAGCGGCGCGAGGCCGGGGCGGGAGATGTAGATATCCGCGGCGGCAAGGGCGGCCTCGGCGCCGGAGT
This sequence comes from Leptolyngbya sp. PLA1, assembly GCA_021405315.1. Classification (GTDB taxonomy): domain Bacteria; phylum Planctomycetota; class Phycisphaerae; order Phycisphaerales; family UBA1924; genus RI-211. The sequence continues at coordinate 51,684 of QWIH01000008.1, forward strand.
GAACGGCAATCCCGACCGGGGCCGCGGCCAGGGCGGCGGCGTCGTTCACGCCGTCCCCAACGAAGACCACCGGTCCCCTCCGGGCGGCGTCTGCCACGATCGCGAGCTTGTCTTCGGGGAGCAGGCCGCCCCGCGCGTGCTCGGGCTCGATCCCCACCTGCGCTGCGACCGACGCCACAACCGCGGGGTGGTCGCCCGAGAGGATGCGCGGGCGGAAGCCCATGGCGCGGAGCTGCGAGATCGCGCGGGCCGCGTCCGGACGCACGCGATCGTCCAGGCTGGCGACAGCGGCGAGGCGCCCATCCTGCGCGATGGCGACCGGCGTGAGGCCACGGGCGGCCCAGTCGGCGGCGGTCGCGAGCAGCGCCGGGTCAGCGTCGGGGACGCAGCCGCGGATGAACTCCGGCGAGCCGATGACCAGCGAGTGGCCTTCGACCGTGCCCGAGATGCCGGCGCCCACGCTGTGCCTGACATCGGTGACGGCGAGAGGGCGTGCCTCGTGCTCCAGGCCGTCGCGGAGCGCCGCGGCGAGGGGGTGGGCTGCGTGGAGCTCGAGCGCGGCGACACGCGTGCGGATGGACTCGTCGCCCTTCCATTCCAGGACCCGGGGCGAGCCGAACGTAATCGTCCCCGTCTTGTCGAGGAACAGGTCGCCAGGACGGGAGAGCTTCTCGATCGCGTCGCCACCCTTTACCAGGATTCCCTGGCGGGCCGCACGCCCCAGGGCCACAACGAGCGTCAGGGGCGTGGCCAGGCCCAGCGCGCACGGGCAGGTGACTATGAGCAGGGCCACGGCACGCTCGAGGGCCAGGTGCGGGGCGGCGAACGAGTACGCGATGTAGGTCAGAACGCCCAGCGAGAGCATCCCGATGACGAACGCGCCGGAGAGGCGGTCCGCCATCTGAACGATCGGGGCCCGCCGCTGGGCGGCGTCCTCGACCAGGCGCATGAGGGAGGCCACGCGGGTGTCGTCCCCCGCGCGCGTGACGCGGATCAGGAGCGAGGAACCGAGGTTGGTGGCGCCGGCGTAAACCTGGTCGCCTCCTGTGACCCGCACCGGACGTGACTCTCCCGACAGGAGCGACAGGTCGGCGGTGGAGTCTCCCCGGGTGACAACGCCATCAGCGGGGAACGAGTCCCCCGCACGGATCTCAAGGAGGTCCTCCGCCTTCAGTGCATCCGCGGGGACGGTCGTGACCCGGCCCTCGGGATCAAGTCGGCGGGCTGAGGGGCTTGTCAGGGAGAACAGCAACTCGACGGCGGAGGCGCCCGCCTGCTGCCGGCGGCGCTGGAGGTAGCGACCCGCGAGCAGCGCAAAGACGAGCACCGAGAGAGAATCGAAGTAGACCTCGCCCTCGCCGCGGACGGTCGAAACCACGCTCCAGACCACACCCGCGACCAGCGCGAGCGTGATGGGCAGATCAAGGTGAGGGGTCCTGGTGCGGATGGCCGCGATGGCGTTCGCGAAAAAGACCCGGCCGGGCCAGGCGAGCGACACGCCGGTGACCGCCAGGCTGAGCCAACGGAAGAGGGCGGCGTTCTCGCTCTCGATCCCCTCGAAGATGCCCGCGTAGAGGCAGACCGCGTAGAGCATCGCGTTGCCGGCGCACGCGCCCGCCACGCCGAGGTGGATGAGGTCCTTGCGGTTGGCCGCCGCGAGGGCCGCGGGGCGGGTGCGGAGGGGCGCGGGCGGGTAGCCCAGGGAATCGAGCGTGCGCGCGATTCGAGAGAGCGGGGCTTGCGTGGCGTTCCAGACCAGAGAGATCGTCGCACGGTGGAGGCTGACCCTGGCCGAGATCAGGCCGGGGATGACGCGCGGAAGGCGCTCCAGCAGCCACACGCACGCGCCGCAGTGGATCCCCGCGAGCAGCAGCTCCGCGCGGCGATGCCCCCCTGCGAGGGCCTGCGTATGGCGCGCGAGGAACGCGGGGTCGTCAAACTCGTCGAACGAGCGGGAACCGGCGGCGCGGGGTGTGCATGCGTCGCCCGGGTTGCACAGCTCATAGAAGCGGTCAAGACCGTTGGAGTGGATCAGCGAATACGCCGCGGCGCAGCCGTTGCAGCAGAAGGCCCCCGGCGCGTCAGACGCGGGTGGCGGCGAGGGCAAGCCGCAGTGAAGGCAGACATGGGCGGGCTCATGGCTCATGACAGCACGAGGGGACGGCGGCCTGCTTGTCGGGCGCGGGGGCGTGGGGCACGCGCATCACAAGGGTAAAGATCCCGGCGGCGATGATCGCCACGCCCACCAGCGCGGGGGCCCGCGATGTGATCGGTCTGAGCAGCCGGGGAAGGCCCGACGTGACCAGGAGCAGCACCGGCACCGTGCCCAGCCAGAAGGCGGCCATGGTGAGGGCACCCGTGAGCGGGGAGGCAGTGCCGGCGGCGGAGACGAGGAAGACCCACAGCCAGCCGCACGGGAGCAGGCCCGTGAGCAGGCCGATCACGACGGCGCGGGCAGGCGCCGGCCACGACAGGGCTCGAGTCCACAGCCTCCGGGGCTGCGAGATCGCGATGGAGGGCGGGCGGAACAGGTTGTACGACTTCAGGAGGTACGCGAGGCCGACGAGGATGATGAGGCCCGCGGCGAGGTACGCCGCAACGCGCTGGACCCCGGCAAGATTCCCCGCCAGGTCGATCGCCGAGCCCAGCGTCCCCGCGGCGGCGCCGAGTGTGACGTAGGCAGTGAGACGGCCCGCGTGGTAGAGCGCCGAGGCCGGCGCGTTGAATGCCCCGGAAATCGTCCTGCCTTCCGCGGTGATGGGCGTGGGCGAGGCGGCGCGGGGCAGCGTCGCGGCGCAGGCAAGCGGGCCGCACATGCCCGCGCAGTGCAGGCTGCCCAAGAGGCTCGCGACGAAGACGGCGCCGAGCGGGGCGATCATCGGGCGGGCTCCTTGGAGAAGGCGGAGAACTCGGCGGTGAACAGGTCAAAGCCGGCGGTGACGGCGACGGAGAACGAGGTCGCGTCAGGCAGGTCTTCGTTGCAGGCGTAGACGCCGTCGTCCGTGTGGGTGAAGGTGAGCGGGACCTTGGAGGAGGGCACCCGGGCCTTGACGGTCGCGGCGCGCATGGGGGACCCGGCGCCGTCGAGAACCGTGACAAAGAGGCGGGGCTTGCCGTCGGCGCCCGGCCGGACGCTCGGAGTGACCGACCAGCCGAGGGACACATTCCGCTGGATCTGCGCCTGAGTCTGGTCCCAGTTGAGAGCCTTGGTGTAGTAATCCGGCTCGATGGGCGAGGCGGTGCGGCTGGCGCCGATGACGGTGATGGCGACGACGAGGAAGTTCACGCCGAAGAGCACAAAGATGATGCCGGGCCACACCTTGAAGCGAGGAAAGAGTCTCATGGCGTCTCCTTGGGGGGCGCCGGCGTGCTGGAAGGCGAATGGCGGACCGTGTTTCCCGGGCCGGCCATGACGTAGTTCCTCGAGATGGGCTTGCCCTCGGGCCCTGTGACCGTGATCACGACCGGGAGCTTGCCGCGGGTGAATGCCGAGGCCGGGGCGGTGAGCATGACGGGCACGGATTCCATGGCGGACGGGTCGAGCGCGACGGGATTGGTTTCCGGAATCGCTGTGGCGTCCGCATGACCCCCGAGCGTGATGGAGAACTCCGCGCGGCGGTCCAGCCGGTTGATGATCTTGACCTGGACCTGGTTCGCGATGACGCCGGGCTGGATCTCGGTGTAGACGGCGCCGCGGGCCCGCAGAACCTGGACGTTCGCGATCGGCGCGGTGAGGAGGACAGCGGTGAACGCTCCTGCGAGAACGGTGATGAGGATGGTGTAGATGACCGTGCGAGGGCGCAGGAATCGCCGCCTCGAACCCTCGATCTCATTCTGAGAGGCGTACCGGATCAGGCCGGTGGCACGCCCGAGCTTGGACATCACGGCATCGCACGCGTCGATGCACTGTGTGCAGTGGACACACTCCATCTGCAGGCCGTTTCGGATGTCGATCCCCGTCGGGCAGGTGGCGACGCACAGCCCGCAATCGACGCAGTCCCCTTGCTTGGCCTGCGCGTCCGCGAGCGGCAGGGCGACGGTCTTGCCCTTGCCCCGGGGTTCGCCCCTCCTGGGGTCGTAGCTCACGATGAGTGAGTTGCGGTCCAGGAGCGTGGACTGCATCCTCCCGTAAGGGCAGGCAACCAGGCAGGTCTGCTCGCGGAAGAAGGCGAAGTCAAAGAGCATCAGGGCCGTGACGACCGCCATGACGAGGAAGGACGACGGATGTTCGAAGGGCGACCGCGTCATCCAGACGCGGAGCTGATCCGTGGGAACGAAGTACGCCAGAAAGGTGTGCGCGAGGAAGCAGGCCACGAGGAAGAACGCGAGGAACTTCAGCGGCTTGGCGAGGGGAGACTTCTGGATGAAGTTGGACTTGGGACGGCCGGGGGCGCCGTCGAAGAACCGCTCGATGGGGCGAAAGACGAGCTCGAGGTAGACGGTCTGTGGGCACGCCCAGCCGCACCACACGCGCCCCAGCAGCGCCGTGAAGAGGAAGATGGAGATGAAGGTGCCCAGAAGCAGGAGCGCAAGGAGCAGCGTGTCCGTCGGCAGGAACGTGTGACCGAAGATGGTGAAGTGACGCGTCGTGAGGTCGAGGAGGACGAAGGGCTTGCCCCCGACCCGAATGTGCGGGAGGACCGTGAAGAGCGCGATCAGGAACCAGCCGAGAGCGCGCCGTCGGTTGAGCCAGCGCCCCGGGCTGGGGCGTGGCTTCAGCCACCGGCGCGAGCCGTCCTCGTTCAGCGTCGAGAGGACGGAGCCCTCGTCGGAGTCTGGCCGGCTGCGGCCACGCGAGGGGGGAGTTGATGTGGTGGTGGTCACGTTCAGTTGGAGGGCCAGGGCGGGATGGGGGTTCCTTCAGGGGCTTTCGGGCTGGCCGGCTTTGTGCCCCGCAGGGAGGCCACGTAGGAGGCCATGAGCACCCTCTCATTCTTGGAGAGAGAGGTCTTCCACGCGGGCATGGCGCCGGCGCCGGCACCCTCGGTGATGACTGTGTAGAGGTCTTCGAGGGACTTCACGTTCTTGTAGGAGTCGTCGCAGAGGTTGACGCCGTTGACGCCCCCGCCGTCCTTGCCGTGGCACTGCGCGCAGGTGGCCAGGAACTGCCCCTGCCCGACTCCCATGAGCTTCTGGTCGGAGGTCAGCTTCATGATGGTCGCGGGGGTGGGCTCGAGGTCGCCCAGCGCGCCGAAGATCTTCTTGTTCTCCACGTTCTGCCGGCGTGCGAGCTCCGTCCAGATTGTGGCCGAGTCCGGATTGGCGTCGTAGTAGACGAAGTAGAAGAACGCGAATACGGCCGTGGCGATGAAGATGACGTGCCACCAGCCCGGCGTCGGATTGTCGTACTCGCGGATGCCGTCGTACTCGTGATCGCTCAGATGGTCTTTGACAGTCGACATGTGTGACCTCAGTGTGCGGAAGAGGAACCGGGTTCGTCGTCAAGGGGGATGGAGGCGTGACGCGCGGCCTGCGACGCCGGGGTGCGGAGGACGCGCCACAGAATGGCGATGAAGACCGCGAGGAAGATCAGCATCGCCACCGTGGGATAGAACGCGAGCTTGAGGGAACTCATCAGGGCGCTCATGGTGTGCCTCCGGAGTTGGTGGCGGCGTTCGCGCTGGCGGCGGCCGGCGCGGGCTTGGACAGGTCCGTGCCCAGCCGCTGCAGATAGGCGGCCAGCGCGAGCGCCTTTGTCTCATCGAGGTCGGCGTAGCCGCCCTGCGCGACGAGCTGCGCGGACAGCTCCTTCGCCTGCGCCCGCGCGAGCTTCTCCGCCACGCCGGGCTTCACGGCCTCGCCGTAGGGCACGCCCAGCATGGCCATGGCTGTCACCCGGCCCTGGAGCGCCTCGAAGTTCACCTTCTGCTCGAGCAGGTGCGCGTACGTGGGCATCGTGGACTGCGCGACGAGCTGCCGCGGATTCTCGAGGTGGCGGATCTGCCAGTCCAGGGACTGCTTCCCGCCCTCCCGCGCGAGGTCCGGCCCGATGCGGCGGCTCCCCCACTGGAATGGATGGTCGTACACGAACTCGCCGGGCTTGCTGTACTCGCCGTATCGCTTCACCTCGGCGTAGATCGGGCGGATCATCTGCGAGTGGCAGTTGTAGCAACCCTCCGCGATGTAGACGTCGCGGCCCGCGAGCTCCAGCGGCGTGTAGGGCTGCACGCTCGCGATCGACGGCACGTTGGAGCGGATGAGGAACGTGGGGATGGCCTCGAAGAGGGAAGCGATCAGCACCGCTGCCAGCGTGAGCAGCGAGAACTTCAGGGGCTTGCGCTCCCAGACGCGGTGGAACCAGCCCTGCACCACCTTGGAGTCCAGCGCCTTCCCGAACTCGACGTTCGCGGTCAGAACGGTGGGGGGCGGGGGGGGATCGACGTACACGGGTGACAACGCCGGGGCCTCGTGAACCGGGACCTCGTAGGCCGCGGGCCGGGCCTTCCAGGTCATGAAGATGTTGAACGCGCAGAGCACCATGCCCGCGAAGTAGAGCGTGCCGCCCAGGATGCGGATCCAGTACATGGGCATGAGGTTGACGAGCGTCTCGACGAAGTTCGGGTACTGGAGGGCGCCGGTCTCGTCGAACGCGCGCCACATCAGGCCCTGCGTGATGCCCGCCGTGTAGATCGCCAGGACGTAGAGGGCCAGGCCGATGGTGCTCGTGTAGAAGTGAGCCGCGATCAGCTTCTTGCTCCAGACCGGCGCCTGGAAGATGCGGGGCGCGAGCCAGTAGATCATGCCGAACGTGAGCAGGCCGTTCCAGCCCAACGCCCCGGCATGCACGTGGGCGATGGTCCAGTCGGTGTAGTGGGAGAGGGAGTTGACGCTCTTGATGGAGAGCATCGGGCCCTCGAAGGTCGACATGCCGTAGAACGTGATCCCCCACACGAAGAACTTGAGGATCGGATCGCCCGCGACCTTGTTCCAGGCGCCCCTCAGCGTGAGCAGTCCGTTGATCATGCCACCCCAGGAGGGCATCCACAGCATGACGGAGAAGATCATCCCCAGCGTGGACGCCCACTGCGGGACAGCGGTGTAGTGGAGGTGGTGAGGCCCGGCCCAGATGTAGATGAAGACCAGGCTCCAGAAGTGGACGATCGAGAGCCGGTACGAGTAGACTGGGCGGTCGGCCGCCTTGGGCAGGAAGTAGTACATCAGCCCGAGGAACGGGGTGGTGAGGAAGAACGCCACCGCGTTGTGTCCGTACCACCACTGCATGAACGCGTCCTGGGCCCCGGCGTAGATGGACCAGCTCTTGAGCCAGTCGGTGCCGGTAGGCCAATGCCCCGTCTTGATGGTCTCGACGACCGCGAGCGGGAGCGCGAGGCTGTTGAAGACGTGCAGCATCGTGACCGTCACGATCGTCGCGATGTAGAACCAGAGCGCCACGTACATGTGCCGCTCGCGGCGGACCTTCAGGGTCATGAAGAAGTTCGTGCCGAAGAACCCGAGCCAGACCACCGCGATCATGAGGTCGATGGGCCACTCCAGCTCGGCGTATTCCTTGCCCTGCGTGATCCCCAGGGGGAGCGTGAGCGCGGCGCACACGATGATCGTCTGCCAGCCCCAGAAGTGAAGCCGGCTCAGCTTGTCGCTCCACATCCTTGTCTTGCACAGACGTTGCGTTGAGTAGTAGACCGCCGCGAAGATCGCGTTGCCGGCGAACGCGAAGATCGCCGCGTTGGTGTGCAGCGGGCGAAGCCGGCCGAAGCTCGTCCACTCCAGCCCCAGGTTCAACTGCGGGAACGCGAGCTGGCCCGCGATGAGGACCCCAACCAGCATCGCCACCACGCCCCACAGAACCGTGGCGAGCGTGAACTTGCGGACGATGTCGTCATCGTACGTGAAGCGTTCAAGCGGCGGTGCGTCGTGCGCGGATGAGTGAGCAGCCATGAGTTCTCCTGAGACTGGGCTGGGCGTAAGGGCTCTTTGAAACGGACTAGAAGAGTAGAATATCGATAATATGACGCACCCCGGGGAAGTTCAAATCGACAATTGACCCCTTCGCTCTCCAGCGTTACCGGACGTCCGCGGTTCCTTAGTTGACAAGCCGATCCATATAACCTAATCTCGCCCGGTGGAGGCCGAATGCTGAGTCAGGGCGTTGGCTATGCCATTTCGGCGCTGAGCTTCCTCGCCGCGGCGGGGGGGAAGTCGCTCTTGGTCAAGGACATCGCCGCTGCCACCGGAATCCCGCCCGCCTACCTCGCCAAGATCGTCCACGCCCTGGGAAAACGCGGCGTGGTCGCCACCCAGCGAGGCGTGGGTGGGGGGGTGACCCTCGCCAGGCCGGCCTCGGACATCTCGCTCTTTGACCTTGCCCTTGCGCTCCAGGATCCCGTGGTTGAACCGATGTGCCTCCTCGGCGGCGCCGTGTGCAGCGACGAACGGGCCTGCCCCGCCCACGAGTTCTGGAAGGCCCAGCGCGCCGAGATCCACAGCTACCTGCAGACCACGAGAGTCTCCGACGTCGCCGCGTTTGAGGCCGATCGCATGTGGAAGGCCAGCAAGCCCGGCACCGTCTGAGCGACTCGGCGGCGGACGAGGTCTGAACATCGACGTCAGCCAGCTCGGGGGCTCCCCCTCCCGTGCCGAGCCACGAGCCGGGCTCGCGGCTCGCCCGTCGCGCTCACCGCCTCGCGGTCACGTGCTATACTGACCCAGCCGCGGGCGTAGTTCAGCGGTAGAACGTCAGCTTCCCAAGCTGAATGTCGGGAGTTCGATCCTCCTCGCCCGCTTTGACTGCCGCCGATGTCACACGATGACACCGGCGGCTTTTCGTTGACAAACTCCGCAGAATCCGCGAGTTTCGGCAAGGTGGACGGAAGCGGCCGGATCGGGGCCGACGGCCCGACGATGACAGGGAATGACCTAGGCGGACGCTCGCTTGTGCAAGCGCTTGTGCAAGTGGTTGTGCAAGGCGTGGCGTGGATGAGGCTGCCGATCGGCGGGGGGACGGCCGAGCTGCACGCCCCCCGGCGGCAGGCCGAGCGGGTTCACTCGAACTGGTCCGAATCCGCCGCTCGCCCGTGGATGACGTCGGCAATCTCCGCGGCTATTTCTTCGACGGTGTGGGTAGCCGTGCTCCGGGCAAGCTTGTCCGCCAGGGATGGGCTGTAATTGATGACCTCTTGCTTGGTGACGTTGTGCCAGATGGGCAGCAGCACCTGCTCCCCGCTTACCGCGCGGGTCACCAGACCGTCGAGCTCGTAGTTCGTCCATCCCTTGGCGAAGAAGCTCTTCGAGAAGACCACGACTCCGAAGCGACTACGCGCGAGGCCCATGTCGATCTTCCGGCGCAGACTGTCACCGATTCGGAGTTCAAACTCGTCGTACCAGACCCTGAGGCCGGCAGCTTGAAGTGCCTGCGCCAGGGGGCGCACAATCTCCGCTTTGTCCTCTGAGGCGTGGGAAACGAACACGTCGTAGTCGCGATGGGCCGACGCCCCAGCGTTCGGGGGCTCCTCGTCGCTCCCTTGCAGCAGACTCGGCACGCTAGACAGGGGTCGCTCTTGCAATGGTGGAAGCGCGCCCGGCAGCACGCGGACACCAGCACGGACATTACCGCTATAGCCACCCATGTCGATGGCGACATGCCAATGTCCGGACCGCGGAACCTGCAGCCTAACGGGAGATCGCTTGGCGTGCCCGCCGATGAAGGTGTGGCGACGCCCCGCTCGATAAGCCGAGAAGTTGCTGCTGTCGAGGAGCCGCACGTTGGCTGAGTTTCCCTGGAGTGTGATCTCCACGATCTCACCACCACGGAGATTCCCAAGATCGGTGTGCAGGAAGTTCATCGGCGGATTCTATTGGGGGTTCCGCGGGTACCCCAAAGCACCTCTGTCAGCGGATGGCCACCGCGACGTCGGTGCATGCGACTCCACCTAGCGGCAGGTCTGGCAGACTTGCCACCGCACCGGCCACGTCGAGGAGTTTCGGATCGGTGTAGACGTTGGCCGTCAGGCTAGGGTCGCTGTGCCGCATCGCAGCCTGGGCCGTCCGCAGCGGAACGCCCGCCTTCGACAGGTGCGTGCCGAAGGTGTGCCGCAGGGCGTGGATGTCAATCGTGCGGCCACGGTCGTCGGTCTTGACGACAACCTCCTTGCCGCCGCGCTGCTCGACGCGGGCCAGACCCGCGAAGACCAGGTCGCGGTCGAAGATGCGGATCAGCCCGTCTGGCACGTCGAACAGCGGCTCTTCGCTCGGCAGTGCGGCGGGGATCGGCTCATCCGAGTCGCGGGCGGCCTGCTGCGCCCACGCCAGCCGGTCGGCCAGCCACGCGCGGATGTCTGCGGCAAGGTCGGTCCGCAGCGGGATCTCCGACCCGCGGCGGTTCTTCTCGTCCCGGGCGTTCAGCAACAGGTGCGGCACCCGACCGCCGAGGTCGACCTGCCCGACGGTAATGCTGGCCAGTTCGCCCTTCCGCAGGCCGGTGAGCACGAGCGTCTTGTAGATCAGCGCCCGCTCGCGGCCGATGCGCAGCAGGCTCTCGCGCGTCGCGGCCGACACCTTCGCCTGCGCGTGCCCCTTCGCCTCTCCGCGCCGCACGGTCAGCGCGTCGGCCAGAGGTCGGCGCTGGGCGGCGTCGAGCAGGCGGGCCAGCTCCTCCTCGGTCAGGGCGCGGCGCTGCCGCCGCGTGTCGGCACGCTGGTCGGCCACGGCGACGGCCAGCAGCGGGTTGTGCGTGAGCCGCCCGGCGCGGACGCACCAGTTGACGAACGTCACGCAGGCCTGCCGATAGCCGTTCCGCGTGCCCGCGGACATGCCCTTGTCTGCCTGATCCCGGAGCCACCGCTCGACCGTCGCAGGTGTGAAGTCGCGGAGGCGCTTCACGCCGCGGTCGGTGGCCACGCGGGCCACCCGGCGGCGGGCCTGGATGTACCAGTGCTCGGTGCTGCCCTTGAGCCGCAGGTGATCGCGCCACGCGTCGAGGTTCGTCTCGATCGACTCAGCCCCGTGCCGCGAAGCGGCGTCCTCCTCGGGCGTGATTACGCCGGCGCGGATCAGCTCGGCCCGACGCACCAGTTGGGCTAGCACGGCCCGTGCGGCGGTCTCATCGGAACAGCCGGTCGGCCGCTCGACCCAGTATCCGGCCGCGTCGCGGAACTTGGCGATGTACGACTTGGTCTCGCCGCGAATGCGCACCCGACCGTCGGCAGCGGTGAACACCTCGGCGGTCCGCACTTTGCCGTTGCGGAGTTGGTAGCGGGCCACGCGCTTGCCGCGCTGAACGATGATCTCCGCGCCGGGCGGCAGGGGTGCGGTCCAGGCTTTGCGGAACACGGTGCCCATCGGGCGGGGGTCTCCATCGCCCCGACCTCGGCGGGTTGCCGGGATCGGGGGTCACAGTCAGGGCTGGCCGGTGGCACGGGTCAAGTCGCTCCCCGGCGGCAAAGCCAGGGGGCGATGCATGTGGGGATGTGCGGGACTACAGGGCGCTGCGGGCCTTGGCGTGCGCCCGCTCGGCGTCGCTGAGGCGCGCCTCCGCGGCCGCGAGGGCGGCCTTGGCCCGCTCGAGCTCGGCGTTCAGCCGAGCCTCCTGTTGCTGGCGATCGCGGGAGATGGGGAGCATGCGGAGGTCACGCTCGAGCCGCTGCAGCTCGTCGCGCACTCGGTTGCGGTCGTTGAAGGCGGTGCACTTGACGGACTCCGCCTCCAGGGCCTTTCGCTCGAGCTCACGACGATCCATGAGTCCGAGCACCTCCTTGGGAAGCAGCGACTTGGGCAGCAGCCCCTCGTCGTACACCACCATCACGCGGTGGAGCGCTGAGTCGGCCGCGTTCAGCGCCCGCTGAGCATCCTCGGCCGCGAACGAGGCTGCGTCGGACTCGGCCTCGATCTTGGCGATCTCGGCGCTGCCCTGGGCACGGGTCGCCTCGGCGTGGGCCTTGGCCTTCGCCGCGGCGCGGCGGAGGGACGCGACGCCATCGGCGGCCTTCATGTCGGCGCGAGCCTCCGTGATGCGGGCGAGGATCTCGTCCGCCTCGGTGGGCTCCATCCCCGCCTCGGCGGCGAGTTCGGCGAGGCGGTCGGGGGCCTCGCCGGTCCACGCCGACTCGATGAACGAGGCGCGGGCCCGGTGCTTCTTGTTCTGTGCGATCTGAGCGATAGATGTCATGGTGCGGTCCTTTCCAAAAGAGGGACTGAGACAACGCCGCGCAGGTACAGCACCCGCGCGACTTCGACGATCTGTGCTTCGTGCTCGCCAACGAGCCGGGTGGCCAGCCGCGTGATCCACGCGTGCCGCTGCGCCCAGCGCACGGGCTGGTCCTCGATGCCTGAGATGCACCACCGCGCGAGCGAAACGTGGTCGGGCACGGCCCGGGCGATGTCGACGCTAAGCGCGGCCGCAGTCTCGGGGGTGGCGACGCTTTCGAGCGTGGGCAGCGCCTGCGGCGACAACGACTTCTGGGAGCCCGACGACGGCTCGACCTCCGGCGGCCCGTGCCGCTCGGCCAGCGACTCGGCGATCGGACCCGCAGCGGTCATGATCGCCCTGTCGGTCGGCGGAAGCTCCTCGCGCGGCCAGGCCGCGCCACCGCCATCGTTGTGCAGGGTCGCCACGACACGCGTGCCCGTGAGGGCGAAGCCTGCAACGGCGTGACCGGCCTCGTGGAGCGCAACAGTCCAACGGTTCATAGAGCCACCCCCCGGAGCGCCCGCTCCGCCTCGCGCTTGGCCTTCATCACCGTGCCGTAGACGCCGACGGCCTGACTGACCCCGCCGTTGTTGACGACCGCCAGGTACAGGTAGCGCTTCCGGCCGCAGGCGTGCGGCATCACCGGAACGCCCGAGATCCGCTCGAGTTGGAAGACGCGGGCGACATACTCCGCGCCGCGGCGGCCGTCGATGTGCCGCCCCTCGTCGAAGGCCCTCGTCCAGTAGGAAGTCCAGCGCATCACGCAGCACCTCCCGCGGGTGGGGAGGCGGACGTGTCTACAGCGTCTACACAAACGGAATCCCCATTTGCGGCACCGCCAGCGGGGGTTCTGTGGACGTGATCGCCGGAAGCGCCGGGCAGCACGAACCTCCGGGCCTTGGGCGCGCCGGGTCCGCGCTGCGGCAGGTACACCCACTGTCCGTGGCCCGCATCCACCAGCCGCGAGAGCGCGGCCTCGGCGTCCTTCACAGTCTTGAACTTCCTGCTCGACTGAACGAGTTCACGCCCGCTGATGCTGCGGCCCTTGCGGCCGACGATGTCGAGCAGTTGACGGTCCTCGCGGTCGTCATCACCCTCGGCGAGGCGCAGGTAAGTCCTCTCGGCCTCGCGGCGGAACCAGTTCGCCAACTCGATGCCGCGACGCATGGACTCGCCGTCGACGACACCGGTGATCGCGCCTTCGCACGCGGCAACCCTTCCGAGGTGGACGACGAGGGCCAGACGCGCGGCCGCGCACTCGATCTTCGCCATCATCGCGCGAGCCCGCTCATCTTGGCCCGCCATGTCTGCGTTCAGCGAGTTGTAGAAGCTGGCCCAGAGGTGGCTGGCCTTTTCGTCCAGTGAGAGGGCTCGGGGTACCGGGTTCCGGTGCGAATCCTCGTCGAGCTCGAGGTCGTACAACTTCTCGACCATCGCGCCAAAAGACCGCTCGACGATCGGCGGGATGCCGCCGGGCTGCCAGCGCCGGGTCGGGGTGGGCGGCATCGACAGGAGGAGCCGGGCCACCAGCCCCGAGTCGAAGTCCGTGCCCGTGAGCGCCGCGGCGAGAACGCCCGGCTGAACGAGCCCACTGACGATCAGGGCTGCACGCTCGACGCGGATGGGTGGGGCCGTCTTGCGATCGACCTTCAGTGGCTGAGCCCGGTGCATCGGCAGCCATCGAGACGCCTCACTCGCGGCACGCCCACCATTGGCGGAGTACCTGCCGAAGTTCAACCAGGCGGCGAGTTCGTCGCAGGCCAGCAGCATGCCACGGGGGCTGGCGGCCAGCATCGCGGCGAGTGCCTCGAACGTGACGTCCGAAGTGACGAACCTCTCACAGACCGGCGCTTCCGGCGCGACGGGCGGTGTCGCGGGCAAATTGCCCTTGCCAGCCCCCCCCGCACCCCGCTCCCAGCCCCGCATGGCCTTCTCGTGGAGGGCAAGGGCAGCCGCGTGCTCCTTCATCGCCTCTTTGTGCTCGCGAAGCGCCTCGGCATCCCGGCGCTCGGCGGGGCGAGTGACCAGTTCGAGGGCCGGTGACTTGCCGCTTCCCGACGGCGCGACGACCACCGACCAAATGATGGCGGGCTCGTGCCAGGATGCGTGCAGCGCGATGGTTCTGCTGTTGCCGATACCAGCGCACATCGCCGACAAGGCGAGCGGGCCGAGCATCGCCTCACTCACCTGCAGCGACAGTGCGCCGGCCCGTACGAGATCGGCGGCAGCTTTCGGCAGCGCGTCCGTCGGGAAGGGCACGAACTCCGGCACGGGTGGCCGCTCCGGCGTCGCCGGTGCCGGAGGCGCGTACGTCTGAGCCTGTGCGATCAGCCGAGCGATATCCGCATCACCAGCCCCGCCATCGGCGACCCACGACCGCACGTCCTTGTGACCGTCCGGCGGGAACGCGAATCGCACCGAGGCGCACACACCAACGAGCGCGGTGGCCAGGGTCTGGATGCTCTTCCGACCGGCGTCATCGTTGTCGCCGATGAGAACGACATGCCGATCCCGAAGCAGGACTGCGAGCTCATCCCCACCGCGCCCTGCCATCGGCGCGCCCACCGCCGTGAAGGCGAACGTGTGCAGGCATGCCGTGTCGCTCGCCCCCTCGGCGACGAGGATCGGATCACTTCCGCTCGTGCCCGCGTAGGCAGGCAGGCCGTCTGCAGGGAAGATCAGGCCGCGCTTCGACCCCTTTGCCGCGGTGTATCGAGCCCCCGACGCCGGGGCGTCCCAGCGCGTGAGCGTGCCGATCGTCTCGCCCTGGGCGTTCCGCTCGGGGTAGCGCCAGCCGCCAGCGACACGCTCGCCACCGATGGCGTTCCAACCGTGCGCGGCTGTGCCTGGGGGCATGTTGTTCGCGTCGTGCCCCTCGCTCATCGACGGGCCCCCCGACATGCCGACGTCGCCCGGGACATGGCCATGTCGCCGCCAGCCTTGCGGTCGAGGTGTTCGCGGATATCAACGAGCCTCCAACGCAAAATCCTGGGCCCCAGCCGAATCGGGCGGGGAAGCTCGTTTCGCTGACACAGGCGCCAGATCGTGCGGGCGTTGACGCCGAGGAGTTCCGCCACCTCGCGGACGTTGATCACCGCGACGTCCGTCTTTCGAACCTGAAGTTCATCCATGAATGCACCCAGAGTGCCGCCGCGAGCGGTATCAACCGGCTTGCAGGCGCAGGACAACGAGAACCCCGGCGCACCGTGCGGCAGGGCGGGCTGGTGTTGGATCGCGGCAGGTTGGCTGGATCGGGCTGGGTGGCTGGTTCGGTTGTGTGCGTAGGCGGGTGAGGCTCTACATCACCCATCTACGCGAAAGCCACGCGGCGTGGCGAAGACTCGGGAGGATTCTCCGGGGCCGCGAGTGACCCCGGAACCCTCTATATGTGCACGACCCGGCAGAAGTGTCGCGTGAAATCGTGTTCCTGTCGCCGTCCGTCATGGCCTGTCCTGCCCCTGTACCTCTCTGCTGTTCTCGGTGATCTGTCGCGCGGAAGCGGCCAATTCGTGCGGAAGGTGCATTCCGCCATAGAACACCTAACCCGTTCGCGGGCAGTTTCCCGAAGACGTCGGTCATTTTCGTGCAGATTCCTGTCATGGCCTGTCCGCGAGGGGCCTGCTGAATCCCTTTATGCAGTTTCGGACCGGCCTGTGCCGGGAAACGCACGGTCAGTCCCTCGGCTACATACGCCGTCCAGCGGTTCCCTGTCCGCCAGGCCGGCGGCGATTCCGGCTGAGGCGGTAGGGTCGGTGCGAGTCATCGCATGCCCCTCTATGTGTTCCCTATGCGTCCGAAAGACCATCTGCCCGGAAAATCTCTGGACCGAGCGCCACGAGGCGCGCAAAGTCCGCACTGGTCATCTCGCGTCGGAATCTCTTCGTTCACGACGCCCGGCACCAGAATCCCAGCCAATGACCTGCACCACCTCTATGAGTGTCGAGCAAACTCCTCGACCTGCCAACCAGCGGAAGCAGGAGCGACGCGATTACGGCAACGGCGGCAGCCCCAGTTCCTTCAGGAACGTGTTGTGCTTGGCCGTCGCCGCACGAATCTCTCCATCAAGCTCGACCAGCCTCCGGTGCGTCTCCGCCAGGTCGACCTCGGGCTCGTCCTGGGCCGTGCTGACGTACCGCGAGATGTTCAGATTGAAGTCGTTCGCCTCGATTTCCTTCATCTCGACCCGGCGGGAGTATCGCTCCTCCTCCCTCCGGTGCTGGTAGGTCTCGACGATTTTGGTGATGTGCGCTGGCGTGAGCTGGTTTTGCCGCTTGCCCCTGTCGTAGTGCTCGCTGGCGTTGATGATCAGCACGTCGTCTGGCTTCTTGCACTTCTTCAGCACCAGGATGCACACGGGGATACCCGTGGAATAGAACAGGTTGGCGGGCAGGCCGATGATCGTGTCGATGTGCCCGTCCTTGAGCAGCTTCGTGCGGATCTTCTCCTCCGCCCCGCCGCGGAACAGCACGCCGTGCGGCAGGATGATCGCCATCACCCCCTCATCCTTCAGATAGTGGAATCCGTGCAGCAGGAACGCGAAGTCCGCCGCCGACTTTGGCGCGAGGCCGTAATTCTTGAACCGCACGTCCTCGCCCATCGCCTCGCCGGGCTCCCAGCGGTAGCTGAAGGGTGGATTAGCGACGATGGCATCGAAGGCGGGTTTCTTGCGGGGGTTGGTCTCACGCAGGAAGTCCCATTCGTTCTTCAGCGTGTCGCCGTGATAGATCTCGAACTCGGAATCCTTCACCCCGTGCAGGAGCATGTTCATCCGCGCCAGGTTGTACGTGGTGATGTTGCTCTCTTGCCCGAGGATCTTCCCGATGCCGTGCGGCCCCATCCGCTTGCGGACGTTCAGCAGCAGCGAGCCGGAGCCGCACGCGAAGTCGAGCACGCTGTCCAGTTTCTTCCTCTGGCCGGTCGCAGGCTCCTGGCTGTCCAAGGTGACGATCGCCGACAGGATGCTCGAGATCTGCTGCGGCGTGTAGAACTCGCCCGCCTTCTTGCCCGAGCCCGCGGCGAACTGCCCGATCAGGTACTCGTACGCGTCGCCCAGCGTGTCGGTGTCGGTTGAGAACTCCGCCAGACCCTCGGCAATGCGCGTGATGACCGAGCACAGGCGGGTGTTTCGGTCGGCGTAGGTCTTGCCGAGCTTGTCCGATGCCAGGTTGATCTCCGAGAACAGCCCCTGGAAGGTGCTCTCGAAGGACTCGGTTTCGATGTACTTGAAGCCTCGCTCCAGAGTCTTGAGCAGATCGCCGCTCTGCGTGCGGGCCATGTTGGCGATGCTGGCCCACAGATGCTCGGGCTTGACGACGTAGTGCACCTTGCGGCGCATCTGCTTCTCGAACGCGGCCACATCGTCGGGGTTGTTCGCGTACCAGATCGCCAGCGGGACGCGACGATCCTCACCCGTGATCTTGGGATAGTCGCGACCAAGCTCCTTCTGCGCCGCGCTCTCGTAGTTGTCCGAGAGGTAACGCAGGAACAGGAACGCGAGCATGTAGTCGCGGAAGTCGTCGGCGTTCATCGCGCCGCGGAGGTCGTCGGCGATGTTCCACAGGACCTTGCCGAGTTGTTTCTGATCGTTGTCGGTCATGGATTAGTCCGCATGCAGCACAAACTTGTACCGCTCTTTCAGCTTCCCGAACACGTCTTCAAAGATCTTTCGGCTGTCGGGGATCAGCATGTCGGACTCGTAGTAGTACACCCGCTTGTGGGAAAGCACATTTATGATGTTCGCGGTTTCGCCGGGATCGTCGATGCCGATCTGCTCCAGCACGTATCGGAACTGGCCTACACCGAGAAACGAGGCGACGTTCTCGAGCACCTGACGGAGCAGGGCGAGGTGGTAGGCCCGAACGTCGTTGGCTTTCTGTGCTTTATCGAGAAGTTGGAGCAGTCGGAGGTGGTAGAGCAAAACGTCATCCCGACAGTCTTCCAGTTCGAGGTTGCCGGATCTGTCGCTGAGGATGAACATCTTCGTGTGCTTCTTGAACTTGTCAGCCTTCTCCCCCTTCGTGAGCCAATCCGCGAGAATCGAGAACAATCCGATGTGATGCGTCGTCACGATGATCTTGCGTTTCTCGAACTGGGACTCGATGAGGTCGAGGAGCGTGGAGGCGGTCACGAAGATGTTGTGGTCGTCGAGGCTGGACACGGGGTCATCGATGAAGAAGTGCCCAGGCTGTTTGTCGGCCCAGCCCTCGACCTCGAACAGAGCGAGGAAGAAGCACCACACGAAGATGCGCTCCTCGCCACGCGAGATCTTGATCGGGGCGGCGTCGTCCTTGGCATTCAACGGGTAGAACGAAATCGACTCGATGCCCCGCTCAGTATCCTTGTGGAATGCAAACTCGAAGTCGTACTTGGGTCGGAACGGCCTCAGCTTGGCGCGCACGCGCTCCTCGTTAAACAGGGTGTGCAGTTTGTTGAGGCTGCAGTAGTTCACCATCATCCGGATGTTGGCCTCACCATTCTCGGTATCGTTGTTCCATGGGAACAGGTCTTCGCTGTAAGCGTTGTAGTAGACGCCCGCGTGTTTGCCATCTGCCGACTTGGTCGCGTTCTTGTAGGCGACGGAGAGCTTGGTCTTGCCCGTGGAGTTAAACCCATAGGCCAGGATGATCTTGGCAGGGTTGTCTTTGATCGTCTTCGCAACTTCATCAACGGTCATGAGGGCTCCTCCGGTCGGGGGAACATCGCCTGCATCAGGCCGTGCTTATGAGCCTTCAGTGCGTCGAGGGCGGCTGCCTCGGCAGCGATGGTTGCATCAAGCGAGGCGAGGCAGTCGGCGACGCGCGTCTGCTCCTCAGGGTGCGGGATCGACACGTCCATCGCCTTTAGCTTGTCTGTATCGAGCCGCCCGGTGCCGTGGCCCGCCATGTCTACAAGGCGCATGAGGCGTTCACGGCGAGACACGAGAAGGAAGGCCAGGTAGCGGCCATCGGAACCGTCACGCGGCCGCACCGCACGCACGTCTTGATTGAAACTCATCGGGCGACGCGGCAAACAGATGGGCACGTCTTTGAGCAGCGTCATGCCGCGCGTGAGGATCAGGATCGTGCCCGGCGGCACGAGTTTCGCTCCGTCAGCGATCGCCTCATCGGTAATGTGGTCTTCCGTGTCCTCTAGGAAGAGGTGCTTCATGTCCTTGGCAGACACCCATGGGATCGTGCCGTTCCAGAACGCTGCTATGGACTTAGACGGCGTGCCCCCAGACTGGAAATCCGCTGCCTCTCCCAGCGGTGCCGTCCACCATTTAGGCCCGTCGCGGAACTCTGGGAAGCGGAGGCGAGGGACGGTTTGACCATCCTGGGGAAAGAGGTGCTGCATCAGCGTCCGCTTGTGGGCGCCTAGAGCGTCCAGCTTGCGGACGCGAGTGGTGATCGCCTCGTCCAGCGATATCAGGCAGTCGGCAATCTTCCTTTGCTCGCTGGGGGACGGCACGGGGATCAACTGCTCTGAGAACTGCGCATAGCTGATCATCTTGCCGTCGCGGAGGCCCTCGATGTTCCGGTTCAACTGCTTGATGAAGCGGGCGGACTTGAAGAGATGGCGGAAGTAGTCGTCGACACCCACGCCCTTTCGGCGCAGGATCACGTACGCCGGACTGCAGATGCCGTGGAATCGGGAATACTCGATGCCGCCCTGAAACGAGCGGAGGCTGATGATGAAGTCTCCGACGCACACCTCCTTGTATGTGGCGATGCTCTCGGCGGTCGCGGAGACGTGGTAGTCGATGTGATCACGCGGGATCGCACCATGCTCCTGCGTGATCGCCAGGACTGGCAGACCAGGAGCGGCGGACCGGTTATTGATCGCGTCGAAGAGTGCGTCGCCCCGCTTCAGGTCCCAAGCAGGCGCAGATCGGAATGCCGGAAACCGCAGCTTCGGCACGAGCCCGGGCTCGCCGTCCCCCTTCACCGAGTTGGGCTTGGGCTTACTGCTCATACGCACTCAGTCCCGAGATGTCGCGCCCGCTGGCCCGCTTCTTGAGCAGCGGCACCAGGTCCTCCATCAACGCCAGTTCCTTCTGTGTGCGGGCCTTCCAGCCCAGATTGAGCGGGGCAAGCAGGTCGACAAGTTGCTCGCCGTCGAAGATCATGCGGGCGATGATGCCGTCGACGAACGTCTCCAGTGAGGCGGTCAGCAGGCCGTGCTTCTCGGCGACGGTGGCGAGCTCACGGGCGTTCTTCTCTGCCTTGAATCTCTGGAACCCGGCGCGAACGGCCTTCTCGTCCAGCGCCCTGCCCGCCTCCAGCGAGCGGACGTACTCGGTGATCGTCTCTCGCTCGTCCATGAACTTCGCGTCGGATTGGATCAACCCGATGAGCTGATCGCGGCTCATCTTCTGCCGCTTGGGGTCCTGTCCCGTAAAGCGGGCGATCAGATTCATGATGTAGTCGTAGTCGATGACGGCGGACGCGAAGAGCACGAACTCGAAGTCGAGCTGGTCGATCGCGGGGTTTGGCTCCTCGCCAGACTTGGCCCGCTGCGCCTTGAGGCGCTGGGCGGTCTCCAGGTACGCACCGCGGAAGGCCTCCAACTGCTCGCGTGGGAGGATCTGCTTGATGGCCTGCTTGTTATCCTGGGTCAGATCAGTGTACTGATCGAGCTGCGTCTGGAGGCGCTGGACCTCCTTGAACCGGTTGATGAACTGGGCACGGGCATCGTCGCCCTTGAGGTTTGACACATCCTCGGGCTTGCATGTCAGACCCTGGGACTGCATGAACGCGCCGAGATCGCCGACGGCGGCGCGGAGCTTCTCGATGACCGTCGGGGCCTTGTCGACCAGCCAGATCTCGCGGGCGCGATCGGCCTTCGCGCCGGAGAACAGGGCGATGGCGGCGTCGACGGCCTCCTGCTGATTGCGGAAATCGAGGATGTTGCCGTACGGCTTGGTCGCGTTCAGGACGCGGTTGGTGCGGCTGAAGGCCTGGATCAGGCCGTGATGCTTGAGGTTCTTATCGACGTACAGGGTATTCAGATACTTGGAGTCAAAGCCGGTGAGCAGCATGTCGACGACGATGACCACGTCGATCTTCTGCGCGTGCGGCAGGTCGGAGTTCGGGAACTGCTGGTCCTTGATGCGCTTCTGGACGTCCTGGTAGTAGAGGTCGAACTCCTCGACGCGGTGGTTGGTGCCGAAGAGCGCGTTGTATTCGTCGATGATGCCCTTGAGGGCCTTCTTCTTCCCCTCGGGATCCTGCTGGTTGTCGGCCCGCTCCTGAGGCAGGTCCTCCTGGATCTGCTTGACATCCGGATCGCCGTCGGCGGGCGGCGAGAAGACGCTCGCGACGTTCAGCGGCGCGTACTCGGGATCGGCGGCGGCCCGCTCGCGCTGGGCGTCCTTGAACACCTTTACGTACTCGATGGCGTCGTTGATGGACGAGGTCGCGAGGATGGCGTTGAACCGGCGGCCGCCGGTGGCGGCGTCGTGCTTGGCGATGATGGCGTCGGCAACGGCGCGCTTGGCGAGGGTCTCACCCGGCTTGATCGTGCGGCCTTCGGGCTTGTAGTAGTCGACGTGGAAGCGCAGGACGTTCTGGTCTTCGATGGCGTGCGTGATCGTGTACGCGTGCAGTTCACGCTGGAACAGGTCCTGCGTCGTCCGCAGCGATGCCTGCTCGCCCTCGATCTTCTTGTAGCTCGCATTCTCCTCGAAGATCGGCGTGCCGGTGAACCCGAAGAGTTGCGCCTTCGGAAAGAACTCCTTGATGGCGTCATGGTTGTCGCCGAACTGGGAGCGGTGACACTCGTCGAAGATGATCACCATCCGCTTGCCGCGAAGAGAATCGAGGATCTCTGCGTACGTCTGCTTGCCCTCCGCCTTCCTCTTCGTGTTGCGCTTGCTGCTCTCATCAAGGGCGAGTCCCAGTTTCTGAATGGTGGTGACGATGACCTTGTCGGCGTAGTCATCGGAGAGCAAACGTCGCACGAGTGCGTACGTGTTCGTGTTCTCCTCGACGCACCCCTCCTGGAAACGGTTGAACTCCTCGCGAGTCTGGCGGTCGAGGTCCTTCCTGTCGACAACGAATAGGCACTTCTCGATATCCGGGTAGTCCTTCAGCAGCGTGGACGCCTTGAAGGACGTGAGCGTCTTGCCGCTGCCGGTGGTGTGCCAGATGTAGCCGTTGCCACAGTTCTGATGGATGCAATCCACGATCGCCTTCACGGCATAGATCTGGTACGGCCGCATCATGAGCAGTTTCTGCTCGCTCGCAACGAGCACCATGTAGCGGCTGATCATTTGGCCGAGCGTGCACTTGGCCAGGAACTTCTCGGCGAAGCTGTCCAGGTGCGTGATCTTGGAGTTGTCCTCCGCGGCGAACTGGTACACGGGGAGGAATCGCTCGTCGGCGTTGAAGCTGAAGTGCCGGTTGTTGTTGTTGGCGAAGTACCAGGTGTCAGTCCGATTGCTCACGACGAACAACTGGATGAAGCACAGGAGCGTCCGGGTGTACCCGTTGCCGGGGTCATTCTTGTACTCGACGATCTGCTCGATGGCGCGTCGCGGGCTGATGCCGAGCGTCTTCAACTCGATCTGGACGGCGGGCACGCCGTTGATGAGCAGAAGCACGTCGTAGCGGTGGTGACTGTTGTCGGTGTTGATGCGGAGTTGGTTCACCACCTCGAAAGTGTTCTTACACCAGTCCTTGATGTTCACCAGCGTGTAGTTCAGGGGCGTCCCGTCATCGCGGGTGAAGGTGTTCGTGTCACGGAGCATGCGGGAGGCGGTGAACACGTCTGGCGTGACGATCTCGTCCAGCAGACGCTGGAACTCACCCTCCGTCAGGGTGACGTGGTTCAGAGCCTGGAACTTCTCGCGGAAGTTCCGCTCGAGCGCAGCCCGGTCCCGGATGTCCGAGCGGTGTGCGAACTTCAGTTCCTGAAGCTTCGCGATCAGCTGATCTTCGAGTTCGCGTTCGGTGGACGTCATCACGATTTCACTTCTTCGACGGGCGAGAGGGCTTGGCGGAGGACTCCTGGAGCCAACGGTCGATCGACACCTTGTGGAAGCGCCAGTGGCGACCGACCTTGTGGCCGGGCACGCTGCCGCGTTGGACGAGTTTGTAGAGGGACGACTGCGACATCTGTAGATACACCGCCAGATCGGAGATCGTCATGACCTCCGGCGTGGTCGGCGGATGGCGATGGAGAGTGCGTGCGCGGGCCATCGGCGGAGTGTAGCAGTTATTGTCCGCTGGTGGACGGCCGGATCGGGCCGGGAAGGCGGCGTTGCGGGGGCCAGTGTGGCGATGGGCGGCAGCGCAACGAGAAACGCCCCGGCCGTCCGGGGCATTGGCGGGTGAGACTGCTGATCCCCGCCTTTCAGGTGTCGCGGACGTTCGGGAGCGGGCCGTCGACCGCTTCGTCCCATTCCAGGGCGTAGCGCTCAGCGATGTCCTCGAGGTCGTGGTCGGTCAGGTACTCGGCGGTCTTGCGCTCTTGGCAGGCGGCGACCGCCCGCGCGAGGCCGGTCCACTCTTCGATGGTGAGCATCTGGTCTTGGCGTGCGCCGAGCAGGTAAAGCGCCGCCTGGAGCACGCCTTCGAGTTGCGCTTCGCGGTTGGGAGCGGGCGTCGCGGTCATGGCTCAGGCTTCCTTCCCCGCCACAAAGACGCCGCGCTCGTGCTTCTTGAACCGGGCGGCGGTGCCCTTGGCGGCAATCTCGCGGATGATGGCGGCGTAGAGCGTGGCCTCGGGGGTCTTGCCGCCGGGGGAGCGCCACAGTCCCTTGGACTCCATCGCGGCGATCATCTCCTTGGCCCGCATCGGCACTTCGGATGCGGCGAGCACCTGCGCCGCCGCGTCGAGGGCGCTCATGCGCTTGGCGGGGGCGGGCGTCGTCTCCTTGGCGGGCGGCACGGTCTTCGCCGCCTTGCGGACCTTTCGCGCATCGCTCATCTCGCGGTGGACCTTGCCCATGTTCTTGATCGTGCCCTTGCGTGCCATGTCGGACTCCTTCGTGTCGGGTGCGGAACCCCGTCGCACATCGCGGCGGGGGAAACGTGGCGGCCGCGGTTTCCCGCGACGCCGCGTGGGGTCACTCGGCGTCGGCCAGGAAAGCCTCGACGTGCTCGCGGTCCATCCCGCTCATGAACCCAACCAGGTCGATCAGGTCGCTGCGGACCTTGCCGAGGTCGCCCGTGCGGCCCCAGTTATGCGGGTCGGCCTTCGCGGCGTCGGCGTGCTTGTCGAGTTCCATCTGCAGGACGTCCATCAGCCGGGCGATGTCATTGCGCCGCGCGGCGTAGGTCTCGGCGGCAGTCGGTTCGGGCTTGGTCGTGCGCTTCGTCATGGTCGTGCTCCTCGGGGTTGGGGGGGTGTGGTTCTCTGGTAAACAGCGAAGCCCGCATCACGCGGGCTTCAGGTCGTCGGGTCGGTTGTGCGAGTCGTGCTCGGCCGGGCTTTGGGTTGCCCGACCGCATTCAGGTAGTCGATCAGGTCGCCCATGTCCCAGGTGTCGTAATCCACAGGGTCGTGCTCGATCGGCGCATCGTCGCGGTCATGGTCGATCTCGAACAGGCGGAAGCCACCCGGCGCTCCGGCTTTCGGCCCCCAATGCCCGTCGGCATGGCGGGCCCGCCCGGGGGCGACCGTGTCGATGCACCAGCAGCGGCCGTCGGGCGTCTGGATCTCGATGCTCCGTACCGCGAACCCGCGGCGGGCCAGCGTCCTGGCCATCTCGATCGTCGCTTTCGTCGTGGCGTTCATGTTCGTGGCCTCCGTCGCGGGCGGCGAATCCGCCCGCGCTGTGACACATGAAGCCATGACATCCGCCACGAGGCAAGGCCAACCGCAGCGGTTTCGCCGTCATTCCGCGACATGTGGGCAAGTTCGGCCCCATGTGGGCAAACGGGCGGATTCGGCCGGAAATCGCCGATCTCCGCGCGAAACAAACTCTGTCTCCCCGCGCGGCTGTTCCCGTAGGCATCGCGTTCGACCATCCCCCGCCAAGTACCTACGCCGGGGCAGCCGGGCGTCTACGTCTACAGAATCCCCGCCAGCGGGCGCATGGTCGCGGGTTCTGTATGCGTAGACGCGTAGACGCCGCCCACGTCCCGCCACGTTGGCCCGACGTGCCGCCGGTTAGCGACGCCCGGGAATCGGGGCCAGCGCGTGCCCCGCCCGCCCGTGGGCGAACGTCGCGGGACGGGCGCGGGGGCGAGAATCGCCATCACGCGCACGCTTGTGCAAGCGCGTGTGCAAGCGAACGCGGGGCGCGTCGAAAGTGGCCATATTCACGGGGCTTTCGATCGCGAGCCCGGGCGTTCCCAAGCTGAATGTCGGGAGTTCGATCCTCCTCGCCCGCTTTCAGGTCACGAGTCGTCAGGACTCGCAAAGCCTCGTCAATCGTCGCACAATTCGAGATCTTGGCGATGGCCTCCTCCGAGAAGACGGGGAGCGCCGGGGCGTCTGCCGTCGTCAGGATTGGTCGGAAAAAGTGCTGGGAGTGCTGGGGCCGGTGCTGGGGCGACTGGACGGCTTCCGGTGCCGTTGCAGAGGTTGGACCGACCGTTGAAGGGCCGTCTGTCCCAGTCGCCTTGAGGTCGCTCGTGGCTGCCGTCCCGAGTACAGGGCCGAGCTTGGCGACGGCTCGCTTCTGGTCGGCGAGCCCGAGGTCGGCGTAATGCTTGAGCGTGGTCTCGATGCTGGCGTGCCTCATCTGGAGCTTGACCTCGGGGAGCAACCCACCAGCTTGCAGCAGCAGCGTCCCTGCCGTAGTGCGGAGGGCGTGCCGGTCGATTCGACGCCCCTCGGCGTCGAACTCGTGGATTCCTGCTCTCTTGAGGTCCGCCGACAAGGTTCGAGTAGTTGGGATCGTCTGGAAGACCCGATCCGAGCCGACAGCATCGCTCGGTTTGAGGCGGCGAAACGTGGCGATGACCTCGGGGTGGAGGGCAATCCAGTCGTCTCGCTTCGACTTGCTGATGTGGGCAGGGACCAGGAGCGCCGCCGAGTCGAGATGGATCTGGCCCCAGGTGAGCGAAGTCAGTTCCTTGACCCGCAGCCCCGTCAGGACGGCGACGAGGTAAAAGTCTCCTCTTGGGCCAGAGGACGTGACCAATCGTGTCAGTTCTTCAGGAGTGAGAGACCGACGACGGACCCGCTTGGCTCCCGTCTCCGCCAGCTTTTCGAGCGAGGCACAAGGGTTGTACGGAAGTCGCTTTGTTCGTACTGCCCAGTTCAGAAAGGCGATGACGGCGGAACGGACGCCGTTGGCCGTGGTTGTCCCGATGGAGCGCTCCTCACCCTTGGACGGGCGAAGCTGCTTCACCGGCGTCTGCAACAGTCGCCGGAGGTGAGCGTCCACCCGCTCGTCGGTCAAGTCGATCAGCCTGTTCGCTTTCGTGTCATCGATGATTTCGTCAAGCGCTCGAAGCACGCCTCAGAACGGTCGCTGAACAACGAGGAGTTCAGATTCAAGGTCTCCGGCTCAAGGTCGCAATCGAACGACTCCTTGCTCGTCTGTTCAACGCTGCGAATCCGCCGTGGCTCCTCAAGGGCGGATACTCGATGGAGCTTCGCTTCCGTCCAAAGGCGAGGACAACCCGAGATGTAGACCTGACGGTTGGAGAACCAACTCTTGCTCCCTTTATGGGCGACCTCCTCGTCACGTCCAAGTCCGTGGAGATGGTCACCAGCATCGTGACGAACGGAGAACGCCTAGCTCGGCTCGTTGAAACGCACGGTTCGTACCTTGACTGGGTGGGGTTGTCAGTGGACTCGGCGTCGGAGGCGACGGAGATCGCTCTGGGGCGTGGCCGAGGCGGACATGTCGCTCGCTCGCTAGAACTGTTCGCCCTCTTGCGGGACCGAGGGATTCAGACCAAGCTCAACACCACGGTCACCAGACTGTCCGTGGACGAGGACATGTCGGGTTTCGTCCTCGCAGCACGCCCACAGCGCTGGAAGGTGTTCCAGGTCTTGCCCGTTGAAGGACAGAATGACGGCGGGGTCGATGATCTCCTGATCACGACCCAGCAGTTCGAGGCCTTCGTTCAGCGGCACCTCCATCTGCGAGACAAAGGCATCCACCTCGCTGTCGAAGCCAACGAGGACATGACTGGCTCGTATGCCATGATCGATCCGCTCGGACGCTTCTTCAGCAATGTCGAAGGTCGTTACCTGTACTCCCAGCCCATTCTGGAGGTCGGCGTGTCCGCTGCCTTCGAACAGGTCCAGTTCAGCCAACAGCGGTTTCTGCAACGAGGGGGTCAGTACGACTGGACTCCCGCCGTCGTCACCGTGTCCGCTAAGAACATCAAGAGCGACTCTCGGGGGTGCCTGTGAAGAAGCGCAACAAGAGCATGCCATCCGCTCGTCGCCCGAGCATGGCGGAGCAAGTCGCATCGCTATCCACAGACTTGAGCAACCGGGCCTTCGCCCGAGCGCAAGAACTGAGCGCCCTTGCCAAGGTGGCGAGAGGTCGTGAGCGCCAGAGGCTGTACATGGGCAAACACAGCATCCTCTCCTCCCTCGTGCAGCGAGGTTTGGTTCGAGTCACCCTCGACGATTCAAGGCATGTGGGCCTGCTCAGCATCGTCGCTCCAAGCGGCCAGCGATTGCACACATCCGATACATGGCTGGAAGCAGCGGTATCTTCGACGCATCCAGGAAAGTGCGCGGCTGTGGTCTCTGTCCGCCCGACAGGCTGTTCGGAATGCCATTCGGTCCTCGGATCGCCACCCCGTCGTTGTGGAAGCTCTGGTCAAGAGGTCGGAGATTCTGATGCTCTCGAACGCTTTGCCGACCGGTTCGGTTCTCGCTTGCCCAGACGACGTTCGAGAAGAGCGCACGCACAAGGACTCGGGCAAGTGGATATCTGCTGAGCCGCTCTGATCCTCAGCAGCTTGCGGATCGCCGCTCGGTCGAGCGACTTCGGAACTGACTCCTGACGGCGAAGTTCCTTCACGCCCTCCACCGGCGACGACTGAACGTGTCCCTTGTCCTTCAGCCAGCCGAAGAAGCGGCGCAGCGAGACCAGGTTCCGATTGACCGTCGCCACCGACTGATTGCGTTCACGCCTGAGCGAGTCCCTGAAGTCTGCGCAATCTCGGGTGGTGATCCGTGACAGATCGAACGCCTCGCGGTTGGCAGCAACGAACCACTTGCCGAACTTGATCAGGTCCGAACGCACCGCTCGACGGCTGGCGGCGGCGTAGTCGGTTGCCTCCATGAAGCCCTCGATCAGAGGCAGGAGGACGTTTCGTAGAGATGGACTCACTCTTTTCCAGGTGAATGCCGAGGCCCTGAGCAATCTTGCGGGCGGCGTCGAACTCAAGCACAAACCCAGCGACCTTGCTGCCCTTCTTGCTCGTGGTCTCCTCCTCTTCATCATTCTCGGCTTCTTCGCCGTCTTCACCCTCGCCGCTCGATTGCGGCTTCCCACCGCCGAGCGTCCAAAGCCACATGGCCGTGAGCCGAGCATCCGGCTCAAGCCCAGCGGCATCGGCATCCTTGAAGATCATGGACAGCGCCTCGCTGGAAACGGCGGCCCACACATGCTCCAGGTACTCTCGAAGCGTGACCGCCTCGCCACTCGCCTTCTCGACCCGGCTGTACCGGCTGAAGATCTCAAGGGCGGGGCCGAGGCACGCAAAGATGGCGTCAGCACCTACAACCCCTTCGTCTGCCAATCTGGGCATCCACTCGCTCAACCGAATGGGGAGTTCGTTGAGTATTTCACGCCACTCTCCAGCCTCACCCGACGTGGTAGCTCCATCGACACGCTCACGTGGCCGAACGACGAGGTGAACGCTACTTGCCAGCGCTGCCGAGTCCTGCGCCCGCAGTCTTCCTGGACGCTCCGTGTCGATTGGCCAGGACCCCGTTACCGTCCAGCCTCCGTCAATCATCGCTTTGAGTTGAGCTTCCCATCCCGCCGTGGACTTGTGGGCAAAGACCACGATCCCGAATCCACTTGGCATCCCCATCCACGTGGATGCGCTCGCTCGACTCTTTGCAGCCAAGATCAAAGGCTCGGATGAACACACCCTGATTCAGGCCTTTCGACGAGCCGTTGGCGTTGCCTCACTTATCGAGCGGTTCCGGCAGATCGTCGGGCAGCGCTCCGTTCTTGAGTACGCCGGTGGGTACATCCTCTTCGTTCGATGGACCACCGAGCTTGCGGACGCAGATGTCGCTGCGGACCCTTTGGCTCAGGCACTCTTCGCCGCCATCTTAGTCCTTGGCACAGCCCATCCGTCCAACGGTCCCGTGCTGATTGACTGGGCCGAGAAAGTCAGGGGCATTCCGTGGATGGACGACATCCTCAAGTCTCATCCTGTTGACCGCTCGGCCCGGCTAAAGGAGAGCTTCCGCATCGTTGGAGAAGCGCAGAAGCGGCAAGACGACATGGATGAGGTGATCCCTCAGGCGACGCCAGAGGAGCGGCAGTTTGTCTCTGAGCGAGCCGCCTGGCAGGCGCTTGCTTCTCCGGTCCTGCCTCCGGAGCAGCTTGAGAAGCTGCGGACTGGCGAGCACGTCATGTACAGGATTAAGGCCCGCAATCCTGCTCATGCGGCTGAGAACAGAACAATGCAGGCGTCTCAGGCGGCTGCCAACAAGGACTTCCACACCGCCTGCGTTCATGCAGCACGGGCGGCGCATCTACAACCAGAGCGAGCCGACTATCGGTTCTTCTTCGGCTGCTATCTCTGGCAAGCTCGACGATGGGCTGAGGCAGTTGAACAACTGCAAGAGGCTTGCAGACTAAAGCCCGATTGGGACCGACCGTTCGTTGAAATCGCCATCGTGCATGCAAACCGTGGGCTGTATGACAGCGCCATTTACCATCTGGAAACTGCCCCAGAGGCACTTCGGAACGGGTCTGCGTGGCTCCAGTTCGTCCTTGGGAAACTCCATTGGCAGTCGAAGGCCTATGAGAAGGCTCTGCCCTGCCTTGAGGCAGCGATCAAGCTTGACGACAAGGGTGGCGAAGCATTCGACCTCGCTGCGGATACTGCCTTTCGGATGGGAAAACGCAGCCTTGGCGAAAAGTACGCCAAGGAGGCCAAACACCGAGGTGTGTTTGCGAGCTTTAAACAGTGGCAAGACGGCGGCTACCCCACCCTCTGATGACTTGGCTGCCTTTGTCCACTCCGTGCCGCCGACAGAACGTCCTCGGCAAGCGAAACTGATCTCCGATTCGAGCGAGTCCATTCGGTTCATGTCGAACTGATGCTCGCTCCCGACTCTGGAGACTCAGTATGGGACACGCTCTTCCCCCCGCCGTCAACCTGCACTTCTGGAAGCCCTGCAACTACCGCTGCAAGTTCTGCTTTGCGACGTTCGACGATGACGCCGCTCTGAAGACCGTTCGAGGCGGACTTGGCCGAGATGAGTGCATTCGGTTGCTTCGGCTCCTTCGTCAGGCTGGCACAGAAAAGATCAACTTCGTCGGAGGAGACGCGCGTGTTCGTGAATCAGCGTGAAGTGTCGCTGGCCGATCTGATGCCGAAGTCTACAGAGTGGCTCCAAGCCCTTGCCACGGTGATCGCCAAGACTGAGGAAGGCGGAGCATCGCGACGCGAAGATACATGAAGCGGTGAAGCTGGTGCGGTGCACCGATCTCAGCGAGCGGCCACCGCTGCCGTTCGCTCGCCAACCCCGCCCAGCGGCAGGTCCGGCAGGCTCGCCACTGCCCCGGCCACGTCGAGGAGTTTGGGGTCGGTGTAGACGTTGGCCGTCAGGCTCGGGTCGCTATGCCGCATCGCGGCCTGCGCCGTCCGCAGCGGAACGCCCGCCTTGGAGAGGTGGGTGCCGAAGGTGTGCCGCAGCGCATGGATGTCGATCGTGCGGCCGCGATCGTCGGTCTTGATGACGACCTCCTTGCCGCCGCGACTCTCGACGCGGGCCAGACCAGCGAACACCAAGTCGCGGTCGAAGATGCGGATCAGCCCGTCGGGCACGTCGAACAGCGGCTCGTCATTCGCGAGCGCCGCCGCGGGGCGCGCTCCGCGTCGCGCTACAGCCGTGCGCCAAACAGTGCGCCGACGCCCGCCGTCAGTCCCATCGCGAGCGCACCCCAGAAGGTCACTCGGGCGGCGGACTTGAGGACCGGGGAGCCGCCCGCGCGGGCCGCGACCGAGCCGAGCAGGGCTAGGAAGGCCAGTGATGCGATGGAGACGCCCCACACGAGCCATCCCTTGGGCAACACCAGCACGAGGAGCAGCGGCAGCGCGGCACCGACCGTGAACGTGCCTGCCGATGCGAACGCCGCCTGCACCGGCCTCGCCGCCAGTTCCTCGGTGATTCCGAGTTCGTCGCGGGCGTGGGCCGTGAGCGCGTCCTTGGCCATGAGCTGCGTCGCGACCTCGCCCGCGAGCTTCTCGTCGAGCCCGCGCTTGACGTAGATGGCCGCGAGTTCGGCGTGCTCGCTCTCGGGCTGGGTGGCCAACTCGTGCCGCTCCCGCGCCAGATCCGCGCCCTCGGTATCGGCCTGTGAACTGACGGAGACGTACTCCCCGGCGGCCATCGACATCGCGCCGGCCACCAGCCCCGCAAGCCCCGCGACGAGGATCCCGCTGCGCTCGGAGTCGGCGGCGGCGACGCCGACGATCAGACTCGCGGTCGAGACTATGCCGTCATTGGCGCCAAGCACGGCGGCCCGGAGCCAGCCGATGCGGTGGGATCGATGTGATTCGGAGTGCCTCATGATCTATTCAGGGTATCGCCAGCCGGGCGGTGCCTGGGCCTGGACCGCCCACGTCGCGCCACGTTGGCCCGACGTGCCGCCGGTTGGCGACGCCCGGGAGTCGGGGCAAGCGCTGGGCTGGGCCGCCCGGGGGCAAACGTGGCGGGGCGGACGCGCGAGCGGGAGATCCGATTCATGCGCCGCGCTGCGCAAGCGGTTGTGCAAGGTGTGCCGGGCCGGGGTCGGTTACGCCTCGGCCCGGTGCTCTCCCCGCGCGGCCTCGAAGACTTCCTTGGCGGCCCCGGCGTTCATCACCGCGATCCCCACCCCCACGACCAGGTCCGGCCAGATCGACTTCAGCGTGAAGGTCAGCCCGCCCGCCACGATGATGGCGATATTGGCGATCGCGTCGTTGCGGGCCGAAAGGAACGCGCCCTTGCTCAGGCTGCACTCGCGGTGCCGGTGCTTCGCGAGCAAGACGGCGCACAGCGTGTTGACTGCCAGGGCGCCCGCTCCTGTGATCGTGAGCGGAACCGGTGCCGCGGGAACGCCCGACGTGATCTTGCTCCACGCCGCCCACAGCGCTGCGACGGCCGGGACCAGCAACAGCAGAGCCAGCAGCATGCCCACGCGGGCGCGGGCCCCGGCACTCCACGCCAGCGCCAGCACGATCAATCCATTGACGGATGCGTCCTCGAGAAAGTCGATGCTGTCGGCCAGCAGCGACACCGAGCCGATCGACAACGCGACCGAGAACTCCACGAAGAAGTATGCCAGATTCAATCCCGCCACGATCAGCGCCGCGCGGCGGAAGGCAGGCATGGTCGGATCGGGCGATTCGCACATCGAAGGAGCGTAGGGTGTGGCATGCCCGCCACCACTCAGCGGGTGGGCGACCGCCCGTACTGGTCCGCCAACCTTCGCCAGCGGCAGGCTCGCCGCGGCTCGAGCGACGTCGAGGAATCGTGGGTCGGTGTACACGTTGGCCGTGCGGCCCGGGTGGCGGTGGCGCATCGCGGCCCGTGCGGGGCGGGCCGGGGGATTGTGTCGGTCACGCGGGTCTCGCCGCCCGCCACAGCATCAGCCCCGCCGCGACGATGAGCGACCATTCGACGATCCCCACAAACGTGCGTTGGCTCAGCCGGTCCACAACCCGCTTGCCCAGGTAGGCCCCTCCGATCATGAGCGGCGCGAGTCCGAGGCCGAGCCAAAGAGTGCGCGGCGAGAGAATCCCTGTTCCGCCGTACGCCGAGAGCTTGGCGACGTGGACCCCCAGCGCCGCGAACGCTTCGGTACCGACGTAGGCGCCCTTGACCAGCCCCGCCGCGAGGAAGAACGGCCCGGCGATGGGCCCCGCGCCGCCGACCAACGCCGAGAGCGCGCCGGTGAACATGCCGACCACCGAAAGCCTCTTCTCGGACATCGCGGCGTGCGCCACGGCGGCGTCACGCTTCTTCCACCGTCGCCACGCGACGGCGAGCAGCAGAAACCCGCCCATCAGCCCCGCGAGCAGTCTCGCTGGGGCCGCGGCGAATACCAGCGACCCCAACACGGCGGCCGGCACCGCACCGAGCAGGTACCACCACGCGGCCTTCCAGCGCATCTCCGCCCGGTTGAACCAAGACTTGCTGGCGTTTCCCACAACCTGCGCGATGGTCAGCACCGGCACCGCCTCCTTCTCACCCAGCGCGAAGGCCAGCACCGGCAGCAGCAGCGCGGCGGACCCAAAGCCCGACACCGCGCTGACCATCGACCCCAGCAACGCCACCGCGCCGACAATCGCGAGTTGCCACAGCGGATTGTCGCCGGACAAGGGCATGACGAAGGCATGATACGGAACCCGCGAACCACGCCGCCCCCATCAGAAGCGTGTCGGGGCGTCTCCGAGCCGGTTCATGGCTTCGGCGAGCCCAGCCCCAGCGTCTCATGCCGCGGACACCGCCGAGAGCGCGAGAAACCCGACGTACGACGTCAGCAGCACCCCCCCCTCCAGCCGCGACACCGTCTTGCCGAAGGTGCGGCTGATCGGTACCAGCGCGATCGCAAGAACTCCCATGTACGCCAGGGGGAGGGTGAGCGTGCCGTCCACGCTCGGGAGTGAAACGAGCCCGACGATGCCGAAGATCGCGCCCGCGTTGAACAGGCACGAGCCGATGGCGTTGCCCATCGCCAGGTCGGTCTGGCCCTTGCGGACGGCCATGAGGCCCGTGACCAGTTCCGGGAGCGTGGTGCCGATCGAGACAACCGTGACGCCGACGACCGCCGCCGGCACGCCCAGAGACATCGCCATGCCCGAGGCGCCGTCGCTCGCCAGTGACCCGCCCAGCGAGAGCAGCGAGAGCCCGCCGACAAAGCACGCGGCGATCATCACCCAGCCCATCGGACACTTCTCGCGCGTGGGGTCATCGCCCAGCGGGTCCGACGCGGGCGACTGCGCCGTGTCGCTCTGTCGCAACGCGGCCATGATCGTCCACATGCTGTACGAGCCGAACACCCCGAGCATCAGCCCCGCCTCCCATTCTTGAAACCCACCGGTCACGCCGAGAATGGTCATGGAGCCGAGGATCGCCGCGTTCAGCCAGATCTCCACCTTGATCAGTCGCTCCTGCACCACCAGCGGCTTGATCAACGCACACAGGCCCAGGACCAGGGCGATGTTGCAGATGTTCGCGCCCACGACGTTGCCCAGCGCGAGATCACCCCGGCCCTTCGAGGCTGAAATGAGGTTGAGTGCAAGTTCCGGCGCGCTGGTCCCCCACGCGACCAGTGTGAGGCCGACGACCAGCGGCGAGATTCTGAGCCGCTTGGCCGTGTCCACCGAAGCCGAGACCAGCAGCCGCCCGCCAACGAGCAGGAGCACAAGGCCCCCGCAGAACTGGAGGACATTGGCGAGCATGATCGCGGGCAGCGTAGGTGAGAGTCGGCGCCCCCGGAGGGTGGCACCCGCCGTCGCCGGTCGCCACATGGCCTGAAGCGGGCCCCCCCCGGGTGTCCAGGTCTCGCGAATCCACGGACTCCCCGCGGCCGATATACACTCCCACGGATGTCCCGCCCCTTGGTCAAGCTCATCACGCTGCTCCTGCTCGTTGTGCAGGGGGTCGTCTCCTTGGCTCCGGGACGCGTTCTCTGCATCCACACCGACAGCCGCGGCACCCACGAGCACGGTGCCTTCGCGCACGGCGGCGAGTGCCACTCGCATGACTGTGCCGCCGACGCGGGTCTCCGCCCCCGCGCCGGCGTCGA
Source organism: Leptolyngbya sp. PLA1 (assembly GCA_021405315.1). Taxonomy (GTDB): domain Bacteria; phylum Planctomycetota; class Phycisphaerae; order Phycisphaerales; family UBA1924; genus RI-211. The sequence continues at coordinate 86,711 of QWIH01000008.1, forward strand.
GCACGGCCTGGCCCTCGCCGCCCTCCACCCGGACGACCCCTGCGAGTGCCATCTTCACGTGCCGATTCCGGAGCACCAGCAGGTTCCGAGCGGTTCGATCTTCGACGGCTTGTCCATCAGGGCCGTCGCCCTCCCGGTGACGGTCGTTGCGGCGGGTTGTTGGAGTATCGACGAACCCGAGGCGGTTGCGGCTCGGTCCTCGCCGCCGGCATTCACCGACTCCGGTCAGGGCCGCGCGCTCAGGGCTACCCGGCTGCGCATCTAGCAGACGCGGCCCGCGCCCTGTCCGGCTGAACCCGGAGCCGTTGCCTCCCGCATCGGCGCCGTCGGCAGCCCCCGCACACCCTTTCAGGCTTCCGGTGTGCCACGCAGTCACAACAGAGGTTGACCGGGATCTGTGGGTGCGGTGCGCCCGTGGCCTCTCAACTCGCGCGAGAGATTCGGGGCTCCTCCCTTCGGAGTGTTCTCATGTTCCGACCCAACTGTGGTCGCATCTGCACGTGGACCGTCCTCCGCGCGATGAGTGCCGCGGCCTCCGGGCTGGCGTTACTCCTCGTCGGCGGGTGCCAGTCATACCAGCGTCGCCCGCCCGACACAGCAGGACACTACGCCGAGTTCATGAGGCGGTCGCCCGAGAGCCCGGAGGTGAAGGTGTTCGCCGACGCACTCCGGACGCGAGCCACCCCGGCTCCGGGCGAGACCGAATCGTTCGACCCCTCCGACGGGCTCACCTGCGCGGAGGCCGAGGTCGTCGCGCTCGTCTTCAACGCGGAGCTCAGGCTCGCGAGGTTGCGTGCGGGAGTCACACTGGCGACCGCGGAGACCGCCGGAGCCTGGGAGGACCCGACGATCGGCGTGGACCTCTCGCGGATCATCCAAGGCACCCCGGAACCGTGGAAGGTCTTCTCCAGCGTCGGGCTCACGCTCCCGATCTCGGGGCGGCTGGAGGTGGAGAAGCAGAGAGCCGGCGCCGAGCACGCCGCAGAGCTTGCGCGAGTTGCTCAGCAGGAGTGGGCCGTGCGAATGGCGGTCCGGCGCGCGTGGTGCGAGTGGTCCTCCGTGCAGGCGCACCTCGCGGTGACACGCGAGTTCCTCGCGCGCGTTGATCAGGTCCTTGCGCTCGTGGACCGGATGGAGCAGGCCGGCGAGCTGGCAAGGACGGAGGCGAGGCTGTTCCGCATCGAGAGGGCGACCAACAACCTCGAACTCCGGACGCTGGAATCTCGCGCGAGGCAGGCCGGGCTGCGTCTGCGCCAGCTCATGGGCCTGCCGCCAGACGCCCAAACGGATCTCCGGGCCGGCGCCCTCGGGCCGGCTCGCGCATCCGGAACTCCTGGCGCAGGCGTCGGCACCGACGCCGAGACGCTCGCACGCCGAAGCCCCGCCATGCTCGTTGCGCAGGCGGACTACGAGGCCGCCGAAAGGACGCTCGAACTCGAGATCCGCGGGCAGTATCCGGATCTCCAGATCGGGCCGGGCTACGGGCGGGAAGACGGCCAGGACCAGGTGCTGCTGGGCCTCTCGGTGCCGATCCCCGTCCTGAACGCGAACCGTCGCGCCATCGCCGAGGCGAGAGCGCAGCGGGAACTGGCGAGTGCCGCGGTGCAGACTTCGCTGGAGCAGGTGATCGCCGCGGTACGCGCCGCTGAGGTCAACCTCGACGCCGCCGCCAGACAGCGACAGGCGTGGGAGTCGGAGGTGGTTCCCCTCACGGATGCGCAGTACGACGATGCGACGCAGGTCGCTCGCCTCGGCGAGGTCAACGCGCTGGTCCTCCTCGAAAGCCTCACCCGTCGCCAGGAGGCGAAGGTCGGGCTCGTTCAAGCCGCCCGCGACGAGGCCCTCGCCGTCATCGATCTTGAGGAACTGCTCGGCCCCGAACTCCCCGCCCCCCCGGGGCCGGCCGGGCCGACTCAAGCCCCGCCCGCTCCGGGAGCCACTCCGTCAGCGCGCTGACCAATCGCACTCGGTGGACCCCGCCCCCGCAACCGCACGCGAGAGAACCATGAACGCCTACTCCCGACACCCGTTGCTCGTCGCGACACTCGTCACCATCGCCGCCCTGACCGCAGGTCTCGCCGGGTGCGACCGCTCACCGCGACCTCCCGCGGCCGACGACCGTCACGACCACGGACAGGAAGAGGGTCCGCCGCCGGCGGCCCAGACCAACCGTGTCGACATCCCCGCGTTGGTTCGTCAGAACCTCGGTATCACCTTCGCGAAGGTCGAGTCGCGCAACGTGGCACGCACACTCCGCGTCCCGGGCCGCTTCGAGCTGCTCCCCACGGCTCGCCGCGAGTACCGAACGCCCATGGCCGGACGGGTTGAACTGCTCGTGAGCCAGTATGAGCCCGTGGAGCCCGGCACGCCGCTCTACAGAGTGGATGCCGCCGCGTGGCGAGACCTGCACGAGCAGATCGCCGCCATGCAGGCCAAGGTTGATTCCATGGGGCCGCTGCGCGAGGCGCACCGGCGCCACGAGCAGAGCCTCGCCGACAAGGTCGCGCTCTGGCAGGAGCGACTCAAGCAGCTCGAAGAGCTCCGCGGCGCCGGCGGCGGGAGCGCCTCCCAGTTCACGGAGGCCCGCGCCACGCTCAACGCCACCCAGGCCGAGCTCGCGGACGTCATGGAGAAGGACGCCGAACTGCAGGCTCAGCAGCGCCAGTGGGAGGCCGAGCTTCGCTCCCTCACATCCAGGCACGATCTGCTCGTGCGCGGCAGCAGTTGCGGAGACAGCCATGCAGGGACGGAGCCGGGGAGCGGCTTTACCGTCTGTGCCGTCGCCCCCGGAGTCGTCGAGACAATCGGCATCACACCCGGAGGCCTCGCCGAGGAGAACGGCCATGTCGTCACCGTCGTCCAGCCCGAGCAGATCCGATTTCGGGCGCGGGGCTTGCAGTCGGACCTGGGTCTCCTTCGAGACGGTCTGGCCGCAACGATCGCGCCCCCGCAGGGTGGAAGCATCGCCCTCCACGATGTGATGCGAGGAAGCCTCCAGCTCGGCCTCGCCGCGGACGCGGATGCACGCACCGTCGATCTCATCGTCAATCCTGCGAGCGTGGCGCAGTGGGCCAGGGCGGGGGTCGCGGCCCATCTTGAGATCGTGCTGGCGGGCGGTGCCGAGGAACTGGCGATCCCGCTCTCAGCTCTGGTCAGGGACGGCACGCAGGCGATTGTCTTCCGACGCGACCCTTCCAATCCGGACATGGCCATTCGCATGGTCGCCGACCTGGGGCTCTCCGACGGACGATGGGTCGTGATCGCCAGCGGGGTCAAGGAAGGGGATGAGGTCGTCCTGGGCGGCAACTACCAGCTCATGCTCGCCACGAGCGGCACCGCCCAGAAGGCCGGGCACTTCCACTCCGACGGCACGTTCCACGAGGAGGGCCACTAGCTCATGCTCTCCGGACTCATCGCCTTCTCGCTGCGCCACTCGGCGATCGTCGTCGTGCTCGCCGGCCTTGTCCTCGTCCTTGCGGGGTACAAGGCCAGGGACATGCCGGTGGATGTCTTCCCTGAGCTCAACGCGCCAACCGTCGTCGTCATGACCGAGGCCGGCGGGCTCGCCGCGGACGAGGTGGAGCTCAACGTTACCTTCCCCATCGAGACCGCCGTCAACGGGCTGCCCGGAACCCGCCGGGTCCGAAGCGCCTCGACGACCAGTCTCTCTATCGTGTGGGTCGAGTTCGACTGGGGCACGGACATCTACCGTGCCAGGCAGCTCGTTTCGGAGAGGCTCGGCGCGGTCCGCGAGAATCTCCCCCCGGGAACCCACGCGGAGATCACCCCCGTCACCAGCATCACGGGCGAGATCATGCTCATGGCCCTCTCGTCCCCGGACGGCTCGGTCAGCCCGCTCGAACTGCGGTCCTTCGCCGAGTTTGAGCTCAGGAACAAGTTGCTCGCGGTCCCCGGCGTGGCCCAGGTGGTCGCCATCGGGGGCGAGCTGCCCCAGTATCAGATCAACGTCAGGCAGGATGAACTCGCCCTTTACGGGCTCACGATCTCGGACGTGGTCGAAGCCGCCAGGGGCGCGCACTCGACGGCGAGCGCCGGCTTCGTGCCGAACTGGGAGAATCAGGAACTCCCCATACGCCAGGCCGCCCGCGTGACCAGCCCCGAGGACATCAGGAACACGCTGGTGCGATACCACAACGGCGCCGCGGTCACCATCGGACAGGTGGCGGACGTGCAGTTGGGGCCGGCGCCCAAGCGGGGCACCGCCGCCGATCGCGCCAGGCCGGCGGTCGTCATCAGCGTGCAGAAATCGCCGGGGACCAACACTCTGAGTCTCACGACGAAGGTCGATGCGGTCCTCGACCAGATCGAGACCGCGATGCCCCAGGGCATGGTGCTCAACCGCGATCCGTTCCGGGCCTCGCGCTTCATCGCGCGGAGCCTCAACAACGTGGTCCGGGTGCTTGTCGAGGCCAGCGTGGTCGTCGCCGTCATTCTCGTGCTGTTCCTGCTGAACGTCCGGGCCACCATCGTGACCCTCACGGCCCTCCCCCTGTCCCTCGCCGTCGCACTCCTGCTGCTCTGGGCCGGTGGGCTCTCGATCAATGTCATGACCCTGGGCGGACTCGCCGTGGCCATCGGCGAACTGGTCGACGACGCCATCATCGACGTGGAGAACGTGCTCCGCCGGCTCAGAGAGAACGCGGCCCTCCCGGCGGACGAGCGACGATCGTTCGTAGAGGTCATCTCCATCGCGAGCAACGAAATCCGCTCGTCCGTCGTCTTCGCCACGGTCATCATCGGCATGGTCTTCGTGCCCCTGCTGTTCCTACGCGGCCTCGAAGGGCGGTTCTTCCAGCCGTTGGGCATCGCGTACATCATCTCCATCATGGCTTCCCTGGTCGTGGCGCTCACCGTCACCCCCGCACTCTGCAAGTGGATGTTCGCAGGACCCTTCGGCGAGGCCGCCATCGCCGCCAGGGGCAGGCGGGGCCACGACGGGCGCGAGGCCTGGCTCGTCCGCTGGCTGAAGCGGCACTACGAGCCGGCGCTGCGGGCCGGCGTTCGCAACCGCGGGCTCGTGCTGGCCGGCGCGGGGCTCCTCACCGGCGCCTCGCTCCTGCTGATGTCCACGTTCGGAACCTCATTCCTGCCCTCGTTCAGGGAGGGCATCTTCACGGTCTTCCTGATCGCCCCGCCCGGAACCTCGCTCAGCGAGAGCAACCGCCTTGCCGCGGGTGTCGAGGCCCAGTTCGCGATGATCGAGGGCGTGCAGAGCGTCACACGCCGCACCGGACGCGCCGAGAGGGACGAGCACGCCGAGCCGGTCAGCAGTTCCGAGATCGAGGTCACCATGAAGCCCGGTGTCGACCAGGGAAAGGTCCGGGACGGCATCGACCGCATCATCGCGAACATCCCCGGCATCACCACAATGGTCGGACAGCCGATCGAGCACCGGCTCAGCCACATCCTTTCCGGCACCCCCGCCGCCATCGCGATCAACGTCTTCGGCGAGGATCTCAACGTCCTCCGATCCGTCGCGGCGGAGATCGAGGCCGAGATCAAACGCACGCCCGGCACGCGTGATGTCGCGGCCAACCGAGATGTCATGATCACGTCCCTCCCCATCCGCTACCGCTCTCAGGACCTCGTCGCCGCGGGCCTCTCCCCGGGCGACGCCGCCCGCCAGGTCCAGCAGGCTCTCTACGGCGAAACCGTCGCCGAGGTGAACCAGGGAGGTCGTCGATTCGAGATGGTCGTCCGTCTCGCCGAGAGCCAGCGCGACCGCATCGACCTGATCATGGACGTCCAGCTCCGCGGCGCCGGCGGCGCCATCGTCCGCCTGCGCGATGTTGCCGACATCGGCCCCGAGAAGACCAGCAACCTCATCGCCCGAGAGAACGCCCAGCGCAAGGCCGTGATCAGCACCAACGTCGCCGACGGGTACAACCTCGGGCAACTGGTTGCCGCAGTGCGGGAGAGGGTCGACCCCATCGTCCGCAAGCACGGCTGCACCGTCCACTACGGCGGGCAGTTCGAGGCCCAGCAGTCCGCCAGCCGCACCATCTACGTCATGGGCGCGGGCGTCGCCGTGTTCATGTTCCTCCTCCTCCAGCTCTCCACCGGAAAGAGCCGCGTCGCCCTCCTCGTCATGCTCAACCTGCCCCTCGCGCTCATCGGCGGCATCGCCGCCATCTATCTCACCGAGAGCCCCTCGCTTGTTGAGAACACGCTCGCACTCTTCGGTCTTTCCTCCCATCGCTACATCGCGCCCGTCATCTCCATCGCCAGCATGGTCGGGTTCGTGACCCTCTTCGGCATCGCGGTCCGAAACGGCATCCTCCTCGTCAACCACTACGACCACCTCCAGAAGCGAGAGAACGTTCCGCTCCCCGACTCGATCATCCGGGGCTCCATGGAGAGGCTGGTCCCCATCCTCATGACCGCGCTCACCGCCGCACTCGGGCTCATCCCGCTCGCGCTCGCCAGGGGCAACCCCGGAAGCGAACTGCTCGCGCCGTTGGCTGTTGTGGTGCTCGGCGGGCTGATCTCGTCCACCATGCTCAATCTGTTCGTCGTCCCGGCGGGCTACGCGCTCGCCTTCGGCGAACGGCCGGCACGCGCCGGCCGTCCCGGTCCGCTCCGCCGTCTGCTCGGTCGCACCATCGGTCGCATCTCCGCCCGCAATCCCTAACAGGAGGTTCCAAGTTGAATACCGCCCGCACCGCCATCCTCGTTGCCGCACTCCCGCTCCTCGCCACCGTTTTTCCCATGGGCGCCTGCGAACGGAAGACCCCGCCCGCTCCCCAACAGCCCGCTGGGAGCGGAAATCACGCCCAGACCACGGGCACCCCCGCGGGCCAGGGCGACCCCCACGAGCACGCCGACGGCAAGGGGCACGGCGCGACCACCCAGCTTGGCGAGAAGTCCAACGCGGGTTGGACCGTCAAGGCCTCACGCGACGGCGAGATCGCTCCGGGCAAGGAGGCTGCCATCGACGCCTGGATCACGGGCGACGCCGCGAAGATCGCCGCTGTCAGGTTCTGGATCGGCACCCAGGACGCCAAGGGCTCCGTCAAGGCCAGAGCCGAGATCGAAACCGACAACTGGCACACCCACGTTGAGGTCCCCGGCCCCTTGCCCGCGGGCAGCAAGCTCTGGATCGAGATCGAGTCGGACAAGGGCGAGAAGACCCTCGTTGACTTCGATCTCAAGCTCTAGGCCGCCGGACCCTGAGGCGAACCCCTCAGCGACGTCCTGCCTCTGCGCACTCCCGCGAGCCGCCGCCAACTCGCGGCGGGCGTTCGCCGCGCCGCCCGGCCGCCCGCACCGCGATCAGGCCGTCCTCATGAGATTCAGGGCGCCTTCGCGTCGGTGGGGGCGGGAGCCGCCTCCGCGGGCTGCTCCTTCTTCGACGCCGGCTTGCCCTCCCCCAGGTGCCGGACGAGGAAGTCCTCGTACTTGCGGTAGCGGCCGATGGTCTTGACGTCGCCGTCGAGCCCGTGGCCTCCCGTCGGATCGATGAAGAGCTCGACGTTGACCTCCTTGTTCGCCTTCAGGAGCTCGCGATAGACCCGGACCGTGTCCTGGTAGAGAACGTTCGAGTCCTCCACGCCGTGGATGAGCAGCAGCTTTCCCTTCAGGTTCTTCGCGAGCGGCAGAAGCGAGTACTTCTCGAGGTCGGTCTTACCCGGCTCGTTCGCGCCGATCGTCCCCGTGGAGTACCAGGAGTTGTAGTTGTGCCACTCGGTGGGGCCCGCGCCCGCAAGGCCCACCGCAAAGACGTCCGGCTCCGTGTACATCACCATCTGCGTCTGAAAGCCGCCGAAGGACCAGCCGTGAAGTGCGAGCTTCTTCTCGTCAACGCCCTGGTGCTTCACGAACCACTTCGCGCCATCGACGAGGTCCTCGGTCTGGGGCTTCCCGACCTGCTCAAAGTTCGCCTTCTCGAACACCGCGCCGTACCCGGAAGCGCCGCGGGGGTCGATGGTGGCCGTGACCCAGCCGTGGTTCTCCGTCATGTACCGGGCAAAGAAGTAGGAAGGGGCCGCGAACGCTCCCCGGGTCGCCATCTTTCGCTCGCCCAGCGGACCCCCGTAGACATAGATGAGCAGCGGGCGTTTGTCGTCCGGCGACCAGTCCGCGGGCTTGAACATGTGCCCGTGAATGGTCTGGCCGTGGCGGTTCTCGTAGGTGAAATACTCGGGGGCAGCCGTCGTGAGCGCCCGGGCTTCCTTCGGATGCGAGTCGGTGAGCTTCCGGGGCGTTGAGGCCTCTCCCGGCGTCGTCAGGTAAAACTCGCCCGGCGATCCGAAGTCCGCATGTATCGAAGCGACCAGTGACCCATCTTCACGCACCGCCACGTCGCTGTGAACTCCCGCCGCCCCCGTGAGCCGGGTCACGGCCAGCGTGTTGAGGTCGATGCGGCAGACCTGCTCCTGGTTCGGGTCGCCCTCCGTGGTCGTCGCGAAGAGCGACGTGTTGTCGCGGGTGATGTGGAAGGGGTACAACTCGTACTGCCCGGACGTCACCTGCGTGAGCTGCTCGTACCGCGGGTCGAGCAGGTGCAACTGGCGGAACCCGGAAAGCTCCGTGATGAACACCATGCGCCGGCTGTCCGGAAGGTAGAGCGGCCTCACCATGCCCGGGGTGTTCGGCCCCCCCGCGTGCAGGAACTGGTACACCACCCGCGCGTTCTCGATCTTGAACTCCGGCTCCTTTTCCGTCTCTTCGGCCTTCTTGTCGCCGGGCTGGGCCGCTGCCTCCGGCTTGGCGTCGGTCTTCGCCTCCGGCCCCTGATCCGCGTCCTTCTTCTCCTTCTTCTCCTTCTTGTCCTCGACCTTGAAGCCGGCCTCCAGAATCTTCATGACGCCCTGCTGCTGGTCGTACGCGGCAAACGCGATGCGGGAGGAATCAGGAGACCACTCCGGCACGCGCATCACGTCCCGCGGGCCGCCGACCTTTCGCGTAAAGACACGCTCGAGCTTCCCCTCCTCCGTCGCGTGCCCCTTCAGGTCGTAGAGATAGACGCTCGAGAACGACTCCGGCCACGGATCGTCCGGCATGTGCCGGCGGACTTCCTGCGCACGGGCGAAGCGGTCCCGATAGTTCACGATCGTGACGCGCGCCGCACGGTCGTTCGTGGTCTGCCCCCGGGACGCCAGGAACACAAGCCGCTTCATGTCCGGGCTGAGCCGGTACCCCACCATCCGCTCTCCGTCCTTCAACTCCGGGTCGAGCTGAACGATCTGGTGCTCTCCGAACGTGACCCGGATCAGCGCGCCGTCGCGGAGATACGTGTACCCCGAGCCGTCGGGAAGATACTGCACGTCCGACTCGCGCTCACGCGTCCGGGTCAGCCGCGTCAGGTCGCCCCGATACGGCGTCGCAACCTCCAGAGTCGTCTTCGCACGCTTCGGCTTCTTCTCCGCGATCTTCTCTTCCGCCGCAGGCTGGGCGGCGTTCTTCTCTCCCGCGCCCGCGACCGCCCCATCTCCCGACACAGGGGTCACCCCGGCGCCATCCGCCCCGGGGGTGCCTTCGCCTTCGGGCTTCGCAAGAGGCTCCTCCTTCCCCGCGGCCTGCTCGGGACGGGCCAGCGGCGCGTCCCACTTGGTGAGGTCGATCGTGAGGCGGTACACGTCCCCCCCGGACTGGACCAGCAACTCGTGGGACTTGGGAGACCACTCGATCGTCGACACGCCGTCGTACCGCGGGGCCGGGTCCTTCACCGGTTTCCCGTCCTTCTCGTCGTTGATGTCCGCGTCATCCGGGAGAACGACGTCCGCGAGGAACAGCCGTTCACCCAGCGCACCGAGCACGCCGCGGGGCTCTCCCTCCGGCGGTGGCTCGGGCGGCGTGCGCGTGAGGGAGGCCGTGAGCTCCTGCGCGGGCTCCGTGAGCTTCAACTGGATCCGGAGCCCCGCGCCCTCGGCGGCGAGCTCCACCGAGCCCTTGACCTTCAGCGCTTTGTCATCGATCGTCGCCCGGCCTGAACCCTTCGATTCGTCAAGATCGACCTCCGAGAGCCCAAGGGTGGCCAGCCCGATGCGCAGCGAGCCCCCGAACGCTCCCTTGTCGTCCTCCGAGAGCATCAGCACGATCTCGCCCGCCAGCGGCACGTCGCCCTGGGCGGCCGCGCCCTTCCAGGTGTCCACGAGCAGGCCGTCGTTCCACCCCTGCACGCGATACTGCTCGCGCGCCAGCCGGTTGCCCCCGTAGCCGGCCTTCCGGGCCTTCTTCTCGCGGTCCTCCCGCACCTTGCGAGCCTCTTCCTGGAACTCGGCGAAGCGGCTGACGCAGGTGATCCGTCTCACGGCGTTGGTGGTCGTGTCGAGGATGTACAGATCGCTCCCGTGCCGCCGCTCCTCGAACGGGCGGTACAGAAACGCGAGGAACCGCCCGTCGTGGCTGAAGGTCGCCCCGCGCGCACCGGGGCCGAAGAACGACTTCTTCGGAAAGATGCGGTCGAGCGTGAGCTTCTCGGGCTTCTCCGGCCTCGCGCTCTCGCCGGGCGGGTCCATCGTGCCGGCGAAGGGTGCCGGGAGCGGCTCGAAGGACCCCGCCGCCAAGCCTGTTCCGGCGGCGCCGAGAACGCCCAGTGTGAGCAGCCGGAGCGGGATGCGGCAGACGCTGGATCGCTGGGTCTTGTGCAACATGCGTGAACCTCGGTCGATTGGACAGGTACGCCGCGGGGGCCCGGCCCGGGCGTCGGAACCTTCGAGGATACTCGAAATCGAGACGAGCCGGGCCTCCACCGCCGCGCTACGTGCCCCCGACCCCCGGCAAGAATGGGATGACCATCGACGCCGCGATCAGGATGATGATGATCCACTCCAGGACTTCCATGCGGCGGGCGCTCGCCTCCTCCGCCAGCTTCTGGTACAGCTCGTCCACCGTCCGGAGCTTGCGGAGAATGCTCAGGTCCCAGTCGCCCAGGTGAAAACGCCGGGCCGCTGCCGCGTAGAGACGGGCCAGGTGCTCGTCCCCGATCAGCTTCAGCGCGTTATTGACACCTTCAAAGAGGACGGCGTTCTCCATCTGGAGCGCCGCCAGCCGCCGCCGCTCCGCCCGATTCGGGTCCATAAGAAGGCCGAGAGGCGACCGCGGCATCCGGCCCTTCGAATCTCGCCGCAGCAGAGCGCTGTACGAGCGGTCGAGCGCCGCGTCCAGGCGGTCGTCAAGCAGCCGCATCTGCAGCAGTTCGACGTTCGCGAACTCCAGCACCGCGAGCGTGTCCGACTCGTCGGCCCCGAGGGCCAGCGCCGCGTTCCAGTCGATGACCGTCGCGTCCCCGTGCGAGTAGGAGACTCGCGTCGAGAGCGCCGACGCGACCGATTGATCCGAGAGTGCCCCCCCGTCCGGCTCCGCCAGCAGCAGGGCGGCGACCGATCGAGAATCGCCCGTCAGAGCCTCCTCCGCGTGCGCGGGCTGAGCGGTCGTCCAGACCCGCGCGTGGTACACCGTGTAGTCCTCGACGAACGGGTGGAGTGACGGTCTGTCGAAGGCGCCGGCGAGGCGCGATGTCAGCAGCCGCACCCGGGCCTGCGCGTCCTCGCGGAGGTCCGTGCAGTCGAACAGCCGCTGCGCGAGCGGCGTCAGTGATGTCAGCGGCAGGCCCGTGCCGCCGCCTTCCAGCGGAATGCGGTACGCCACCGACACGGCCCCGAAGTCGAAGAGCGTGCACTCGACCTGGGGAGAGGCATGGAAGCCCGCCAGGTCCAGCACCCCGACCTCCGGGCATGGCTGGTCGATGCGAAGCGGGGCCGGCCTGAACTGGAGGTGCGCCGGCGAACGCTTCTGGTGGGTGATCGCCTCGCGGTGCGTCGCCTCGCCCGCGCGCGAGCCCCCGAGCGATAGCAGACGCTGCGCTTCGTCCAGATCGATGGCGTAGGCCGCGTCGAGTGCGAAAAACACCCAGCAGTCGCCCTTGTGCACGCGGATGGTGCACTCCGGGGCGGGGCTGGTTTGCACGACGCTGGTCATCGCTGGTGCCTCGGGCCGGGGTGGTGGGGCTAGAGCGTGCCGAGGCGCCCGCCGTCGACAGGAAGGTTGATGCCGCTGATATACCCCGCGGCGGGTGAGCACAGGAACGCGACGGCGGCCGCAAGGTCCGCCGGAGTCCCCAGCCTGCCCACCGGGATCGTGCCGATCCACTCCTGCTCGATGGTGGTGGGGGGTACGCCCCGCGCCTTCGCCCGGCTTTCCATCAGCGAGCCCAGACGCTCCGTGGACGTGTACCCGGGAAGCACGTTGTTCACCGTGATGCCGAACGCGCCCACCTCCTGCGACAGGCACTTGGCCCACGCCGCGACCGCCGGACGCACGATGTTCGAGATCGCGAGGTTCGCGATGGGCTGCTTCACGCTGGTCGAAGTGATGTTCACGATCCGGCCGTACCGCGCGCCCTTCATCCCCGGCACCAGCAACTGGCTCAGCAACTGGGCGGTGACCAGTTGCGCGTTGAACGCCGCGACGAGCTGCGCCGCCGTCGCGTCGAGCACCGCCCCCGCCGGCGGGCCCCCCGTGTTGTTGATCAGAATGTGGTACGCGCCCCCCGTCAGACTGGCCTCCACAGCGGCCCGCGCCGCCTCCGGGTTCGAAAAATCCGCGACCACCGCGCTGTGCCCGCCCGGGCCGGGCAGCGCCGCGAGGGCTGCGGATAGCTTCGCCCCGTCCCGGGCCGCCAGGGTCACGGAGGCGCCGAGGGACGCGAGTTCCTGGGCGCACGCACGCCCGATGCCCGCGGTGCTCCCGCAGACCAAGGCACGCTTGCCGGAGAGATCGAGGTTCATGGCGCAGAGGCTAGGCGCGGCTCACCCTTGCCGGTCCATACCCTGACCGCGATGCCCAACCCGTCCACCCTCACGCTCGTGACGCTCGCGGGCCCCCCCATCGGCCCCTTCACCGTGCGGGCGGACGGAACCACGAGGCTCGGGCGCGCCACCGAGTGCGAAATCTGCCTCCTCAGCGACGACGTCTCCAGACGCCACGCCTCACTCCTCCACAAGCGAGGGACCTGGTTCGTTACCGACGAATCCAGCAGGGCCGGTACTTTTCTCAACGGCGTCAGATTGCCAAAGGACACCCCGGCGCCGATCGGTAGCGGCGACCTCCTCCGCGTCGGGCCCTGGGCCTTCAGAGTCGTCGAGGGTGAGGCCCGCACGCGGGCGGCCAAGACCGTCGACGACGCCGGCGTCAAATCCCAACGCATCGACCGGGCCGGCAGCACCGACGGCACCGGCCGGACCGACCGCCGACTCAGGCTGCTCTCCGAATGCATCGGCCGCCTCGGCGCCGCCAAGGACGAAGACGACGCCGCCCGGACCGTGCTCGAACTCGCCGTCGCCGGCAGCGGCTACCCGCGTGCTGCCGTGCTCCGACGGCTCGCCGGCCCGCTCGGCACCGTCGGAGTTGTCGCCGAACACCGCGCCAGCCCCGACGACCGTTCCCCGATCTCCTTCAGCCGAACACTCATCGAGCAGGCCGACGCCGGCGAGTCCGTCGTGCTCAGCACGACCGCCAACGCGAACATCAGCGACAGCCTCGCCGGCGCGGGGGTTCACTCCGCCATGTGCGTCCCCGTCGTCGTCGCCGGCTCGATCACCGAGTATCTCTACATGGACTCACGGGGCGGAGAGGCGCACGTCCGCGCCGACGCCTCCGGATTCTGCGAGGCGCTGGCGACGGCGTTCGGGCTGGCCCTCGCCAACATCAAGCGTGCAGCCCTCGAACGCCGCCAGCGCGACATCCAGTCAGAGCTCGACGCCGCCCGTGAGGTCCAGCAGAGCATCCTGCCACCCTCCCAAGGCGTCATCGGCCCCGCAAGATACGCCATGGTCAGCCGCCCCGGCAGCTTTGTCGTCGGCGACCTCTTCGACGCCGTGCTCCTTCCCGACGGCCGCGCCGTCTTCTGTCTCGGCGACGTCGCGGGGCACGGCGTGGGCGCCGCCATGCTCATGGCCTCCGCGCAGTCGTTCCTCAACGCCGAGCTCCTCCGCCTGGCGCCCGACGACGGGCCTGCCTCCGCCGTGACCCGCCTCAATCGATACCTCGCCAGCCGACCCCTCGCAGGCCGCTTCCTCTCACTCTGGGTCGGGCTCATCCGCCCGGATGGGCAGATGTCCTACTGCGATGCCGGGCACGGCCTCTGGCTCCTCCTCCAGCCCGCCGACGACCGCTCGCACGCCCGCCTCGAAGGCGACCTCCGCGGCATCCCCGTCGGCATCGATGCCGACACCGTCTACCACGACCAGCACTACAGGCTCCAGACCACCGATCAGATCGTCGTCTACTCCGACGGCATCGTGGAGCAGCGAAACCCAGCCGGCGAGCCCTTCGGGCGAGAGCGACTCCTCGACGCGGTGCTCGTCGGCCGCTCGGCGCAGGAAGACGTCGCACTCGTCATGCGAGAGCTCGACAGGTTCGCCGGCGTCCCCTCGCTCGAAGATGACGCGACCGTCGCCGCCATCGAGTACGTCCGCCCCGAGTGAGCCCGCCCCGCCGCTGTGGTACGATGCCCGCGGCCTGACTCAGGAGTATCTCGCATGATTCACGCGATCGCGGCGGCCTTGCTCGTGCAGGCCCAGCCCATCCCGGCGCTCGTGGTCACCGGGCAGAACAATCACAACTGGCAGTACACCAGCCGTCTCCTCGCGGACACCCTCGACTCCACCGGCCGCTTCCGCGTGACCGTGACGGACGACCCCGCGAGCGACCTCGCCAGACCCGGCTTCCTCGCCGGCTTCAAGGTCATCGTCCTCGACTTCAACGATGGCGGCTCGGGCAAACGCTGGGGCCCCGACGCAGAAGCCAACTTCCTCCGCGCGGTCTCCGCCGGCACCGGCGTCGTCGCGGTCCACGCCGCCAACAACGCCTTCAGGGGCTGGGCCGAGTACGAGAAAATGCTCGGCCTGATGTGGCGCGAGGGGGCCGGCCACGGGAAGATCCACGAGTTCCACGTCGAGTTCGTGCAGGCGGATCATCCCGTGCTCAAGGGCCTCCCCGCCATGACCGCGCACCGCGACGAGCTCTACCACGGCCTCACCAACCCCCAGAAGGCCCCCTACACCCTGCTCGCACGCGCCATGTCCAGCAAGGACTCCGGCGGCACCGGCGCCTTCGAGCCCATGGCGATCTCCCTTGCCTACGGCGACGGACGAGTCTTTGCGACCCCCCTCGGGCACGTCTGGACGGGCGACGACGCCTCCAAGGAAATCGTCTGCGACCCCAACTTCAAGGCCCTCATCGCCAGGGCCGCCGAGTGGGCCGCCACCGGCGACGTCACGATCCCAGGCCAGCTCCAGGACGCCCGAACCCACAACGTCCTCACCCCAGATGAAGCCTCCGCGGGTTGGTCGCTCCTCTTCGACGGCTCGTCGCTCGCGGGCTGGCACGCCTGGGGCAAAAAGGAGGCCCCGGGGTCCGGCTGGTCCGCCTCCGATGGCTGCCTCACCTTCGCCCCGGGAAAGTCGGGCGGGGACATCGCCACCGACACACAGTTCGGTGACTTCGAACTGACCCTCGAATGGAAGGTGGGCCCGGGCGGCAACAGCGGCATCATGTACCGCGCCACCGAGGACCACGGCTATCCGTGGGAGACCGGCCGCGAGTGCCAGATCCTCGACAACGCCCGCCACGCCGACGGCAAGAAGCCCAAGACACGAGCGGGTTGCATGTACGACATGTTCCCCGCCGCCGTCGACGTCGCTCGCCCCGCAGGTGAGTGGAACCGCGTCCGCATCATCGCCGACGGCTCCCGTCTCGAACACTGGCTCAACGGGTTCAAGATCATCGATATCGACACCGCCTCCGACGAGTACAAGCAGGCTCTCGCCGCCAGCAAGTTCACCAAGATGCCCGACTACGGCCTCCGCAGCAGCGGGCACATCGCGCTCCAGGACCACGGCGACCCCGTCTGGTTCCGGAACATCAAGGTCCGCCCCCTCAAGTAGTCCCGTGCCCGAACGCACGCTCAACACCCCCGCCTGGTGGTTCGACGCCCACCTCGACCTCGCCTACCTCGCCGTCTCCGGCAGAGACCTCGCCAAGCCACTCGGGGGGCTCCCGAGCGGTGCCGAGGGGCCCCACCCTCCCGCGGCCGTGACCCTGCCTTCCCTCGCCGACGGGCGCGTGCGCTTCGCGCTCGCCACCATCTTCACCGAACCCCGCGGCGCGGACGCCCCGGCGCTCGAACCCTTCGAGTACCGCGAGGGCGACCCCGAGGGAGCGCACCGACGAGGCCGGGCGCAGCTCGAGGTCTACCTCACGCTCGCGGAGCGAGGGCTCCTCTCGATCGATCTCCCTCAGGCGCTTCTCACCCCGGCCGGAACAGGGCTGACCCGTGGTGGCATGGGAGTGGGGGAGTTCGAGCCCCATCCCCCAGACCGCGCCGCCGCCCGGCTCGCCAGACTGCCGGGCCTGCACGTCGGGCTCCTCATGGAAAACGCCGATCCCATCCGCGACCCCGGCGAACTGGCTTGGTGGGTTCAGCGGGGTGTGTGCGCCGTCGGCCTCGCCTGGGTGCGCGGATCACGCTACGCGCAGGGGAACGGTGCGGAGGCGGGCCCCGGCCCCGGCCTCTCACCCCTCGGCCGTGACCTCGCCCGCGAGATGGATCGGCTCGGTGTTCTCCACGATGCCTCCCACCTCTCGGATCGCGCGCTCCACGATCTGCTCGAGCTCACCCCCGCCCGAGTCATCGCCTCTCACTCGAACTGCCGCGCCCTCCTCGCCCGCCCCGACGATCCGCGAAACCTCCAGCGGCACCTCACCGATGCCGCCATCCGCGAGATCGCCAGGCGGGGCGGCGTCATCGGCGTCAACCTCTACTCGTCCTTCCTCCTCAGGGGCTCGCCCCAGGATCAGCGGGCGAGGATCGATGACGTGCTGGCACACGTCCAGCGCGTCTGCGAGCTCACCGGCTCTCACCTCCACGTCGGCCTCGGATCCGACGCCGACGGCGGTTTCAGCGCCACGAGACTCCCCGCCGGCATCGATCGGCCCGCCGACCTCTGGCGGCTGGCCGATGCCCTGCGCCGGGCCGGCTGGCCCCCTGCCCACATCGAGGACTTTGCCTGGCGGAACTGGTGCCGCACGCTCTCCACACCCTCCCCACGCCCCTGATCGGGCTCTGTTCGAGCGGCCCCGCGAGAAATCTCTCCAGTTTGCTGGCACTCCCCCGAATCGTGAGGCACTTTACAGGTCAGAGCCGCATGCATGGCGGGTTGGCCTGCCGCGAGCTCCCGGGGGCTGAGGGAAGTCCATGAAGACCATGTGCCGCACACTGGGCGTCGTCGCCGCGTCGGCCCTCGCGCCCCTCGCGATGGCCGATGTCATCTTCCACGCGCAGAACCGAGTGACTCAGGTACAGACCGCCGCCGACGCCAACCTGCTCTCGCAGTCCGCGCCGGACTTCTCCGGCTTCGTTGCCACGCTCGATGCGGACACGGGCTTCACCGACCTCAACCAGATCTTCCGCCGCAACCGGGGCCGGTCCTCCATCTCCTGCTTCATCGACTTCAACGCGATCGTCGCCGCCGGAAACTTCACCACCCAGGGCGGCATCCGCATCGGGCCCGGCGGTGACCCCGAGAACGTCTTCGGCGAGGCCATGTTCCTCCTCGATGTCACCTTCGAACTCACCGCCCCGACCCCCTTCCGAGCCCTGGGGTCGAACCTCGACATGCGACATCTCCCCGGCGACGAGTTCGAGCTCGAGTTCGAAAACCTCTCCACCGGGGCCGAGATCTTCCGATTCACCGACGTCAACCCCATCGATACGCTGGACCTGTCCGGCGATCTCCTGCCCGGCATGTACCGCCTGCAGTACCACACCGAGACCAGTTCCATCGGCGACGAGTTGTCCCAGGACTACTCGTTCCAGTTCCTCATCCCCAGCCCCGGCGCCGCCAGCCTGCTCATGGCGGCGGCCGCCGCCTCCGGACGTCGGCGCCGCCGTCAGGCCTTCTGAGCCAGCACCGGCAGTGCGCGGTAGTTCCCCTCCAGCACGTCCTTGCTTGGTGCCCGGAGCCAGCCCTCCAGGATTCCCGCGTAGACGCTCCGGAAGTCGATCGCGTACCTGAGGTCGCCCGAATCCAGGTCACGCATCGACGGGTGCTCACCGATCACGCCACGCCGGATCATCGGGCCGACGAGGAACATCGGGGCCGCCGTTCCGTGGTCCGTGCCCCCGGACTGGTTCTGCCCCACGCGACGCCCGAACTCAGAGAACGACATCGTCATGACGCGCGCGTCGTTCCCCTGCGCCTTCAGCTCGGTGTAGAACGCCTTCAGCGACGCCGCGAGCTGGTTGAGGAGTTGCCCGTGGCGCCCGTTGCTGCCGCCCTGCCCCGCGTGCGTGTCGAAACCGCCGTGGTTCACGTAGTACACCCGCGTGCGCAACCCGGCCCGGATCATGCTCGCCACCATCGCGAGTTGCCGCCCGAGGTCGGTCTGCGGAAACTGCGTGGAGGGACGGTTGGCGACCGCCTTTCGGATCATGTCGCTCGAGACCTGCGCGTCCAGCGACGTCCGCATCAGGAACGCCGCGTTCGAATCGGCCCTGGCCGCCTGCCCCTCCCCGGTCTCTCGCCGGTTGAGCGCGTCGTACGGGCCGCGCAGGGACTCGTGAATGTCCTGCCCCGCCCAGCGGAACAGGTCCACGCTCTCGAACGACACCGGCATCACCTTCCGTCCTTGCATCGCCAGCGGGGCGCTCCGCCCGATCGCGATGCCCGGGGGGCCGCCCGCCGGCGCCTCGGCCGTGCCGCTCTCCCCCTTCCCGAACCCGACGCACTCGGAGTCAAAGTACTTCCCCAGCCACCCGTCCCCCGTCGCGCTCGTGTCGCCCGTGTGCCAGATGTCCATCGACTTGAAGTGAGACCGATTCGGGTTCGGGTAACCCACGCCCTGCACCACGCCGACCAGCCCCTCGTCGTACATCTCCATCAGGGGCCGCAACTGCGGGTGCAGTCCCACGCCCTCCGCTCCCGAGAGCTTCAGCACGTCCTTCTCGGGAATGCCGATCCCGGGGCGCGCCCGGTAGTACTCCTGGAAGCCGTAGGGCACCACCGTGTTCAGCCCGTCGTTGCCGCCCGAGAGCTGCACCACCACCAGAATCCGCTCGTCCGGAACCCCCGGCACCGACGAGAGCCCCCCGAAGGCTCGGTGCATCGCGAGCGCGGAGGCGTTCAGAAACGTTGGCAGCGTGGCCGCGGCGGAGGCCATGATCAGCCCGCCCCTCAGAAACTCGCGACGCGTGTACGGGTTGGCCTGGGACATGAATGGATCCTCTCGGTCGTTGCGTGGCCGCCTAGCACAACTGGTATTCAGGCATCGTGGTGATGAGCAGCAGCATGCCCGTCACCGTCCGGTTGTCCACCACACCTTCCTGCGACGCCACGTACTCCACCAGCGTCGCCTTGGGCCCCTCCGGCGCCCAGCCCAGCGTCAGCCTCAGCAGAGCCTCCGCCACCGGCCCGGGTTCGCGCCGCCCGACCCCCGAATCCTTCGGATAGGGCTCCAGCAACGCCAGCGAGTCATACGGCTGCGAGTCCGCCGTCGCGTCATAGCCCTGCGGCTTCTTCCCCGCGATCAGGAACGCCAGCACGTTCTGCCGAACGAAGTACGTGCTCGTGTTGATCCACGATCGCCCGCCGTCCCACCCCTTCACGCTCGGCGGATAAAAGAGCTTCTGCCCCATCAGGTCCATCGCGTCGTTCAGGATGGAAAGGTCTCGCACCGGCGTGCGCAGCGATCGCACCGCCCCTACCACAAGCATCGCCGGGCTCTTGATCTGGTCGTTGCGGAAACGCGGCTCGTAGAAATGCTCCGAAAGGAACAGCCGCCTCAGCACCGGCTTCAGCTCGTACCGCCCCCCCCGGAACGCGTCCGCCAGCTGCCGAAGCACCGTCCGCTGCGCGGGCTCCAGGTCCTTGTCGCCGCCACGCTCGTCCGGCGGCACGTCCGCAACGAAATAGCTGTACAGCTTGCGGGTGATGAACTTCGCGCACGCCTGCTGATCCAGGATGATCCGTACAAAGTCATCCCCCGTCCATGTCCCGGTCTGCCCCAGGATCGTCTTCGTCCCCGTGTCGTGGTTGTTCTTCTGGAACCGGAACTCATCGTCCTCGAACGTGTACCCCGTCAGGGCGCGGGCGCCCTGCTTGATGTCCTCCTCCGTGTAGTTGCCGATCCCCAGCGAGAACAGCTCCATGATCTCCCGGGCCAGGTTCTCGTTCGGCTTGTTCCGACGGCTGTCGTTGTTGTCCAGGTACGCCAGCATCGCCGGGTCGCGGATCAGCCCCGTCAGCAGTTCCGCGTAGCTCCCCAACGCGTGCTTCCGGAAGAGCTGGTTCTGCACGAACATGTGGTAGCTGTTCTCGATCGTGCGGAAGCTGGTCGCCAGCAGCCCGTGCCAGAACAGCGTCATCTTCTCCTCGAGCGGCCGCGGCGTCTCGATCAGCCGCCTCAGCCACCACTTCTGCACCTCGTTCATCTGCAGCCGGTCCTCGCGCTCCCGCCGCTGACGCTCCAGTCTGATGCGCGCAAGCGTGTCCTCGTCCTGCATCTGCTGCGCCCGTCGCGCCATCTGCCGCTCTTCCTCGCTCGGCGGCGAGATGATCCTCCCGTCGAACTGATCCGCCTTTACGGCCTCCGTCGGCACCTTCTCAACATTCAGCAGGGCGTCCACCGCCTTCTCGGGACCGATCTCCGCGAGCCACCTCACCTGCGACTCATCCCCGCCGAACCCCGCACGCCACAAGAGGTGCCGCGCATGCTCGTACGACCAGTCCGCCTTGCGCACCGGCCGCAGCGAGTTCTCGATCCGGTCTTCCGGATTGACGGGTGAAGCCCGGGCAGGCTTCGACGGGACAGCAGGCTGAGCCATGACGGGGCCTCCGCGGGTGACCGACCGCTCAACGAGCCGTCGGCCGGAACATTGCAGTCCGGCCCAGTCTATCGGCTTTCAACCGGAGCGCAAATCCCCTATTGGCGAGCTGCGCTCCCGGCCTTCTCCTGCCCCGACCGATGAATGCCCCGAACCAGCACGAACAGCCCCGCCGTCAGGCCGATCAGCAGGGCCCCGTTCGCCTGGTGCGCGGTCCGCAGCAGCGCCCGCACGGGCTCCACGGAGTTCGTATCACCCCGCGCCATGAACGCGATCCAGCCCAGGATGAACTGGAAGGCCACCACCACGCCCACCGCGACCCCCAGCCTCGATGCCCCCCTGGCCGCCGGATGCGCCGCATCCTCTCCCCGGATGCCCCCCGCCGCGAACCCCGCGAGCATCGCCGCGATCGACACCACGACCGAGAACACCACGTGCGTCCACAGCACGTGCGGGCTCGGGAAGTGGCGGTACCACGCCCCCAGCACCAACTGCAGCAGCAGCGAGTGCATCGCCGCCGTCGCCAGTGCCCGGGCACGCCGGGTGTTCTCGAACCCGCCGCCGCCCGGCAGTGAGCTGAATGCGGTCGACAGGTACGTCGCCAGCATCGCCAGCCCGCCAACCAGCGCCTGCGCCGCGATCCCGTGGACCATCGCGAGGCCTTGGTTCCTCGCCTCTACCCGCACGCCACCCATGTACCCCTGGATGACGATGATCGCAAGCAGAACCAGCGACCAGACTCGCACCCAGCGGTCGCCCGGCGGCGTGCGAGAAACCACGACCCCCGCCGCGACGCCGATCCCGGCGAGTGTGAGCGCCAACGCCAGTTCAGAACCCCACCGGGCCGCGAGCGTGCCCTCCGCCGCGGAAATGCGGAGCCCGAGCATCGCCAGCACGCCGACCAGCGTGACGCCAAACACCCACAGGAACCGCGTGCGGAGCGAGGCCGCCGCGCCCCGCAGGCAGGTCCAGAGCGCCAGGATCAGAACCCCGGTCCCCGCCAATGTGCCGAAGAGCCGGTGCGAGTGCTCCAGGAACACGCCCCCAGGAGCCCGCGGGCCGATCGGGTAAAGGAACATGTTGGTCCCGAACGTGTTCGGCCAATCCGGCACTGCCAGGCCCGAGCCCGTGCTGGTCACCAGGCCCCCCACGAAGATCAGCGGGGCTACCGAAATCGTCACCCAGATCGCCAGACGCCCGAGCCAGTTCGCCGGCCCCTCCGACGCTTTCGCCTTCAGAACGATCGCGGATGCCAGGAGGCCGATGACGCACCCCGCGCCGAGGAACGCGACGCAGATCATCCACGCCTGGGGCACCAGGTCCGCCTCCGGCGTCCCCGCCACCGTCTGGGCCGGACGCAGCTTCGAGCCGACGATCGCCAGCCCGAGCAGCGCCGTGACCAGCCCGGAGCCCGCCCCGACCTTGAGCCGATTCCCAGGAGCCACGCGCCGTGCCGTGAGCGCCGCAGCCACAAACCAGACCGCGACCACCATCGGGAGCGAAACAGACTCCGCGAGCCCGAGCCACGGGAGGTGCGTGAAGAACCAGGCGGTCCACAGCGCGACCGCCGCCGCAAACCCGTTCGCCAGAATCGCGCCGAACTGGGACGCTGAACTCGAGTCGCCGGAGTGTGGAGTCATCTGACCTACCTTCTATCTGATGGTGGGCTAGGCGGACCTGACGGGCCCCGCTGAGAACGAGTCTCATTTACGGTCTGGCAGGAACCGTCACTTGACAGCGTAGCCCCAATCTGGCCCAATTGCGGTTCTACAGGAAAAGCTCGCTCGGAGTCTGTATGCTGTGCCCCGTCCGGAGGGGTTCGTTTTCGGACGGCAGGGGTTCGGTCGCGTGTGTGGGCCCAAGGGGCTACCAGAGCCAAGGAGGCCGGCTTTGTCGGTGATCTTTCCGAAGTGGATGAACGTCCTCCCGACCGTCGCGGCTGTCGGCACGCTCCTCGGCGGCGTCACCGTCGTCGGCGGGTTCTGGTACTACGCGACGCCCAAGTTCTATCGCGTCGGGTACATGCCCACCCAACCCGGCGGCGGGTTCAACCACCAGATCCACGCCGGCAAGCTCGGAATGGACTGCAGGTACTGCCACACCAAGATCGAGGAGAGCGCCGAGGCCAACATCCCCAACGTGGCCACCTGCTACGGCTGCCACCAGGACGGCAGCCTCACCCTCCAGAGCTCCGAGCCCAACGGCCCCCACGCCAAAAAGACCCAGTTCATCCGCGAGGCCTTCGCCAAGGACGCCACCATCGAGTGGCGCCGGATCCACAAGCTCCCCGACTACGTCCGGAACTTCCCGCACAGCGTCCACCTCAACGCCGGAGTGAGCTGCTTCTCCTGCCACGGCCGGATCGACACCATGCCCGTCGTCTTCCAGGCCGAGGCGCTCTCCATGAGCTGGTGCCTCGACTGCCACCGCGACCCCGCGTCGGCGCTCGTGCCCAAGGACAAGGTCACCGACCTCCAGTGGGTCCACGATCAGATGACCCTCCGGACCTCCGGAGACCCGGCCGCGAAGGCTTCCGCCGAGCAGCTCGTCGATTCTCTGCTGCAGGCACCGCCCCAGAACTGCGGCGCGTGCCACTACTAGGCGGCGCGAGGGACCGGCGGCGTCGCCCGTCCCGGCGAGACAGACCCCAGCACCACGTCCGAGACATCAGCCACTTCTCTCACTCGTGCGAGCGCCATGACACACGACCAATGCCATTCGACGACTTCCGGTGAAAAGCAACTCCCGGGCAAGGACCAGCTGGCAGAGTTCCCGCGCCGCGCGGGCACCGTCAACGGCCAACGCGTCTGGCGGTCCCCGGAGGACCTCGCCGACAACGGCGAGTTCAGGGACTGGCTCGAGCGCGAGTTCCCCTCCGGAATGGGCGAGCTTGTCACGCGAGAGGCGATCGACCTCTCCGAGGCCGGCAGCGCCAAGGGCGGCGAGTCGCGCCGCGAGTTCCTCAAGATCATGAGCGCGTCGCTGGCCCTCGCAGGCGCCGCGACCATCCCGGGGTGCCGCCGCCCCGATCACAAGATCCTCCCGTACTCCAAGGTCGTCCCCGAGGACGTCGTCCCGGGCAGGCCCCTCTTCTACGCCACCAGCTTCGTCCGGCCCGATGGCGGTGCCGAAGGCCTCCTCGTCGAAACCCACGAGGGACGCCCGACCAAGATCGAAGGAAACCCCCTCCACCCCGCCAACAACGGCAAGTGCTCCATCTGGGCGCTCGCAAGCATCATGGGTCTCTACGACCCCGATCGCCTCAAGTCCCCTGTCTACAACAACCCCTCTCGCGGCCGCATCGAGGCCACCTGGGACGACTTCCGCGCCTGGGCCGGCCCTCACTTCGGCCAGAGCACCGGCGAGGGCCTCGCCTTCATCGTCGGCAAGAGCTCCAGCCCCTCCCGCCGCGCCGCCTGCGACGCGCTCAAACGCAAGTTCCCCAAGGCCGAGTGGGTCGACTGGGCGCCGGCGCAGTCCGCGTCGATGGTCGAGGGCACACGCATCGCCTTCGGCGCCCCGATGCACGAGGTCCTGAACCTCTCCAAGCAGACCTCGAGGGTCATCCTCTCACTCGACCGCGACTTCCTCCAGTTCGAGCCCTGCGAGCTCACCAACGCCAGAGGGTTCGCCAGGTCCCGCGAGATCTTCTCCACCGACGACGACATGTCCCGCCTCTACGCCGTCGAGAGCGGGTTCTCCGGCACCGGCGGCCAGGCCGACCACCGCCTCCGCCTTGCGCCCTCCCGCGTGACCGCTTTCGCCGTCGAACTCGCCAAGTTCATCGCGGCCTCCGCCGGCCCCGGCTTCGCCAAGGTGGCTCAGGCCGCCGCCGCCGTCAAGGTGCCCGAGGGTGCCGATCTCTCCGGTGAAGCCCGACGCTTCCTCGAAGAGTGCGCCAAGGACCTTGCTTCCCCCGCCAACAACGCCAAGGCCGTGGTCCTCGCGGGGCCCTCCCAGCCCGCCGCGGTGCACGCCCTCGTCGCCGCCATCAACAGCGCGATCGGCGCCATCGGCTCCGCCGTCTCCTACTCGCCCATGACCGCCGACGAGGCCGCCGACTCGGCCAAGGGGCTCGCCGCGCTCACCGCGAAGATGAAGGCCGGGCAGATCAAGACCCTCGTGTGCGTCGGCGCAAACCCCGCCTACGACGCGCCCGGCGACCTCGACTTCGCCGGCGCCTGGGCCAAGGTCCCCAACACGGTCACCCTCTCCGTCGAGTCCACCGAGACCGCCGCCGCCTCCACCTGGTCCCTCAACTCCGCGCACTACCTCGAGAGCTGGGGCGATGCCCTCGACGCC
Organism: Leptolyngbya sp. PLA1; assembly: GCA_021405315.1. Lineage (GTDB taxonomy): Bacteria > Planctomycetota > Phycisphaerae > Phycisphaerales > UBA1924 > RI-211. The sequence goes on from QWIH01000008.1 coordinate 111,861, forward strand.
CGTGGCGTGCTCTCGCCCGTCCAGCCTGTCATCGCCCCCATCTACGAGCCCGCCCTCAGCGAGCTCGAGTTCCTCACCCTCCTCGCCTCGAACGACATCGGCCACGCCGTCGTCAGCGGGCACCAGATCGTCCGCGATCACTGGCGCACCGGGCTCCGCGTGGGCGGGACCGACTTCGAAAAGGCCTGGCGCCGGGCCCTCCACGACGGCCTCCTCGCCGGCACCGGCGGCCCGCTCCAGAAGCCCGCCGTGAACTTCGACGCGGTCGCTTCCGCCGTCGGCGGACTCGCCGTGGGCGCGATGCCCACGCCCCAGTCCCTCGATGTCGCCTTCAGCGTCGGCCACGTCTCCGACGGACGATTCGCCTCCTGCGCCTGGCTGCACGAGCTCCCCGAGACCGGGACCCGCACCGTCTGGGACAACCCGGCGCTCATGAGCCCCAAGACCGCAGAGGCCCTCGGGTTGCTCCCGCAGGCCTTCGACGCGCACGACCCAAGCCAGATCTACACCAAGCCCAAGTACCCCATGGCCGCCATGGCCGAACTCACCGTGCCGGGCGGCGGCAAGGTCATCTCCCCGGTCTGGATCATGCCGGGCATGGCCGACAACACCGTGCTCGTGAAGCTCGGCTTCGGCCGAACCGTCAGCGGTCGGGTCGCCGACGGCGTGGGCGTGAACTTCTACGCCGCCCGCCCGTCCGGTGGCGCACTCGCCGCCTCCGGCGCCACCGCCGCGAAGGTCGCCGGCGAACACATGATCGCCAGCACCCAGAACCACTGGTCGCTCGAGGGCCGCACCGCCATCGTCCGCGCCGTCGACCTCCCCCGCTGGAAGAAGTTCGGCGGGCACATCGAGAAGATGACCGACACCTTCTACGGCACGCAGAAGGAACTCGGCTTCGGCGAGCAGCTCGGCGAGCTCGCCCACACCCCAGCCAACGTCTCCATCTACAAAAACCCCTTCAACCGCAGCCCGGGCGACCCGGATCCGCGTGACGTCGCCGCCTCCCCCAAGGGCAAGGCGCCGGAGTTCTCGCAGCGGTCCCAGTGGGCCATGACCATCGACCAGACCCTCTGCACCGGCTGCGGCGCCTGCACCATCGCCTGCCAGAGCGAGAACAACATTCCCGTCGTCGGCAAAAAGGAAGTCGCCAAGGGCCGAGAGATGACCTGGATGCGCGTCGACCGCTACTTCACCGGCGACTTCGACAACCCCCAGGCCATGCTCCACCAGCCGGTCTGCTGCGTCCACTGCGAGAACGCCCCCTGCGAGACCGTCTGCCCGGTGAACGCCACCGTCCACGGGCCCGAGGGCATGAACTACATGACCTACAACCGCTGCATCGGCACGCGGTACTGCGCCAACAACTGCCCCTACAAGGTCCGCAGATACAACTTCTTCGAGTACGGCAAGCTCGCCTTCAACGGCGACTACGCCGGCAAGGACACCATCGACTCCATCGGCGGCGCCGTCCCCGGCCAGGGCGTTGGCCCCAACGGCTCCCCTGCCCACAACCGCATCAACATCAACCTCGTCCCGCCTCGCCTCCGCGAGAAGATCTCCGAGCTCGAACGCATGCAGAAGAACCCCGACGTCACCGTCCGCATGCGCGGCGTGATGGAGAAGTGCTCCTTCTGCGTCCAACGCATCAACGGCGCTCGCATCGAGACCAAGCTCAAAGACCTGCCCCACATCCCCGACGGGTTCTTCCAGGTCGCCTGCCAGCAGGCCTGCCCCTCCGACGCCATCACCTTCGGCGACATGCTCGACCTCGACACCGAGTACCGCTCCGACGAGGCAGAGCCCTTCGCCAAGGCCGGCGTCCGAAAGGGCAGCAAGGTCGCTCACACCCGCCGCCACGCTCGCAACTACGCCCTCCTCGGGTATCTCAACACCCGTCCCCGCGTCACCCACATGGTGCGCATCATGAACCCCAACCCCGCCCTCTGCGACGAGGAGCGAAAGCACCTCTGGGATGAGTCCCCCGTCCACCACGGCGGGCACGAAGGCCACGACCACGCACACGACCAGCCACACTCGTTCGTCGACCCCAGCAAGCACGCCGAAGACCGCGGCTACGCGCTCAGCCTCCGCGTTCTCCCCGGGAGCATGGCATGACCACCCACCCGCACCCCGACGAGATCACCGCAAAGAGGCTCGCCGGGCTCAGCCCCGCCCCGAAGCCCCCGCACCACGGGGACGCCGCACACGGCGACGGCACCCTCATCGACACCCCCGGCGTCCGTCCGCCGCTTGTCCTCAACAACCGATCCTTCGGTGAAGTCACCGACATCATCTGCGGCTACGCGGAGAACAAGCCGCCACGCTGGTGGCACCCCATGGCCGCCATCACCGGCCTCCTCGCCGCCATGATGGGCGGGTTCATCCTCTACCTCGTCATCACCGGCATCGGCACCTGGGGACTCAACAACCAGGTCGACTGGGCCTGGGACATCACCAACTTCGTCTTCTGGATCGGTATCGGTCACGCCGGAACCCTCATCAGCGCCATCCTCTGCCTCCTCAAGCAGAAGTGGCGCACCGCCGTCAACCGCTCCGCCGAGGCGATGACCATCTTCGCCGTCATCTGCGCAGCCACCTTCCCCGGCATCCACGTCGGCCGCCAGTGGATGGCCTGGATGCTCTTCCCCATCCCCAACGCCAACGCCATCTGGCCCAACTTCCGCAGCCCCCTCCTCTGGGACGTCTTCGCCGTCTCCACCTACGGCACCGTCTCACTCCTCTTCTGGTTCATGGGAATGGTCCCCGACCTCGCCACCCTCCGCGACCGGGCCGACAAGCGCCTCCGGGCCAGCCCGGACGGCGGGGCGATGCTCCTCCCCTTCATCCCCATCCGCGTCGACACCATCCGCGCCAGGGTCTACGGCTTCCTCTCCCTGGGCTGGCGATTCAGCAGCCGTCACTGGCACCGCTACGAGGCCGCCTACCTCGTCCTCGCCGGCATCTCGACGCCCCTCGTCCTCTCCGTGCACTCCATCGTGTCCACCGACTTCGCAACCTCCATCCTCCCGGGATGGCACACCACCATCTTCCCGCCCTACTTCGTCGCCGGCGCCATCTTCGGTGGCTTCGCCATGGTGCTCCTGCTGCTCATCCCGGCACGCGAGCTCTACCCCAACATGAAGGACTTCGTCACCACCCGCCACCTCGAGAACATGGCCAAGATCCTCCTGCTCACCGGCATGATGGTCGGCTTCGCCTACTCCATGGAGTTCTTCATCGCCTGGTACGGCGGCAACGAGTACGAGCTCTACTGCTTCCAGAACCGCGCCTTCGGCCCCTACTGGTGGGCCTACTGGACCATGATCTCCTGCAACGTGATCTCCCCCCAGCTCTTCTGGTTCAAGAAGCTCCGCACCACCCCCATCGTCATCTTCACCGTCTCCGTGTTCGTCACCATCGGCATGTGGTTCGAGCGATTCGTCATCATCGTCAGCAGCCTCCACCGCGCCTTCCTGCCCGGCGAGTGGGGCATGTTCCACCCCACCGCGGTCGACATCTGCATCTTCGTCGGATCGCTCGGCCTCTTCACCCACCTGTTCCTCCTCTTCCTCCGGTTCCTCCCCGTCTTCCCGATCGCGGAGATCAAGGCGGTGATGCCGCAGGCCAGCCCCCATCATCACGACGACCACCAGGGAGGCCACTGACCCATGCCACGCGCGACTGGAAAGGTCTACGTCACAGAGCAGGGCGAGACGATCCACGGGATCCTTGCCGAGTTCGCCACGCCCGCGGCCCTCTACCACGCCGCGGAGCATGTCCGCGACGCCGGCTACTCCAAGTGGGACACCTTCACGCCCTTCCCCATCCACGGCATGGAAGATGCCATGGGCGTGAAACGCACCAGGCTCCCGGTGCTCGTCGCCCTCATGGCGTTCACCGGCGCGGGACTCGCGTTCCTCATGCAGCACTGGATGGCCGGCGTTGATTACCCGCTCATGCACCAGGGCAAGCCCTTCAGTTCCTGGCAGGCCTTCGTCCCCATCACCTTCGAGCTCGGCGTCCTCTTCGCCGCCTTCACCTCGCTCATCGGAATGCTCGCTCGAAACGGCCTCCCCCGCTGGCATCACCCCCTGTTCAAGAAGGAGCGATTCCTCTCCAGCAGCGACGACCGCTTCTTCGTCTGCATCGAGGCGTGCGATGCCAAGTTCGACCCCGACGCAACCCGCGCGCTCCTCGAAAAGGCAGGCGCCACCAGCATCGAACTCGTCGAGGAATAAGCACCTCCCCGGTGAACGCATGAACAACCGACTCTCCACAACCCTCGTCATCCTCTCCCTCGCGACCATCGCCGGCTGTCGCGGCGACCGCGAGGACGCGCCCCCCCGCGAGTTCTTCCCAGACCTCGACACCCAACTCAAGTGGACCCCGCAGGGCGGCAGCGAGATGTTTGCGGATGGCCGCACCATGAGGCAGCCCCCCGCCGGCGCCGTCCCCTTCGGCCGTCGCGCCACCACCTCCGACGCCCCCTGGGCCACCCCATGGAACGCCGAGAGGGACCGCTTCCTCAAGGATGACCCCGCCTTCTTCGAAGGCACCGCCGGACGCGACGCCGCCGGCAATCCCATCTTCATCGAAAAGCTCCCCGCCTCCATCTCCGTGGACAAGGCCCTCCTCCTCCGCGGCCAGGAACGCTTCAACATCTACTGCTCCGTCTGCCACGGCTACCTCGGCGATGGCAAGGGCGTCGTGGGCGTCCAGTACAGCCCCGCCGCCGCCGACCTCAACAACCCGGCCTTCCTCGCCCCGGGCGCGCCCCAGACCAAGGACGGGTACATCTTCAACATCATCCGCCACGGGAAGCCCAAGCCCGACGGCAGCGGCGGGTTCACCATGCCCCCCTACGGACACGCCATGTCCGAGGCTGACTCGTGGGCGATCGTGGCCTACGTCCGCGCCCTCCAGGCCGCACGGGGCGCCCAACCCTCTTCGACTGGAGGCTCGCGATGAGCGCCGCCGTGCATGCGGATCTTTCCGACTCGAACCTCACGCTCGCGCACGGGAGCGGGCGCGGCCTGGGGATGGCCCTCATCGTGGCGGGCGCCCTCTGTGCGCTCGCCACCGCCGGCGCGGCCTTCAGCGGGGCCGGCGGCATCTCGCTCAAGCAGTGGCTCGCCGCCTACCACGTCGGCGCCATGAGCGTCCTCGCCATGTGCCTCGGGTCGCTCTTCTTCATCATGGCGTTCCACCTCACCAACGCCGGCTGGGCCTCCGCCATCCGCCGCCAGTTTGAGAACGTCGCCTCGTTCCTCCCCTTCGCCTTCCTCCTCGTCCTCCCCACCCTGCTCATCGAGGTGCTCACCCACGGCAAGCTCTTCCTCTGGCTCAGCCACGACATGGCCGGCGATCCGCTGCTGGAGCACAAGAAGGTCTTCTTCTATCTCAACCAGCCCATCGGCGGCCTCCCCGTCTTCTTCGTGATCCGCGCCGTCCTCTACGCCGTCATCTGGACCTACCTCTCCCGACGCCTCTGCAAGCTCAGCCGCCTGCAGGATGAGTCCGGCGATGTAGCCCTCTCCGCCCAGGCCCGCCGCACCAGCGCCTGGGGCATGCTGGTCTTCGCGCTCTCCGTGGCCTTCGCCTCATTCGACTGGCTGATGAGCATGGACTTCAAGTTCTTCAGCACCATGTGGGGCGTCTACTACTTCTCCGGCGCCGCGTTCTCCGCCGCCGGCCTTGTTGCCATCGTTCTCGCCAGGCTCGTCGGCGCCGGCAAGCTCAAGGGTGTCGTGACCAGCGAGCACTTCCACGACCTCGGCAAGCTGATGTTCAGCTTCACCGTCTTCTGGGCCTACATCGCCTTCTTCCAGTACTTCCTCATCTGGTACAGCAACATCCCCGAAGAGACCGCCTTCTACGTCTACCGGAACAACGAGCCCTGGAAGAGCATGGGCGTCTTCCTCATGCTCGGGCACTTCGTCGTTCCCTTCCTCATCCTCCTCTTCAGGCCCGTCAAGAAGAGCCCCGCCGCCCTCACCGTCATGGGGCTCTGGGCGATCGTCGTTCAGGTCGTGGACATCTACTGGGTCGTGAGGCCCATGGTCCACGCGACCGAGGACCACGCCCCCCCCCTCACCCCGACCCTCTGGCTGGACGTGATCGCGATCCTCGGGCCGCTGCTCGTCCTCGCCGGATACCTCTTCGTCAGAGTCTCCGCGAGCTGCCTTGTGGCCCGCCGTGACCCCTGGATGCCCGAAGCCCTTGCCCACCGCAACTACGTCTGACCGATCCCTCCGCGCACCCCGAGCGAGCACACACGATGGGCCATCACGCACACACCCCGGCTCCCCACGAACACGCCGACTCGTGGCACCACCACGCGCCCGAAGAAGGCCGGCCCCAGCACGAGCACGCCGCCGTCGTCAACACCATGTCGCTCACCAGGTGGTTCGTGCTGCTGGTGATCGCGCTGGTCACGGTCATCGTCGTGATCTCCGTCTACTTCACCTCCGCCGTCACGCGGATGAAGGCCCAGCGCATCGAGACCAACACCCTGAGCGCGGACGTCAGCCGCGAGAAGGCCCGAACCGCCGCCATCCTCGCAACCGGAAAGGACCCGAGCGGCGCCGCCGTGCAACTGCCCATCGAGCAGGCCATGGACCAGGTCGTCTCCAAGTACCAGAACCGCAAGTAGCCCCATGTCGCCACTCTCACGCACATCCCGGTGGTTCGTTCTCCTCGCGGCGGCGCTCGGGGTCGCCTCCGCGAGCCCGGCCACAGCGCAGGACGAGCGAGCGCTCAACCAACTCCGCGGCGTGGACGTCGAGGAGCACATCGGTCGCACCCTCCCCCTCGAGCTCCAGTTCACCAACGACAAGGGCGAGAAGGTCACCCTCGGCGACTACTTCGGAAAGGGCGATAGCCGCCCCGTCGTTCTCGGCCTCGTCTACTACAAGTGCCCAGTCGTCTGCGACATCTTCATGGCCAAGACCGCCGGCATGATGGGCAGCATCGACTACACCCCGGGAACAGAGTACCGCACGCTGCTCTTCAGCTTCGACCCCAGAGAGTCCACCGAGGACGCCGCCGCCGCGAAGGAACTCTACTTCAAGTCCTTCGCCAAGCCCGTCACCGACTCCGTCCGCAGCGGCTGGATCTACCACTCCTCCGACGCCGAATCCTCCCGCCAACTCGCCGACGCCGTCGGCTTCCGCTACAAGCAGATGCCCGACGGCAACTTCACCCACCCCGTCTGCAAGTTCATCATCACGCCCGACGGCAAGATCAGCCGCTACCTCTACGGCTACGACCAGGAGCCACGCGACCTCAAGCTCGCCATCCTCGAAGCCGCCGAGGGAAAGCTCACCCCGACCGTCGGCGAGCGCATCATGGCCTTCTGCTACGTCTTCGATCCGAGCCTGGGGAAGTACACCCTCCGGGCACTCCGGGTCATGCAGGTGGGGGGCGGCGCCACCCTCATCGGCCTCGGTGTCCTCATTGGCATGCTCTTCCTTGGTGAACGGGCACGCCGCCGCGCATCTCGACTTGTTTCCGACCATGCCGCCGGCGCTTCCGGCGGGCATTCCGGGGTTCGCCCATGACCATGACCACACGACTCGCCACGCTCGCCGAAGACCCCACCTTCAAGTGGTGGATGCGCACGCCCGCCGCCACGGAGTTCGGCAAGGACACCGACAGCATGTACATGTGGCTGTGGTGGTTCTGTGTCGCCTGGTTCGTCCTCCTCATGGGCCTCATGTGCTGGTGGGTCGTCAAGTACCGCCGCCGCCCCGGGAAGATCGCCCAGGCCAGCACCTCCCACAACACCCCCCTCGAGATCGCCTGGACCATCGTGCCCACCCTCTTCCTTGTCTACATCTTCTTCCGCGGCTTCTCCGGGTACCTCGACACCATGGTCGCCCCAGCCGGCGCCATCGACATGGACCTCATCGGGAAAAAGTGGTCCTGGGAGCTCAAGTACCCCAAGGGCGCCGTCGCCTCAGAAACCGCCGTCATCGGCCAGCAGCAGGTCCCCGTCTGGTACATCCCCGCCGGCAAGGCCATCCGCCTCAAAATGGTCTCCAACGACGTCATCCACGCCTTCTGGGTGCCCGACTTCCGCGTCAAGCAGGACGTCATGCCCAACCGCTACACCAGCGTGTGGTTCAAGGTCGCCGAGCCCTCCGGCCAGAAGCGCATGCCCGAAGTCGCCCCGGGCTCCTTCGACGCGACCTCCAAGGTCAAGGTCGCCCTCTCCGGAGTGCCCTACGAAGATCACTGGGTCTTCTGTGCCGAGTACTGCGGCGACATGCACTCAGAAATGGCCGCGATCATCCGCGTCATCCCGGAGTCCGCATGGAACAAGTGGCTCGAGGCCGCCGGCGAGGGCTCTCTCACGCCCGAGCAGCTCGGCGAGCTCATGTGGAAGACCCAGTGCGCCTCCTGCCACACCGTCAACGGCGACAAGAACACCGGGCCCACCTGGAAGGACCTCTACGGCAGCGAGGTCGCGCTCTCCAACGGCTCCACCGTGCTCGCCTGCGATGACTTCATCCGCGAGTCCATCGTCAACCCACAGGCCACCATCGTCAAGGGCTACGAGGGCGTCGTCATGCCCTCCTTCGCCCAGCTCTCCAACGAGCGCATCAACGGCATCATCGCCTACATGCGTTCCATCAGCGCCAAGGGCGGGGACGACACCCCCTGCAATAAGTCCGAAAAGAAGTAACACCCCCGCCGCCCCGCGGCCCACGGAGGTTCGAGCATGTCCGGGCACGAGCATCATCACGGGAGCTACCTCACGTCCAAGGGGTCGCTCTTCACGAACATCGTGGATTGGGCCACCACCGTCGATCACAAGAAGATCGGCGTCATGTACCTCTTTGCCATCCTCTTCATGTTCTTCCTCGGCGGCATCGCCGCCATCGCGGTCCGGCTCGAGCTCGTCCACCCCGTTCGTGAGAAGGTCGTCCTCACCGTCTCAGGCCCGCTCGTCGCGCCCGTGATGAACCCCTCGACCCTCACCACTGGCGACGGACGAACCTTCGAGCTCGAGCCCGGAAAGCACATGGTCCGCTGGACCGAAAAGGACGGCACCGAAGTCCGACAGGGCGACACCCTCACCATCCCCGCCGGCAAGAAGGTCGAAGTCCTCGACATGAAGGGCAAGCCCCTCGCCGTCGACGGCAAGGAGGTCTCCGGCACCTTCGCCGCCGAGACCAGAACCGCACCGCCCACCGCCGGCGTCAAGGTCACCTCCGTCGTCAGCGGGCAACTCCTCCCCAAGGTCTTCGGCAAGACCGACGCCTCCATCGCCGAGGGCAACAACATCTACAACCGCTTCTTCACGATGCACGGCGCCATCATGGTCTTCATGGTCATCGTGCCGAGCATCCCCGCCTCCCTCGGAAACATCTTCCTCCCCATCATGCTCGGGGCCAAGGACGTCGCCTTCCCCAGGCTCAACCTCCTGAGCTGGTACATCTACGTCCTCGGATCCATCTTCGCCGTCGTCTCCCTCCTCGCCACCGGCGTCGACACCGGCTGGACCTTCTACACCCCGTACTCCTCAACCACCGACCCGCATCACTGGCGCGTCGTCTTCATGGTCCTCGCCGCCTTCATCCTCGGCTTCAGCTCCATCCTCACCGGCCTCAACTTCATCGTCACCGTCCACAAGCTCCGCGCCCCGGGCATGGGCTGGTTCGACATGCCCCTGTTCGTCTGGGCCGTCTACTCCTCCGGCGTCATCCAGGTCCTCGCCACGCCCGTCATCGGCATCACGCTCCTCCTCCTCGTCTTCGAACGCGTCTTCGACATCGGCATCTTCGACCCCGCCAAGGGCGGCGACCCCGTCCTCTACCAGCACTTCTTCTGGTTCTACAGCCACCCCGTCGTCTACGTCATGATCCTCCCGGGAATGGGCATCATCTCCGACGTGCTCGCCGTCCACAGCCAGAAGAAGATCTTCGGCTACCGCGCCATCGCCTTCTCATCCCTCGGCATCGCGGGCGTCTCGTTCATCGTCTGGGGCCACCACATGTTCTCCAGCATGAGCGAGGTCGCCAGCACCGTCTTCTCAGCGCTCACCTTCCTCGTGGCCATCCCCACCGCCATCAAGGTCTTCAACTGGATCTCGACCCTCTACAAGGGCTCCATCGCCCTCACCACCCCCATGGTCTACGTCCTCATCTTCCTCTTCCTCTTCTCCATCGGCGGCCTCACCGGCCTGCCCCTCGGTACCCTCTCCACCGACCTCCACCTCCACGACTCCTACTTCGTCGTCGCCCACTTCCACTACGTCATGATGGGCGGAACCATCATGGCCCTCATGGCCGGCCTCCACCACTGGTGGCCGAAGATGTTCGGCAAGATGTACAACGAGCGGTGGGCCACCATCGCCGCCCTCATCGTCTTCGTCGGGTTCAACGTCACCTTCTTCACCCAGTTCTTCCTCGGCACCCGCGGCATGCCACGCCGCTACGCCAGCTACCCCGACGAGTTCGCCATCCTCCACCAGGTCTCCACCGTCGGCTCGCTCCTCCTCCTTGTCGGCTTCGTCATCCACGCCCTCGTCTTCGCCCAGAGCCTCATGGCCGGCCGAAAGGCGCCCAAGAACCCCTGGGGCGGCCTTACGCTCGAGTGGCTCGCCGACTCCCCGCCCAGCGAGCACAACTTCGACCACGAACCCATCGTCACCCACGGGCCCTACGACTTCGACACCACCGTCCCGCCGCATTGGGATCCAAAGGACTACCCCATCCCAGCCGAAAACCTCGCCCGCGCCAAGGCCGACGCTCACTAGCCTCCCACGACGCACCCGGAACATGATCCCATGACCACCCTCGACCCACATTCCCACCCCGGCAAGGGCGCCGCGACCAGGTGGATGCAGTACGTCCACGGGCACCACTGGCGCTCACAGGCCGAGGAGTTCGACGGCTGCAAGCTCGGCTTCTGGCTCTTCCTCACCACCGAGGTGCTCCTCTTCGGCGGCATCTTCTGTGCCTACGCCATCTTCCGAACCCTCTACCCCCAGGCCTGGGCTGAGGGTTCCCACGCCCTCAACTGGAAGATCGGCGCCTTCAACACCGCCGTCCTCCTCATCTCCTCCTACACCATGGCCGCCAGCATCTACGCCATCCAGACCAACCAGCAGAAGCGCGCCCAGTTGAACCTCATCGTCACCTTCCTCTGCGGGCTCCTCTTCGTCGGCATCAAGTTCGCCCTCGAATACGTCCCGAAGTGGTCCGGCTACTTCCTCGTCTGGGACCCCGCCCTCCATCACCACACCGCCAGCATCATCGAGGGAAAGACCGCACTCTTCGGCCTCTTCCAGTACGTCGATGGCTACGGCGGCAAACGCCCGGGCGCACTCTTCGATCACCCCTTCGCCGTCGATCCCCACGTCCCCCTCTGGTGGGCCGTCTACTACTGCGGCACCGCCATCCACGCCGCCCACGTCCTCATCGGTATGGCCCTCATCGCCCGCGTCTACTTCAAGTCCCGAAACGGTGACTACGGCCCAACCTACTACGCCGGCGTCGAGATCACCGGCCTCTACTGGCACCTCGTCGACCTCATCTGGATCTTCCTCTTCCCCCTCCTGTACCTCGTCCACTGATCCCCCAGGTCCCACCCATGGCACACCACGCCCCAGCCTCGAACACCGACTTCAACGAGCTCGACCCCCACGGCGCGGGCTCGCACGGGCAGCACGCGAGCCACGTCATCGTGAGCCCGCTCCAGCTCCGCGCGGTGCTCGCCATCCTCCTGTTCTTCACCTTCCTCACCGTCGGCTTCGCCTGGGCCGAGCAGTGGGCCGTCGACACCTTCCACATCACCCTCCCCTGGTGGGTGAATGTCTACGGCGCCATGAGCATCGCCGTCGTCAAGGCGCTCTTCGTCATGGCCATCTTCATGCAGCTCAAGTACGACAACCCCATGAACAGCATCCTCATGGCGTTCACCTTCGCCGCCCTCGCCGTCTTCATCACCTTCACGGGCATCGACCTCTTCAACCGTGACGCCGTCATCGCCTGGAAGGCCGGCCCGGTCCAGCCCGGTGGCACCGGCAACCTCGTGAGCTACCCCTACGGCCCGCCCGCCGCCGCCGACACCAACGTCGTCGACGCCGCCAAGCAGCGCCACCTCAAGAAGCTCGAGGAACGCCTCGGTTCCCCGCAGGCCGCCATGCTCGAGTTCGAGCGCCAGCGCGCAGAGAACTCACACGCGGCGCACGACTCCCACGCCGACCACACCGTGAACACCGCCAGCCGCTCCCGCCCGCGCGTCGGCCGCACCGACGCCCTCGACTCCGGGACCTCGCCCGCCGCCCCCGCAGCCCCAGGCCACCACTGACACCCGCCGGGCGGCCCCGGGAGGTGCGAACTCATGCTTCCCCGCCGCATCACCGCCCTCGCCATCGCCATCCTCGCGGCCCTCGCCGCCTTCTGGTGCGTCCGCGACATGTCCGCGCGGATCCGGCTCTTCCTCCAAGAGCACCCGCCCAACATCTACGCCTTCCTCCCCCTCCTCGCCCGCGAGTTCACCTTCGCCGACCGCACCGTCTCCCTCACCGACGAGTCGCCCCCGGGCAAGCCCGCCACGCTCCTGGTCCGCTACGGGGACGCCGAGGTTCGCGTCCCCGTCACCATCCCCCCGCGGCACAAGCTCCCCGGGCTTGTCACCCATGAGGACTGGCTCCGCGTCATGCTCTTCGCCCCGCGTTCCGGCATGACCATGGAGGCATTCGAAGAGGGCGTGAGGACCGGGAAGATCGAGACGCGCCTCGCCATCGTCTCCCGAACCCCCCCGGAGGGCTTCGACCCGGAGGGCTGGGGCGCCGTCCGCAAGAAGGACTGGACCTTCGATTTCTGGGAACTCAAGACCGACGGCTCCATCGAGCACAAGACGCTCAAGTACCCCACCGCGCGGGGCCTCAAGGAGCCCAGGCCCGGCGAACTCCACGAAAACACCTGGGAGTTCCAGGCCGCGCTCCTCCTCATGCCAAACGCCGGAAAGAAGGGCCCGACCCACAACTTCTACGGCGATGCCCTCTCCGCCGCGGGGTGGCGCCTGCCCGCCTCCGCATTCTGCGGGCTCATCGCCACCGTCGCCCTCGCGTTCGCCGCGGCCCCCGCGAGCAGAGGCGGGGGGTTCTCCTGGCGGACGGGCCGTACGCCCGGCCCGGTCACTTGAAGACCGAGTCCACGCCCCCGTTGAGCATGAAGTCGATGTCGTTCAGGCACTTCGCCAGAACCAGGCTCATCAGGATGATGGTGATGAAGCTCGTGACGAAGGAGTCCGTGGTCGCCGCACCCACCCCCTCCGCGCCCGGCTTGCACGAAAAACCCTTCCAGCACGCCACAAGTCCGATGCCCCCGCCGAAGAACAGCGACTTGACCATCCCGCTGAACACGTCATACCACGTGATGAACTGCGCCGAATACCGCCAGTACAGGTCCGGATCCGCGTCGTAAAACCGCGTCGTGATCAGGAAGCCCCCCAGCACCCCGCACAGGTTCGACACCACCGTCAGCGCAGGGATCACCAGCACGCACGCCAGAAATCGCGGCACGACCAGCACCCGGATCGGGTCCGCCGCCATCGCCCGCATCGCGTCGAGCTGCTCCGTCACCCGCATGGTCCCAAGCTCCGCCGTCAGCGAGCACCCGACGCGCCCCGCCAGCATCACCGCCGCCAGCACCGGGCCCAGTTGCTTGACCAGCCCCAGGTTGATGACCCCGCCCAGCCGGGCCTCCTGCCCGATGGTCTGGAACTGCCGGTACCCCTCGAGCGCCAGCAGCATCCCGATGAACGCGCCCGTGAGCCCGACCACCGGCACGGACATCGTCCCCACCAGATACAACTGCTTCAGCAGGCGGTCGCGACGCAGCCATGCCGCCCGATCGAGCAGGCCCGTCCCGACACCCGCGCAGAACGCCGCGAACCGACCGAACCCCGCAACCCCGTCATACAAATCAAACCGCAGCCCCGCGAACAGCACAAACGGCGTCATCAACGCCTCGAGCATCGGGTGCGGGCGGCGGGCGTCTCCGGGCGGGGTCACCATCCGCGAAGGCTAGGCCGCGCGCAGCGTCCCTCGCGCCCGGAATCTCTGGACATTTGTGCCCCGTGAGTTACGCTGTTCCGCATGAACAGCCGCACCCTGCTCCTCTGCGCCTTGTTGCCCGCCTCCTCAGCCGCGGCCCAATGCAACTACTCGCACTCCATCCTGAGTCAGTGGGACCTCGCCGGCGCGCCCGCCGTCGGCGCGAGCCAGCCCATGGGCGCCTGGACATTCTGGCGGAGCGACCTGGGCCGTCAGCCTCTCGTCGGCGTCCAAGGTAGCGGCGTCCCCGTTGGTGCGTGGGGCGCGCCGGACCAGAGCTTCTTCGTGCCCCTGCTCGGCGCCCGCTACTCACCCTCCGCCGACCGCAACCAGGTGCCCTTCTACCACCGGCCACCCTCGTTCGAGGGCCTCCTCGCGCACCCGGGATACTCCCCCATAGATCTGCTCTGCATCTTCACACCCTCGGGGAACTCCGAACTCACCGGACTGACCCTCCGCGCTGAGCACCTGGGCCAGATCAGCCCCAACGCGGTCGTTTCCGCGGTCCTCGAGTCTGGGGGGCCCACGATCACGCTCGTCCCGCCAACCTCCATCGCCGCGCTCGCACCGGCCCAGACGCTCACCGCCACCGGCCTGCCCCTCCCCATGACCGTCGCGAGCCGCGTCGTCGTCCGCGTCAACAACGGCGGCTCTCCCTTCGAAGACTGGGTCAACCTCGACGCCTCCGTCTCGCTCATCGGGCCCCCCGTCGCGGTGGTCCCACCCGTCGACACCACCGCCTGCCCGGGATCCGTCGCCACCCTCTCCGTGCTCCCGGCCTCCGGGGCCACCTTCACGTGGCGCCGCGGCGGAGTCCCCCTTTCCAACGGTCCCACTCCCTGGGGTTCGGTCGTCGCAGGGGCGGATACCCCGGTCCTCTCCATCTCAGGCGTCAGCGACGCTGACGAGGCCCTCTACGACGTGGTGCTCACCAACGCCTGCGGCCCCGGCGCGACCGCCGCCGGCTTCCTCACCGTCCTTGCCTGCTGCCCCGACTTCAACGAAGACGGCAACGTGGATCAGGACGATGTCGGCTACCTCATCACCGTCGTCGCGGGCGGCGAGAACCCGACAAATCGCGACCCCGACTTCAACCGCGACGGCAATGTCGATCAGGACGATGTCCTCGCGCTCGTCGACGTCGTCGCCGGTGGTCCATGCCCATGACGGGACGGGCGGCAGCCGCTGCCTCACGTCCACGCCCTCACGCGCCGCCGCTGCTCACGTGCTCCGGGTGATCTCCGCGTACGCGTTGTGGTTGTGGATGCTCTCGAAGTTCTCGGAGCTGATGGAGTACCACGTGATCCGCTTGTCGCGGTTCAGCGACAACGCGAGGTCCCGAACGATGTCCTCCACGAACTTCGGATTCTCGTACGCCCGCTCCGTCACGTACTTCTCGTCCGGCCGCTTCAGCACCGCGAACACCGGGCAACTCGCCGCTGCCTCCAGCAGCCCCACCAACTCCTCGATCCACAGCATCCCCTTGAAACGCACCTTCGCCTCGATCCGGCACCGCTGGTTGTGCGCGCCGTACTTCGAGATCTCCTTGCTGCACGGGCACAGGCTCGCCGCCGGCGCCGCCACGCTCATCACGAAGTCCGTCTCGCCGTTCGCCGTGCACTCAAAGCCCACCTCGTAGTCCATCAGCCCGGGCTGCCCCGTCACGGGCGCCTCCTTCTTGATGAAATACGTGAACCTCGCCTCAAAGTGCGCCGTCTCCGCGTTCAGTCGCTCGCAGATCGCCCGCGTCAGTGATGGAATCTGGTCCGGAGTGATCGGCTCCGCCGTGTGCTGGTTCAGCACCTCCAGAAACCGCGACATGTGCGTCCCCTTCTGCGTGTGAGGCAGCGAGACGTACATGTTCACCTTCGCCACCGTCGTCTGCTCGCTCACCTCCCCCGTCCGCGCGCACTTTGTCCGCAGCCGGATCGGGTACGTGATCTCCTTCACCCCCACCTTGTCGATCGCCACGCGACGCACGTCCGCCGTCGCCTGCACGTCCGGCATCCGCCGCGGCTTACCAGTTGCCGTGCCTGCTTTCCGAGCCTTGGACTTCTTCACGCCGCGTTCAGCCATCTCGCTTCCTTCGTCACGCTCGCCCCGTCCGTCCTTCCAACGTCTTCGCACCCGCACCGCTCCCGGATTGCTACTTCGTCGCAGCTTCCGCCGGCGCGTCCGCCGCTTCCTCCGCGGCCCGCACATCGAGCACCGCGCCAGCCCAACCCATCCCCACCGGCACGCCCAGCAGCGCTCCCGCCGCCCAGTCCAGCGACACGGGTCTGCCCAGCGGCAGGAACGTGCCCCCGAACACCGCCGCCAGAACCCCATCCCCGTGCAGCACCTTCGCCACCAGCGGCGACACCCCGGCAACCAGCGCCAGCCCGGCCATCGCCGGCAGCGGCGACAGTGAGGCCCGCATCGAGTTGCCCGCCAGGTGCGATGCCGCGCCCGCCCCGATGCCCCCGATCACCACCGCAAGCAGCGTCTGCCCACGCAGTTCCGTCACGGCGCACAGCCACACCACCAGCGCCCCCGCCGCACCCCCGGCCAACACCCCGGCGATCGTCGCGTTCCGGCGGCTTGACCCACTCTCCCCGTCCAGTACCAGCAGCCCGCGCCCCTTCTCGCCCTCCGGCTGGCGCCGATTCGAGGCGCCGACCACCAGCGCGCCGATCCCGAGCGCCATCAGCCCCGACGCCAGCCCCTCGACCGCAAGAAGCGTCAGGTCCGAACCGTCCCCGGCACGCCTCACGATCGAGTCCAATGTCCCCAGGCCCCAACGGGCCCACCCCAGCACCAGCCCCGCGCACGCCAGCCCGGTCCCCATCGAAAAACCCCACCCCCCCAGCAACCCCGAGCCCGCCGCCAGCGCCAGCGCCGCCACCCCCGCCAGCACCGCCGCGCCAGGCGTCGCGTTCACCAGCAGCGTCGTCGCCCGGCCACCGGAGGTGTCACGCAACCCTCCTGTGAGCTTGGCGGCGAGCGGCCCCAACACCACCAGGCAACCCAGGATCAGCACCCATCGCAGCGAGGATCGGATCATGGACCCATCCTAGGGGGCCGCGTGCGATCGGCCGGGTAATCGGCCATAATCCGGGCATGACTCCCCAGCTCCCAAGACGACAGCCCGGGCCCTCCCTCCACGATCTCACCGCCTCGCTGCTCTGGCCCCTCCTCCTCCGGGCCGGCGCCCTCGCGCTCCGCCCCGCCAGGCTCTGCACCGCCGCCGTCCTCCTCGTGCTCGTCACCCTCATCATGCGCCTCCCGGACCTCTGGCTCGATGAGCCCGGCCCCGCCAGCGTGGTCGCCACCCGCGCCCTCGTCGCCTCCGACGACATCCGCGAGGGCACCGTCCAGCTCGACCCCTCCAAGGTCATGGACGGGGTCGTCAACCTCCTCGCCCGGACGCCCGCGGCGGTCGCCGAGCGATTCCCCTGGTCCATCGCCGCCATCACGCTGCCCATCCTCCTCTTCTGGGGAGTCCTCGGCGCCGCGATCTCCCGATCCGCCGCGCGCGAGGTCTCACTCCGCGACCGAGGCCCATGGACCGCGGACCTCGCCTTCGGCCTCTCCAAGTGGCACTCCGCCGCCCTCATCAAGCTCGGGCCGATCCTCGCCTTCGGCGCGTGCTGGGGATTGGTCGCGTGCCTCGGGTGGCTCCTCTCGTTCCAGGTCGTGCAGATCGGTGTCGGGGTCCTCTACCCCATCGGCCTCATCCTCTCGCTCGCGTGCGTCGTCGTCGGACTGTGCCTGCTCGGGTCCGTCCACATGCTCATCCCCGCAGTCGCGTGCGAGGGAACCGACGCCATCGACGCCCTCCAGCGATGCGTCGCCTACGCGCTCGCCAAGCCGCTCAAGCTCATCACCTACGGTGCGATCCTCATCGCGCAGGCGGTTGTCCTCACCATCGTGCTCCACTGGATCGTCGAAGGTGCCATCTCGGCGTGCGTCCACGCCGCGACCGCATGGGTCGCGGAGCCGGGCGCCGAGGCGTTCCGCAGCGCCGCCGCCGGCAAAGGCCCGGCCCCCGAAGCCTGGTCGCCCCGCACCGCCTCGGCGCTCGTCGGCTTCTGGTCCTCACTCCTCAGGCTCGGCGTCGGCGCATTCCTCGTCAGCTTCTGGTTCTGCGGCGGGACCGTCCAGTTCCTCCTCATGCGCCGCGTCTGCGACGGCCAGGACGTCGAGGAACTCTGGACCCCCGGCGCCCCCGCATCCCCGCAGTCCGCCGACGTCCCCGAGTCCAACGACGCCGACTACGCCTGACCTACAGCTCCGGCGCCGGCATCAGATCGCCCTGCGTGAGTTGCCCGGGCAGGCTCTCCGGTCGGTGCGCCATCGACAGATCAAACCGTCCCACGCGAGTCCGCCGCAGCGCCGCCAGCATCCCTCCCGCGCCCAGCGCCGCGCCGATGTCCCTCCCCAGGCTCCGGATGTACGTCCCCTTGCCGCACGTCACTCGGATGGTGAGCACCGGGAACTCGTACGCGAGCAGCAGTATCTCGTCGACCCGCACCGGCCTCGCGGGCAGATCCACCGGTCTGCCCTCTCGCGCGAGGTCGTAGGCGCGCCTGCCCCCGACGTGCAGCGCCGAGTACGCCGGCGGACGCTGCTGGATGATCCCCACGAATCGAGCAAGCACCGCGCCCACTTCCGCATCGGTCGGAGCGCGGAAGACGGCCACCTCCTCGATCTCCCCCTCGGCGTCGTCGGTGCTCGACCGCTTCGAGAGGTCGATGGTCGTCTCGTAGACCTTCTCATCCGCCATCAGCCGCTCGCACAGACGCGTCGCTCGCCCCACCAGCACCACCAGCACCCCCGTCGCCATCGGGTCCAGCGTCCCGGTGTGCCCGACCTTCACCCGCTTCGGGGCCCCGCCCCGACGCAGCAGCCCGCGCACCCGCGCGCACACGTCCATCGACGTCCAGCCCGCGGGCTTGTCCATGACCAGCAGCCCGCTCAGCGGCGCCCCGTCCGTCACCGCGTCACCCCTTCCTCCCACGGCGGCCCCGGAATCTCACGAGTCTGCTCCACGATCACCCATTCCCCGCCCTGCCCCTTCGAGTAGTTGAAGCCCGTTACGCCCCCAAGCCGCGAAAGCGGGGGCCAGCGCCCCGCAGCCCCCGGGGGCAGCACGACCAGCCCGCCCGCGTTCGCCCGGAGCCACCCCTTCAACCCGTACTCGTCCACCCACTCCGCTCGGCCACGCAACTCAAAGACCGAACTGTCCTCGTGCAGCTTCACGAAGGCGATCGGCCGGGCCCGACCCGCCTCCAGCTCGATGACCGCACGGCACAGCCCGTGCACCACCCATGCCCCGCGCACCCGCGGGAGCGCCACCAGCAGGCCCACGACCGCGATGCCCAGCGTCAGCATGTTCAGCCGAAGAAGCCCCAGCCAGTCCCGCGCCCTCACACGGCCCAGCGCACGCCACACGTAATAGACGAACAGCGCGACCCCCGCGCCCGCACTCGCCCCCGCCACCAGCCCGCCGAGCCCGCGTGCTCCCAGACCCGCCAGCAGCCCGGCGCCCGTCGCCACTCCCACGAGCACCAGCACCGCCGCGTTGCTCGCATGAACCATCGCCAGCCCCACGCGAGTCGACAACCAGCCGCGGTGCCGCCACCCCCACGCGAGGGCCGCGCGGCTCGAAAGCAGCAGCAGTGGCGGGTACAGCGCCATGCCGTAGTGCGGGAGCTTGGTCGACACCACCTCCAGCACCCACCACACCGGCAGGATCGTGCACAACAGGAAAAGCTCCGCGTCCCTCCCCGCGCGGATCGTCCCGACTCTCGCGCGCAGCCGCGACCACCGCGTCCCGCCTGCCCCGACCGCCGCCGGCATGCCCCTCGCGAAACCGCGAGCCAGCCCCGCCGCCGCGAACAGCATCCCGGGCCCCAGCGTCACGAGCAGCACGATCACGTAGTACCCCGGCGGCCCCGCGTGCCCCTCCGCGGCTTCCACGCTCCGGCCGAGCACCTCCTTCGAGACGATCGCCGCGTACCGCTCCCAGCCGATCCGCTCTCCCGTGATCCACACCCATGGCAGCACGATCGCCAAAACGATCGCGAGCCCCGCCAGCGGGCGCACACGCCACAGAAAGCCGGCGCTCCCCGAGATCACGCACAGCCCCGCCGTCGCCCCCGCGATGACCAGCGGTGTCATCGGCCCCTTCGTCAGCACCCCAAGGCCAACCGCCACCCACAGCAGCCAGCCAGGCCAGCCCGCCGGGCGCCCGTGCCGATGCGCCCGCCACACCCGCCACAGCATCCAGCACGCCAGCACCGTGAATGCCACCAGCACCATGTCCGCCCGGGCTTGCCGCGCCTCCCACACGAACACCGGAGAGAGCGCGAGCATCGCCGCCGCGAGCCAGCCCGCACTCCCCCCGAAGAGCTCCAGCCCCCAGCGCCAGCACATCAGCACGCACGCGATGCCCGCGAAAAGCGACGGCAGCCGGTACATCCAGATCGCATCCAGCGCCGGCTCCCCGCCCGTGCACGCCCAGGCGCTCGCCACCTGCAGCCAGTAGATCAGCGGCGGCTTGTTCAGCCTGGGCCGGCTCTCGACCATCGGGATCGCCCAGCCCCCCGCGTGCGCGCCCAGCGGTGCGCCAGACTCGCCCATCCGCCGGTCGAGCCTCGACTCAGGCCACGCCGCCGCCTCGAACATCTGCCGGCTCGCCTGCGCGAATCGCGCTTCATCCCGGTCCACCGTCGGCAGCGCCCGCAGTCCGGGCACATACACTGCAAGGCACAGCAGCACCAGCATCACGCCCGGCCGCCATCCAGACTCGGTTCTCGTGACACCCTTGCCCAACATCGCCCGCGACTATACCCCGACTCGGGCGAGATCCCGCGCGTGGATCGTGCTCGCCGGCGGCCTGCTCCTCGGTGTCGCGCTCCTCCCCATCGACCAGCAGGTCGCCGAGTTCTGCCGCAGATTCCAGCCCGGCCAGAGCCTCGCGCTCGGCGGCGACCTCCGCCGGAGCCTCGAACTCCTCCAGCAGTTCGGCGATCTCACGACCTGCGTGATCGCTCTTCTGCTTGTCTGGCTCCTGGACCCTGACAATCGAAAGCGACTCCCAGGCATCATCGGCGTCCTGGTCGCGGTGAACCTCCTCGCCCACGCCGCGAAGTTGCTCGTCGGGCGGCCCCGCCCCGCGGTCATTCTGGGCGGGCACGCGAAGGCCGGGTTCGACTCTGCTCTCTGGTTCGCCGGGCCGTTCCGCACGTATCCGCTGCCCCGTCTCGAGAACGGCGAGTGGATCCACGTTCCCCGCCACGGGTGGGAGGTGTGGGGCGGCATCTCGTCCGACCTGGCGTCCATGCCATCGAGCCACACGCTCGCCGCGGCGGCGCTGGGGGTCGCGCTGGTGCGGCTCTATCCTCGGCTCGCGCCACTGGTCTGGCCGTGGGTCGGGCTCGTGGGCGTCTCGCGGGTGGTGCTGGGCGCGCACTACCCGTCGGACGTGGTGGTGGGGGGCACGCTGGGCTTCGCCGCGGCGACGCTGCTCTTCCCGCTCATTTCGCGAGCTTCGCGATGAGTCGCCACACGTCGTGTCGGCTGAGGCTTCGTCCCGTGCGGGCGTTGAATCGCTCCGTGACGGTGTCGAATCGGGGGTCGTAGAGCAGTTGGTCGCGCTGGCCCAGGGTCCCGGCCTGCTCGGTCACCAGGCCCACGAGAATCGATTCTTCGTCCGCGGTGACCTTGATGCTCGACCCAGCGGCCCGGCCGAGTCGGGGCAGCTTGTGGGCCTTGCGGAGATTGTGGAGCCGGTGGAGGACCTCGCGGCGGACGACGGCGTTCTCGCCTCCGAGCAGGGCGACGAGCGTTTCGAACTCGTCGGTGTAGGGCAGGTCGTCGAGCGTGCGGCCGACTTCGACGTAGGCCGCCACAAGGCGGTCATCGGCATCGGGCGTGCGGGGCTGGGTGTCGTCGAAGAGCGAGTCCACGACTACTTCTCCCGGGAGAGTGACGCACCGCCGGTCCATTCGGCGATCCAGATCTGGCTGCTGGGCCGGGCCTCACCCTCGGCCCTTGGCCCGCGCTGGCTGGTCCACATCATCCAGCGGCCGTCGGGGGAGAAGACGGGGAGCACGTCCGCGCCGTCGGCGAAGGTCACGCGCTGGCGGCGGGCGGGGACGGGCACGGTGGGGGCGTCGGAGGCCTTTGCCGCGGCGGCGAGTTGCTCCTTGTTCACTTCGACGGCGAAGACCTCGTAGTTCTGGTGGCCTTCTTCGCTGCTGCCGTAGACGAGGAAGTTCCCGGAGGGGTGCCAGTAGGGGGCCCAGTTGACCTGGCCGTTGTCGGTGATCTGGAACTCGCGGTCGATGCCGACGGGGATGTCGACGCCTTCGGCGTCCTTTTCAAACCTGAGCGTGGCGACGAAGAGTTGGAGGAGGTCGTCGCCCTTTCGGTCGGAGCGGTAGCAGATGGAGCGGTTGTCGGGGGAGAAGAACGGCCCGCCGTCGTAGCCGGGGGCGGTGACGATGGGATAGTCCTTTCCGGTCCTCGAGTCGTGGATGTAGATGTTGGCGTCTGGGCGGCCCATGGCGAGTTCGTCCTCGATGTGGGCGTAGAGGACGAAGCGGCCTGTGGAGTCCCAGGAGCACTCGGCGTCGTAGTTCGGGCGGGCGAAGAGGGTGGTCGCGGGGGTGGAGGCGAGGTCGGGCTTTGGGGCATCGGGGGTGGCGTGGGCGTCCCAGGCCGGGGCGAAAAAGGTCTCCACGATCTCCATTTCGTTTGGGAACATCCAGACGTACTTGCGCTGGCCGACCTGGAAGCCGGACTTCTGGTCATCCGCTGGGCGGGTGAGGGTGGAGGCCATGAGGATGCGCCAGGGCTGGGTGGGGTGGAACCAGCCGCAGGTGTTGGCGCTGCCGGGGGGGCTGATGCGGGTGACCCCGGCGAGGTGGGTGGGGGTGCCGTCGCGGAAGGCATCGAGCCGAGCGGCGTACATGGCGTAGAACGGGTCAGGCTGGGCGCCGTCGGTGGGCGGGGCGACTGCCTGGAAGACGATCCACTTGCCGTCGGCGGAGAAGTACTGCTCCCCGGCGCGGACGAACTGGGCCCGGGAGGTGAGCTGGACATGGTTGCGGAGCAGGGGCTTTTCGAGGGACTTCCAGTCGAGGGGCGGGGCTGCGGGCTGCGTGGGGGCCGGATGGCCACCGGGCTGGGCGGCGGCGAGCGTGGCGGCACAGAGCGGGATCAACCACGTGGAAGTGCGGAGAGGTGTCATGGGAGATTGTTGGCCGCCCATGGAGGTCCGGAAACGCCATGTGGCTGTTTCATGGGCCTGGGAGTTCGGGTATGCTGGGGTCGTGTCGAGGCCCTGTCGGGACCGGCGTGCGCGAGGCCGGTTCGACTCACCACCTTCGCGCTCTGGTGCTCCATGTCACAGGCTCCCCGTGCTCCCCGCGGCAATCCGAACAAGCCGAACGCCACACAGAACGCGAGCGCGTTCCTGAACAAGTCGGACACGCAGGGGGCGCACAATCGCTCGCAGCATGTGGGCATGTCTCACCAGGGGCTGAAGAACCGGATCACGAGCGGGCAGGCTTCGGGCGGCACGGCAACGAGTTTTCTGACGAAGCACGACCAGAACAAGTCGGCGGCGTCGGTGCTGAGCACGAAGGCGTCGCAGACGACCAAGACGCAGGTGGGCCAGGGCCCGATGCACAACAAGAAGGCGGTGAACGCGCCGTTCAACGCGAACGCGATCGGTGTTCGGACGGCGCCGATCGTGAAGGTGGCGCAGAAGCAGGCGAATGGGACGATCAAGACCTTCAACGCGAAGGTGACGGAAACGCGGATGGTGATGAAGAAGGGGCCGGGGGGCGTGAAGTCTCAGACGACGTTTGCGACGGGCCTGACGCCGTTGCCGAAGCCCGCGCCGGGTCCGTCGCTGAAGCCGACGACGAAGGCGAACGTGACGAGCATCGCTACGGGAGCCTCCGGGCTGCGCAAGGTCGGCGCGCCGAAGGACAAGCCGCTCTCGCTGGGCGACCAGAAGCGGTTCAAGGGGGTGACGAAGAACGCGCTGCCCGGGAACGTGAAGAAGCCGGGGCAGAAGTAGGGGGCGTGAGGAGCGGTTGAAACTGAACGGGCCCGACGCGGTGCGTGTCGGGCCCGGTTCTCCTTTTGAGCGAGGCTTACCTGCGGCGGCGGGCGGCAACCAGGGCGTGGGCCGCGAGAAGCATGGCGGTGGCGGGGCTGGGGATCGCGCCGCGCCAGTCGATGCCGGATCCGGAGACGATCTGGTAGTCCGAGATGGTGTTCGTGGTGCCGCCCAGGTACATGCCGCTGATTCCGCCCCAGTAGAGGCTGTTCTGGAACTGCACGCTGGCCTGCGAGTTGCCGCTGACGCCGCTGCTGGAGCGCATGCCGGCCTCGGCGTTGGCATAGATGCCGAGGTTGAAGGGGGTGCCATAGGTGAAGGGGACGGCCATGGTGATGACGCCGCTGACGTTCTTTGAGTTGTTGGGTGCGCTGGAGACGCTCCAGTGGCCGTACTGACGGTCGGAGGAGAGCGGGTCGGAGTTTCCTGGGCTGAAGAGCGCGTTGGCGAGGAGCTGCGTCGTGTCCTTGTACGCGGTGGTGGTGAAGCTGGCGGCGCCGGCGAACCCGGCGGCGGAGAGAAAGCCCGTGACATTCAGAGTGAACTGCATGTAGCCGGTCTGACCGTTCTGACCTGGGGCGGTGATGAGGAAGGAGTCCTTCCAGCCGCCGTTGGCGTTGGCTTCGGCGAAGAACGAACTGTTGGGAGCGTCGTTGTCCGCGAGCAGGTGCATGAAGCCCATTCCGACAGTGCCGGATGCGCTGTTGGAGGTGCTGCCGCCGGAGTAGGAAGCGATGCGGGTGGCGGTGGTGTCGCCGGCGAAGAGGGTTTCCTGGATGTCGCTGCCCGGAGCGGTGTACATGGTGGAGAGGTCGCTGCCGGGCCACGGCCCGGCGCCGGGAGTTGATGGACCAGCAAGGCTCTGGACGAACCCGCCCGGAGCGACGACCTGCGTGTGCGACAGGCCGGCGAACGCGGCGGATGCGGCTGCTGCGGATGTGAGCGCTGCGAGGAGCGAGGGGCGAGCGGTCAGCATTGAGGATGCTCCTGGGGTCTGAATGGACACCAAACGGCGTGTGACGTCCGAGAGAGTGAGTATGCGCCATGGCCGGGCATTTGCCAGTGCTTTGGGAGGATTATCGGTGATTGGCGGCTTTTTGGGGGCTTCTGACGCGCCCGGTGGGGTGGGCCGGCGACCGAGCGGTGCAGCGGGTGATGCCGATGAACGCGGGCTGGCGGGCGGGCTCGGGGGCGGGATGTCGGGTGGGCGGTTCGGTGGAGCGTCGTTCGCCGCGTGGGGCGAGGGAGGTTCGCCCGGCAGTGGGCTTGGGGGGCGCGGGGGTCGAGGGGAGCGCGGGCGAGATTCGGGGAAGGTGACGCGGAGGAGTTGCGCGGCGGCGCGGCGTGAGGTTTCGTCGCTGCGTGATTCGGAGGCGATGGCGGTGAGGCGGCTG
>QWIH01000084.1 GCA_021405315.1 Leptolyngbya sp. PLA1
GATTGACCTACCCGCCTCGAACGCAGTCCAGTGGATCCGCGTCGTCCTGCCGCCGCTCTCGGCGGATGCGGGGTTCTTGGATGTAGCCTCGCGGATCGAAGCGTTCGCCGAACCGTGGATGATGGACCCGGTGGCATACCTGTTCGATGGGAATGGGCTGTGGCTGCAGACAGTTGGTTCACTGGGCCAGGGGGGCGACACCCAGCTGTGGGCTAGCTTTGGGCTGGTTAGCGAGCCTCGGTCGCCGTATTGCTTTACAGCGGTTCATGATACCGGACCACTGTTCTGCGATACAACACCATTCGCTGGTCAGAATGGACCACTGGCGGGTGGCGAGTACTGGCTTGCGTTCGGGAACAACGGCATCGGATGTCGGCGAGAAGGGTGGTCGTGCCACGGCACATTCCCGGATTGGTTCAACCTTACTCGCTGCACCCTCGACATTCGCATCCAGCCCCCCGACGTTCCCTACTGCGAGGGCGACTTCAACTGGGATGGCAACACCGACCAGGACGACGCGATGTACCTCGCCAACGTCCTCGCCGGGGGCGACAACCCCACCGGCCGCTGGGCCGACTACAACCGCGACGGCAATGAAGACCAGGACGACCTCCTCGCCCTCGTCCACACCATCGCGGGAGGCGGGTGCCCAGAGTAGGCGGCACTCCGTTCACTCGCCGCCCAGGCGACTTCCCATGTTGCTGAGGCCCACCTCGCCACCCGCGCCGTAGGGGCGGATGACCACGCCGATGCTCGTTTCGCCCGTGATCTCGTTGGTGGAGATTCCCAGGCCCAGCATCGTGCTCTGGAAGCGGCGGGTGAGCAGCAGGCTCGCGTTCTGGAAGCGGCTCTCGTCGGTGTCGTACGCCGCGCCGAAGCGGACCGCGTATTTCTCGGTGAGCTCGTATCCCAGGCCGAAGGTGAGATAGGTGGAGTCCTGCGGGTTGAGGAAACGGAGATCGACGCTGGCCCAGAACTCCGGGTATTGACGGAAGAGGAGGCCGATGCTGCTGGCGGCCTGCTGGTTGTCGTCGAGGTCGTAGATGGAGCTGGCGGTGAAGCTGGTGGCGTCGGTGATGCGGATGGCGAGGTCGGCCACGCCGTAGTCCCCGGGGTTGGAGAGCTCGGGCCGGAAGTCGACGAAGCGCCCGTAGGGCCCGCGAGTGCCGGCGTCGGTGGTGGAGAAGACCAGGTCTGTGCTGAGGGTGAGGAGGTCGGTGTTGTGCCAGCGGCCGGGGCCGCCTCGCTGGGTCTGGAGGCGTTGGGTGACGCCGACGCGGGCCATCCCGCCGTGGGGCAGGTCTTCGACGGACTGGTCATAGACCGGGAGGTCGACGCGGTCGAGGGTGGTGCCTGCGAACCAGAGCGTGGCGTTGGGCTCGACGACGTGACGGAGGCGGTGGATGTCGAGGAGCGCGGAGTAGGCGGAGTCGTCGACGCGCTGCACCATGGTGGAGAGGCGCACGCCGCCGGCGCCCCAGAGGCGGTAGTGGTCGTCCTCGTCGGGTGAGAACTCCGGGAAGGAGGAGTCCCAGAAGGAGACGCGGCCCACAAGGAAGGGGTTGATGTTGACGGGGCCGGCGCGGAGGTGTGCTGCGAGCTCCTGGCGGGTGTCGGCGCGGATGACGCCCTTCTCGAAGTAGCCCTGCGTGCGGAGGGACTCCGCGATGCTCTCATCGGGGCCGATGCCCAGGCCCGGGAGCGAGGTGGAGTTGAAGAACAGGCCGTGCTCGCGGGCGGAGGCCTCGTCCATGGCGATGGAGACGCGGCCCACGCGGTACTCGGAGAAGTAGGAAAGGACGCCGGGCGCGGACTCGGGGAGCACGTCGTCCGCGAGGCGGATGTACGAGGCTTCGGGGGTCCGGGTGACGCTGTAGCCCTGGCTGGTGAGGAGGTATTCGTTGGCGATGAAATCCGCAAGCGTGCCCGAGACCTCGGCGCCGAAGTACGTGTTGTTGCGCAGGCGGCGCACGGCAAGGCGGTTGGTAAACTCCCGACGGGTCTCGCCCAGGTCCTCGAAGAACGCGTCGACCACGCCCGCGTCGGAGATGAAGGCGACTTCGCCGAAGGCGGTCCACTCCGGGTCGATGGTCCATCGCTGCTCGGCGAAGAGGACGCCCCGGAACTCGTTGTCGCGGTTGGTCTCGGCGCCGCTCTTGTAGACGTCGGTGCCGCGGTCGAAGGGGACGGTGTAGGCCTGGAGCGAGCCGCTGTGCTGGGGATCGCCCCAGGCGGACCTTACGCCCAGCGCCGGCCCGCGCTCGAAGTAGAAGTCCGCGAGGACATCGAGGGAGAAGTTGCGGGGCGTTTCGAGGCCCAGGAGGGCGTAGGCGTTGATGGTGGAGAGAATGGCCCCGCCGGAGCCCGAGCGGTTCTCGACGCGCAGGTCCTTGATGATGCGTTCCTCGGGGTCGCCGGCGTAGCGGGGCCAATAGGTGACTGGAACGCCGGCGATGCGGCCGGTGATGTCGCGGGCGTCGACCCAGAGCGCGGAGGTGGCCGGCGTGCCGGCCTCTGCGGACGCCGGCTTGGTTCGACGCGAGATCGTGACCTTGGACGCGCCGATGGAGAGCTCGGGGCTGAAGAACGCGCTGTTGGTGAGCTGCGCGCCCTCGCCCTCGAAGGTCTCCGCGGCGGTCTGGCGGATGACCTTGGCCCGGACGTAGACGGGCAGCTCTCGCTGCTGGTCGTAGGTCCAGAAGACGGCGTCGGGCATCACGGCGCGGTTGGTGCGAAGGTCGTAGTAGATCTGCGGGCCGCGGAGGGTGTAGCTGCCGTCGGTCGCGGTGACTTCCCCTTCGAGGTAGATGCCCCGGACGCTCTCGGAGCGGAGGCCCGCAAGGTCGCCGGGCTCACCCGGGTCAAGGAACACGACGGCGCGCTGGGCGGAGAGCTGGAGGCTTCGGCCGCTGGCGACATCGAGGTATTGCAGCGCGATGCCGCCCCAGGCGGTGACGGCGGTTTCGTCTTCGCCGAGGACCACCGAGAAGTTCCTGGGTGAAAGTGAGACCACGCCGCCCGGGGGGAAAATGGCGTCGACAGGAGCAAGGGGCGTGACGGGCCCGGGCTGTGGCTACACCCCGAGATGTAGCCCCGGCGCGCCCCTTGGCCTACGACGCCCGGCGCCAGCCAGGCCGGGGACCAGCGGGCCACGCTGGTCCATGCATTGGAGCCAAGCCCCGGACGGCGGCAC
>QWIH01000009.1 GCA_021405315.1 Leptolyngbya sp. PLA1
CCGGCGGCGGGTCTGAAGGGGCGCGGTGCGACTGGCGGGCGGGCCGTGTGGGGCCGACCGTCGACCTCAAGTCCTGCCGATCGCCTCCCGCAACCACTTGCGAATGACCCTGTCGTTCACGGTGCCCTTGCTGCCCTTGAGGTAGAGCCATAGGAGGGAGACGATCGTCCCGAGGCTCTCGTCATCGAAGCGGCCGAACACGTCTGGGTAGTCCCGCTTGAGTTCTGCGGGCCGGTCGACGAAGGTGAGCGTGCCCCTGCCCGGGTCGGATCTCCAATCTTCGAGCACCCGGTGGACATGCCCGAAAATGGTCTCCCCTGGCATGGCGAAGCGCCGCCCGACCGTGGTCGCCTGCGTCTTCGGGTTGTACATGTTCGCCCCAATGCCGGGGATCACCCCATGTGCTTGATGATGGCGTCGGCGAACTCGGAGCACTTGAGCTTGGTGGCGCCGTCCATCATTCGGTGGAAGTCGTAGGTGACGGTTTTGGCGCCGATGGCGCCGTCCATTCCCTTGATGATGAGGTCGGCTGCCCTGGTCCAGTCGGGGTCGCCGCCGGAGCCCATGTATCGGAGCATCATCTCGCCGGAGAGGATGACGGAGCCCGGGTTGACCTGGTCGAGGTTGGCGTACTTGGGGGCGGTGCCGTGGGTGGCCTCGAAGATGGCGTGTCCGGAGATGTAGTTGATGTTGGCGCCCGGGGCGATGCCGATGCCGCCGATCTGGGCGGCGAGGGCGTCGGAGAGGTAGTCGCCGTTGAGGTTCATGCAGGCGATGACGTCGAAGTCCTTTGGGCGGGTGAGGACCTGCTGGAGGGTGATGTCGGCGATGGAGTCCTTGATCATGAGCATGGACTTCCACTTGCCCTGGCCGTGGGTGGCCCAGAGGGAGGAGAGGACGGCCTGGACCTCGGCGACGATCTTCTTTTTCTGGTCGGGGGTCATCATGTCGAAGCCCGGGTCGATCATGCGGGCGTTGGCTTCGGGGGAGAGGTCGGAGTTGGCTTCCTTGTTGCCGAGGATCCAGGATTCGCGTTCGGTGACGCACTTGGAACGGAAGCCGCCCTGGGCGTCGGGGGCGGTGGCGAGCTCGTAACCCCAGTCCTTGAAGGCACCCTCGGTGAACTTCATGATGTTGCCCTTGTGGACGAAGGTGACGGACTTGCGTTTCTCCTTGAGGGCGTACTCGATGGCGGCGTAGACGAGTCGCTGGGAGCCGAGGCGGGAGACGGGCTTGATGCCGATGCCGACCATGACCTTGTGGTCGTCCGGGGTGTCGTGGCCTCCCATGGCGGCCTTGGCGAACTCGGCGGTGCGGGCGGAGGTGCCGAAGCGGACCTTGGCGAACTCCTTGGGGAACTCCTTGGCGAGGAAGTCGAGGAGTTTCTGGGACTCGGGGGTGCCGGCGGCCCATTCGATGCCGGCGTAGATGTCCTCGGTGTTTTCGCGGAAGATGACCATGTTGCAGTCGCCGGGCTTCTTGACGGGGCTGGGTACGCCCTGGAACCAGCGGACCGGGCGGAGGCAGACGTAGAGATCGAGGAGCTGGCGGAGGGCGACGTTGAGGGAGCGGATGCCGCCGCCGACGGGGGTAGTGAGTGGTCCCTTGATGCCGACGAGGTACTTCTTGAAGTCGTCGATGGTCTGGTCGGGGAGCCAGTTTCCGGTCTTGTTGAAGGCCTTTTCGCCGGCGAGGACTTCGTGCCAGTGGATCTTCTTCTTGCCGTTGGAGGCCTTGGCGACGGCGGCGTCGAAGACTCGGACGGAGGCGCGCCAGATGTCGGGGCCGGTGCCGTCACCCTCGATGAAGGGGATGATGGGGTCGCTGGGGACGTTGAGCTTGCCGGCGGACATGGTGATGGGGGAGGGCATGGTGAACTCCGGGATGGGTGAGCGTGGAGAGGCGGCGGGAAGTGGGAGCCGCCGCACGTGAGGAAGGGTAGTCGCGCGGGGGCGTGGGACGTCCGGGCGAGGTAATGACACGGGGCGTGGAAGGCGGGATGGTGGAGGTGGATCGGGGGAGGTGGCGGGCGGGAAAAGGTGATAGGCTCCTGTGTCCGCAGGGGGGGGGAATCTGGAGCCGGACGCCGGTGGAGCGAGCATCGAACTGTCGAGCGTGGGCGCTGGGGGTGTGGACCTGCCTGATGCTGTTGGCGGGGGTGGCGCGCGCGCAGCCGTTGGAAGGCCGGGAGATCGTGGTGGGGCTGCCGCGGAACTACCAGGCGCGGGGGCTGGTGGTGGAGCTGGCGGACGGGAGCCGGGATGGGTTCGCGCGGCGGGTGATGGAAGAGGTGGCGAAGGCGACGGGGCTGAAGGTGCGTTTCGTGAACCTGGTGGAAGAGGATCACGTGGCGCTGCTGGAGGCGGGCGAGGTGGACGTGCTGGCGTCGATCTCCGTGCAGGACCTGAGGCTGGATCGGGTGGCGTATTCGGGGCCATTGATGGTGGCGCGCGGGGTGGCGCTGAGCAGGAAGGATGGCCCTGCGGTGGGGTCGGCGCAGGATCTGGTGGGGCGACGGCTGGTTGTGGCGACGAGCGGGATCGGGCACTCGTGGTCGGTGGCGCGCGGGCTGAACGTGAAGCCGTGCGGTGGGGTGAAGGCCGCGGTGCAGGAGGTCATGGCGGGCCGGGGGGACCACGTGATCTCGCTCGAGCCTGCGATCAGGCAGGTGCTGGAGCAGGAGCGGATCACGGGGATGCGGCTGGACGTGATCGAGGACGCGGGGCTGTCGCGGGTGTTTGCGATGGGGTGCCGGAAGGCGGACACGGCGCTGCTGTCGGAGCTGAACCGCGGACTGGGGATCATCGAGGACAGCGGGGTATTCGACGACCTGTACGCGGAGTGGGTGGAGCCCTATCAGCCCCGGCAGGCGCCGGCGGTGGTGAGGCGGGACCGGGCGCTGCGGGTGGGTGCGTTGCTGCTGGGGTTGGCGCTGCTCGGGCTGGCGACGGCGGTGGTCATGCTTGTGCGTGCGCGTCGTCAGGCCAACGCGGTGCGGGCGAGCGAGCAGCGGTATGAGTTGCTCTCGCAGGCGATGCCGGGGCTGGTGCTCGTGGAACTCCGGAGGACGGGGGGCTCCCGCGAGACGCAGTGGTCGGGCCGGAACCTCGCGGGCTGGCAGCGTGATTTTCCGGATACGGACTTCGCGGACGCGTCGGGGGAGGGGCTGCGTCGGTGGGTGCACCCGGAGGACGTGGAGCGGTTCAAGGCGGCGTCGGTGGCGGCATTGGAAGAGGTGTCGCGGCTGGACATCGAGTTTCGGGCGCGGGACGCCGGGGGAGCGGACCACTGGATCCACTGTGTGCGAGTGCCGGTGAGGCACGCGGAAGGAGTGCTGTGGCAGACGGTGCTGATGGACGTGACCGAGCTGCGGTCGACGGAGGCGGCGCTGCGTGAGGGCGAGGAGAGGTACCGGGCGTTCGTGAGACAGAGCAGCGAGGGCGTGTGGCGGCTGGGGCTTCGGCGGCCTATTCAGTCGCGGGCGGGGCCGGAGGAGCAGGTGGAGGAACTGCTGGAGGTGGGCTACATCGCGGAGTGCAATGACGCGATGGCGCGGGCGCACGGGTACGAGCGGGCGGAGGATCTGATCGGCGTGCCGCTGAGGTCGCTGCTGCCGCCGAGCGTGCCGGGGAATCGGGAGTTTCTGGCGGCGTTCGTGAGGTCGAGGTATCGGCTGACGAACGTGGATTCGCGGGAGCAGACGGCGAGCGGGGAGCTGCGGGAGTTCAGCAACTCGCTGGTGGCGGAGCTGGAGGACGGGGTGCTGCAGGGCGCGTGGGCGACGCAGCGGGACATCACGGACCAGCGGGTGGCGGAGCGGGCGCTGGCGGCGAGCGAGTACCGGCTGAGGCAGGTGCTGGACAACGCGCCGAACGTCGCGACGCAGGGGTACGACGAGCGTGGGCGGGTGGTGTTCTGGAACCGGGCTTCCGAGCGGCTGTACGGCTGGTCGGAGGCGGAGGCGGTGGGGCGAGAGCTGGGAGAGCTGATCCTGACGCAGGCGGAGGCGGAGTCGTTCCTCGCGGGGCTGGCGAAACTGGACGAGGGGAGCCCGCCCGAGGCGCCGGTTCAGATCCAGTTCAGGCGGAGGGACGGGTCGACGGGGTGGCTGCTGTCATCGCTGTTCGTGATCAGGCTGGCGGACGGGACGAAGCAGTTCGTGTGCATGGACGTGGACATTACGGATCGGGTGAGGGAGGCGGAGGAGAAGGTCGCGCTGGAGCGGCGTGTTCAGCAGGTGCAGAGGCTGGAGGGGCTGGGGACGCTGGCCGGGGGCATCGCGCACGACTTCAACAACCTGCTGGTGGGGATCCTGGGGGGCGCGACAGCGGCGCGGGCGCTGGCACCGCCGGAGTCGGACCAGGATCACCTGCTGGCCACGGTGCAGGCGGCCTCGCAGCGAGCGAAGGACCTGGTGACGCAGTTGCTGGCGTACGCGGGGAAGTCGGATGCGCCGTCGGAGCCGGTGGAGGTGTGCGAGGTGGTGCGGGGGACGATGCGGCTGGCTCGGACGTCGTTCGGGGCGGGGGTGCAGATTCGGGACCTGATCGAACCGGGCGGGGCGTGGGTGCTGGCGTCGGGGGCGCAGCTCTTTCAGATCGCGACGAACCTGATCACGAACGCGTACGAGTCGCTGCAGGGGCTTCCCGGGACGATCAGCGTCAGGGTCTGCAGGGAGGGGCTGACGGCGGGGGCCTTGGCGCAGATGGTCGGGGCCGCGGAGGCGGCGGAGGGCGAGTACGTGCGGATTGAGGTGGCGGACACGGGGAAGGGGATCCCGCCCGAGGAAGTGGCGCGCGTGTTCGAACCGTTCTACTCGACGAAGCCCTCGGGTCGCGGGCTGGGGCTGTCGGCGGTGCTGGGGATCGTGCGGACGCTCGGCGGGGCGATCAGGGTCGAATCAACGCCGGGGCTGGGGACGTCGTTCTGCGTGTTCCTGCCGCTGACGGGACCGGGGCCGGTGAGGTCGGCGACGACGGCTACTCCGACGCTGCACGGGAAGCCGGGGAGGCGAGTGCTGATCGTGGACGATGAGCCGCTGGTGCGCGAGGTCGCGACGACGGCGCTGCGTCTGACGGGCTTTGAGGTGGAGAGCGTGGAATCCGGGGAGACTGCGGAGTCGGTGGTGGCGGCGAACCCCACGCGCTTTGACGGGGTTCTGCTGGACCTCATGATGCCGGGGATCGACGGGCTGGAGACGCTGAAGCGGCTGCGGCGACTGAACCCCGATCTTGCGGTGGTGCTGACGAGCGGCGTGCCGATCCGGGGAGAGGATGGCGGGGTGCTTTCGCATCCTCGGACGTGGATGCTCCCCAAGCCGTTTGACATCGACGGACTGGTGACGGCGATCGGGCTGGCGGCCTCGGGGGTGGGGCATGACGGATGAGGCGGGTTCGCCCGGAGCGGGGCGGGTGTGGAGGGACGCGTGGCTGCTGCCGCTGGCGGCGGTGCTGATCTTCGCGGGCTCGTACGCGACGGCGTGGTGCGCGGTGCCGCCGTCGGCGTTGACGTTCTGGCGGCATGATGCGGGCATCGGGGTTGGGTTGCTGCTGAGCTTTCCGGGTTGGCGGCGGTGGGTGCTGTTGAGCGTGGGGATCGGTGCGGGGCTGGTGGCGCAGGCGATGGTGCAGTTCTCACCTTCGCGGTGGTTCAGCGAGTACCTGGTGGTCGCGGCGCTGGAGCCGGTGGTGATGGCGGGGCTGATTCGACTGCTGCTGGGGCCCGGGGGGCGGCTGTGGGGGCTGCGGGGGTCGGTGGGGCTGGTGGTGGTCGGGGCGGTCGTGTCTGCGGCGGGGACGCTGGTGTGGCTGTCGACGGTGTTCGGGAGCTCGTTTCTGCCGGGGGCGGAGCCCCGGCTGGTGATGGCGGCGGGGATCCGGTGCCTGGGGGTGGCGCTCGGGGTGCTGGTGTGCGCCCCGCTGGTGGCGTGGGTGGTCGAGGCGGCGCGTGCGCGTCGTGCGGGGCGCGAGGCGCTCGAACTCCTGGGCTTTGTGGGGGCGGCGGCGGGTGTGTGCCTGGTATCGCTGCGGGTGACACCGTCGAACTCGGCGATCGCGCTGGGGCTGCTGACGCTTCCGTTGCCGGTGTTGTTCGGGGCCGGGGTGCGTGTAGGGCTGCCCGGGGTGGCGGGTGTTGGGCTTGTGCTGGTGGTGGCGACGGCGCTGTCGCTCAAGTCCGGGCTGGGGCCGATCTCGGTGCTGTCGGCGAGCGTGTCCGAGCGGCTGCTGGGTGCGCAGTGGGCGGCGATCACGGCGATCGGGGCGGCGGGTCTGGTGGCGGGCGCGGCGTACAACTCGAGGCAGGTGCAGCGTCTGCTGCGGCTGAGCGAGGAGAAGTATCGGCTGCTGTTTGACGAGTCGCCGGATGCGCTGCTGGTGATCGCCGGGCCCGGCGCGCGGGTGCTGGATGCGAACCTGGCGGCGAGCACGATCCTGGGCGTGCCTCGAGCGGACCTGATCGGGCGTGGGTTGAGCGAGGTGTGCGGCGGGGAGGAGGCGGGGTCGCTCGCGGGGGCATTGGCGAAGGCGGGGGTTCGGGGGGCGCCGGCGGTTCGGCGGACGCCCGGGGGCGGGGTGATGCACCTGTCGTGCGGGACGACGGCGATCTCGTTTGAGGGTGGGGAGGCGATGCTGGCGAGGGTGGAGGACGTGACGCTGGCGATGGAGCGGGAGGAGGCGGGGCGTCGTGCGGAGGCCGAACTGGCGGACGTGAAGAGGATGGAGAGCATCGGGGTTCTGGCGGCGGGGCTGGCGCACGATTTCAGCAACATCCTGGTGGGGATCCTCGGGGGCGCGACGGCGGCGCAGCGGCTCACGCCTCCGGGGACGGAGGCCCATCGGATGGTGACGATGATCTCTCGGAGCGCGCAGCGCGGCGCGGAGATGGTGAAGCAACTGCTGGCGACGGCGGGGCGTACTCCGGAGAGCCCGAGGCTGTTCCATCTCTCGGGGCTGGTGCGGGACGTGGTGGAGGCGGTGGAGCAATCCGGGCGCGGGCCGGTGCGGATGCAGCTCGCCTCGGACCTGCCGGCGGTCCTCGCGGA
Organism: Leptolyngbya sp. PLA1; assembly: GCA_021405315.1. Lineage (GTDB taxonomy): Bacteria > Planctomycetota > Phycisphaerae > Phycisphaerales > UBA1924 > RI-211. The sequence goes on from QWIH01000009.1 coordinate 7,043, forward strand.
TGAGTCGCAGATGTCGCGGGTGGTGACGAACCTGGTGAACAACGCGCTCGAGGCCTCGGCGGGTGGGGAGGCGGGGGTGGAGGTGCGCACGTTCCGGAAGCCGCGGCCCGACGGGGGCGTGGCGGTGTGCCTTGAGGTCAAGGACAGCGGGCCGGGCATTCCGGCGGAGCTGCTCCCGCGGGTCTTCGAGCCGTTCGTCTCATCGAAGGGTCCGGGTCGGGGGCTGGGGCTGTCTGCGGCGCTGGGCATTGTCCGGGCGTGCGGCGGGACGATCGAGGTGGAGTCCGAGCCCGGGAAGGGCGCCACGTTCCGCGTGGAGCTGCCGGGTGACACGGGCACCGCGCCGAGCCACGGCGCGACCTAACGTCTCGTCGCGCATGTCACTGGCTCTGTTCATTCCGAAGGTGCATGAGTCGCGGTACTCACTGCTGGGGACGATGGCGGCGGAGCTCGCGGACACGTTTTCGCGGGCGGGCTCGCACGTGAACCCGACGGAGCCGGTGTCGGTGCGCGGCGCCGTGTACCTGTTCCTGAACATGCCCTCGTCGCTGGCGCAGCTCTGGGCGTGGGCCGGGGTGGACGAGCAGAGGCGTCCCCGGCAGCGTTCGGCGCTGCTGCAGTTCTTCGTGGATCATCCGCTGGGGCTGGACCCGGCGTTGCTGGACGCGCTCTCCGGGGCGCCGCACTATCGGCTGCTGATGCCGTGCGCGGACGACGTGCACTGGTTCAGGCTTCGGTTTCCGGGGCTGAGGCACCTGAGGTGTCCGCACGGTGTGCCGGAGTGGGCGCTGTGCGAGGCGGGGGCGGTGGAGTCCTCGCACGCGGAGGGGCGGGAGCTGGGGGTGCTGGTGACCGGGTCGATCCACACGCGGGCGGAGCTCGTGAAGCTTCGGGAGGCGGTGCCGAGCCCGGTGCGGGCGGCGTGCGAGGACCTGGTGGAGTTTCAACTGCGGAACCCGTGGGCCTCGTTCGGGCAGGCGTTCGAGCTGACCATGCCGCAGGGCGTGTACGCGTCCGACCATTGGCGGCTGATGCAGGTGGTGTGGCGGTACACGACGGCGTCGCTGAACCGGGCGAGGCGGACGGGGATCGTGCGGGCGCTGCAGGGGCTACCGGTGACGATCATCGGGTCGGAGGCGTGGAAGGAGTTTGCGACGGGGACGATCACGCACCGGGGCGAGGCGGCGTACGCGGAGCTTCCGGCGTGGTTCTCGCGTGCGAAGGTGAGCCTGGCGTGGGGGCCGACGCAGTTTGTGCACAGCTACAGCGAGCGGGTGCTGCTGGCGCTGGCGGGGGGCTGCCCGTGCGTGGCGGACGACCGAGCGCTGCTGAGGGCGGAGGTGGGAGAGGTCTGCCGCGTGTTTGATGCGGCGGATCCCGGGCAGGCGGCGTCGCAGGCGGAGGAACTGCTGAACGACAGCGAGGCGCGGGTGAGGCTTGGGCGAGAGGGGCGGGAGCTGGTGGAGCGGTCGCACCTGTGGAAGCATCGGCTGGAGGTGCTGGTGTCGGTGGCGCTGGACGCGATGGGGATCGAGCCGGAGGCGGGGGGCGGGGCGGGCGGGGAGGCCTCCTGAGGGCCGGGGCTACGCTACCGGCCATGCTGCACCTTCTGCTGAGCGTGTTGTCGTGCGTGGCGGTTCCGGACCCGGACGCGGCGAGGCTCGGGATTGAGTCACAACTGCGGGTGATGGAACAGGCGATGCTGAAGGGGGACGCGGCGGCGTACCTGTCGGCGGTGTCGGAGGCGGACAGCGAGTTTCTGCATGAGCAGCGGTACTTCGCGAACGACTTCGCGAAGAAGCCGCCGGCGGAAGTGACGGTGTCGCTGGGCGAGCTGAAGGAGTCGGACGGGGCGGCGACCTCGAAGCTGACGTGGACGTGGTCGATGCCGGGGGCGAAGGCCCGGGAGGTGGCGTTCGAGGCGAGGTTCATCGAGGTCGACGGGAAGTGGCTGTACGCGGGTGAGGTGTGGGAGCGGCACGAGGCCCCCGGCGTGATGGTGCTGTTCGATCCGGGGCTGGAAGAGGTGGCGAGGAACACGGTGGAGGCGTTCACCGCGGTGCGGGCGAAGGTGGAGGAGAGCTTCGGGCTGGAGAAGTCGGCGCTGCCCGGTCGGACGCAGAAGATCAAGCTGTACGGGTCGATGAAGCACCTGCAGCACTCGATCTGCCTGAGCTACACGGACGGGCTGGGTGGCTGGAACGAGCCGAAGGAGTCGGTGAAGATCCTGGCGGGGCGGAGTTCGCGTGTGAACCAGTTGAAGGGGCTGCTGTCGCACGAGTACGGGCACGTGGCGACGTTCGAGCTTGGGCCGAAGTCGAACGTGATGCCGTGGTGGGTGCTGGAGGGTGTGGCGGAGCTTTCGTCGGAGGTTGCGGTGCACGGGCGGCGGCCGCGGGCGACGGTGGAGCGGTGGGCGCGGGCCGGGCGGATCGCACCGTGGGACTCGCTGGCGGACTTCGAGCGCTGCGAGGACCGCTGGAAGGGCCACGTGTACACGCAGGGCCATCACATGATCGGCTACATCGCCGACACGTTCGGGCGTCCGAGGCTCAACGCGTGGATGACAGAGATGTCGCAGGGGGCGACGATCGACGGGGCCAGCGAGAAGGTGCTGGAGCGTCCCTTTGCCCGGCTCGCGGCGGAATGGCGTGCGGCGCTCCCCGAGGAGGGCGCTGAGGAGCCCGCGCCGGAAGAGGGGCCGAAGAAGGAAGAGCCCTCGAAGGACGGCACCGCGAAGCAGGAGCCCGCGGCGGCGCCGAAGTAGTGCGGTCAGGCCCGCTTCTTTGAGGCGGGCTTCGCGGCTGCCCTGGCGGACTTCTTGGAGCGGGCCGTCCGGGCCTGCTCTGTAAGGTGAGAGGGCTCGACGCGGCTGCCCTTGTGCGCGGGACGGGTTGCGGAGCGCTTCTTGCTCCCGCCGGCGCTGGGTGAGCGCTTTTTGGCGGCGGTGGCGTTGCGGAGGGTGCCCATGTGCGATACTCCAGTGACCGTGCGGCGCACGAGGCGCGCCGCACGTTCATGACATGATATCTCGGTTTGCGTGGGCGCCTAATGACCGCTCTTGGTGGTCTTGGCGTGCGGGTCGGCCTTCTTCGCGTCCGGCTTCTTGGCGGCGGACTTCTTCTCTGTGCCGTGTGCGCCGGACTTGGCCTTCGGGTCTGCGCCGTGCGTGGCTTCCTGCTTGTGGTCTTCGGTGCTGTCGGCGTTCTTTGATCCGGGGCCGGGCTCGGGGACGGCGGGTACCTCGTCGTGGGCGAAGTCGAAGGTGCCATCCGTGTGCGCGACCTTGGGGTCGGGCCTGAAGAACTCGATGTAGACCCACAGGCAGGCGCCGAGGAAGACGGTGTTGGCGGCGACCCAGCCCAGGGATTCTCGCACGACCTTTGGCTTCGATGCGAACGGCGCGCTGAGCGGCGTGAGCGCTCGGGCCAGGACGTCGGCGAGACGCCGGGCCGGCGGCGGCGGGGCGGGCGATGCAACGGAAGCCGACGTCGCTGAGGGGGTGGTCGTCGCAGCGGGCGCCTGGGCCGACGCCGCGTGCGTGGCGGCGGAAGGCACTGGAGTGGCGTGCGGCGCGGAGGGAGCTGAAGGTGCCGCGGCATCGGGGCGCGAGGGCGCAGGGGGCGCGGGCGAACTCTTCGATGCTTGGACGGCGGGCGTGGTCGCGGGAACGGCGCGCGGAGTTTCGGCGGGGTTGGACGCGGCCTGCTGGAGGAGCTGATCGATCTGTGAGGAGAGGCCGGCTTCGGGGGTGGCCGGCTGGACGCCGGCGGGCGCCCGGGCGCCGGGAGCGGTGGCGGTTGGGATGGACCTTGCGTCGGGGGGGACTTCGGAAGGCGGGTCGCCGGGAGTGCCGGGCTGGGGAACGACGGACTTGGAAGGCTGGACGGGGGTCGCGGACGGAAGGGGAGCGGAGCTGGCCTGCGTTCCTCGCGGCGTGTGGGCGTCCGCCGCCCCGGGAGGGATGTCGGCCTTGGCTTCGGATGTCGGAGCCGGAGGGACGGACGCGCCGGCCTCGCGGAGCAGTTCGTTGAGTTCCTTGTCGATCTCCGAGGTGGGGATCGGCGTCTGTGGCGCGGTCGGTGGGGGAGAGGTCAGCGCTGCGGCCTGTTGTTCGAGGCGGCTGCGGCCGAGGTCGATCTCGGCGAGGAGGGAGTCGATCTGGTTGGTGAGGTCGCTGTCCGAAGGAGGCGCGGGGGGAACGGCGCCCGTCTCGGGCGGGGTCTGCAGCGGTGTTGGGGTTGTGGTTGAAGGGTCGGACATCGCGTGTGGCGCGAGGAGGCGCCGGTCCACATATCGTCCGGGCCGGGGCCCGGCTGCACGCGGGTACCGTACCACGGCCGATCCATGACGGATCGGGGAGATCCGGATAACCGATGAGCCAGCACCGAATCTACTTTCCGGACCAACTGCCCGAGGTGGGAGGGCGTGTCGCGCTGGGGGGCGAGGAGGCGCAGCATGCGTTTCGGGTGAAGCGGGTGGAGCCGGGGGAGTTGGTGGCGCTTCACGATGGCCGGGGCGGGGTCGCGGTCGCGGGGGTCGTGGGTGTTTCGAAGCGGCGAGGGGAGTGGACGCTCGAGCTCGAAGTTCGGGAGGTGGAGCTGCGCGCGAGGCCGGAGCCCCGGCTGACGGTGCTGGCGTCGGCGCCGAAGGGGGATCGTCTGGAGGCCATGGTGGACGGGCTGGCGCAGGTGGGCGTGGAGCGATTCTCGCCACTGGTGACCGCGCGGACGGTGGTGGAGCCCCGGCAGGGCAAGCTGGACCGGCTAGCGAGGGTCGCGGTTGAGGCGATGAAGCAGAGCGGGGGCGCGTATCTGCTGGACGTCGGCGGGCCGGTGGCCCTGGCGGACGCGCTGAAGCGCGAGGGGGCCGTGATCATGGCGGATGCGAGCGGCGAGTCCTGGCGAGGGCCGATCGCGTCGCGCGTGACGCTGCTGGTGGGGCCGGAGGGGGGCTGGACGCCTGAGGAACTGGAGGAAGCCCGCGGGGCGGGGGCACGCGTCGCGCGGTTCGGGGCCTTCACGATGCGCGTGGAGGTGGCGGCGGTGGTATCGGCGGGGATCCTGATGCAGGCGGGGGGCTAGGCGGTGGCGCGGACGGACTGCTCGCGGCCGAGTTCCTCGCGAAGGGCGAGGGCGAGCATCTCGTACTGCTCGACGCGGTTGTAGAGGAAGGCGGAGATGCGCACGACGCGGCGGTTCTGCGGGCCCCAGCGCCAGATCGGGGCGACGATGCGGTGACGCTCGTAGAGGGCGTCCTGGAGCGCGTCGTCGTAGGCGGTCGGGCGGTCCAGGAGGTGCGGGGCGGGGTCCGGGATGGGGAGCGTGGCCATGGTCCCGACGAGGGCCTCGGGCGTCGGGGGCTCGATGTCGAGGGAGGCGGAGACGACGCGCCGGCCCCGCATGATGAGGTCGTGGTTGGCGCGCATGAGGGCGGGCCAGCCGCCGGGGAGCAGGCTGCCGGTGGCTTCGAGCGCGCTGGGGAGGCTGAGGGTGGGCGTGTAGTCGTTGGTGCCCATGTAATCGAAGTCGCGGAGGAAGAGGGGTCGCTCCGGGCGGACCTTGTGCGCGCGGCTGGAGAGCGCGAGGGAGCGGAGGCGGCCCTGTCGGTCGGGCCTGACGTGCATGAAGCCGGTGCCCTTGGGGGCGCCGAGCCACTTGTGCCCGCTGCCGACGTAGTAGGTGGCGTGCATGGCGCCGACATCGAGGGGGATCTGGCCCGGGGCGTGGGCGCCGTCAACGAGGGAGTCGATGCCGAGCTCGTTGAGTGCGCGGACGATGGCGGCGGCGGGGAAGATGAGGGAGGTGGCGCTGGTGATGTGCGGGATGATGGCGAGGCGGGTTCGGGGCGTGACGCAGGCGAGGTAGCGGGCGAGGATCTCGTCGCTGTCGCGGACGGGGAAGGGGATGGTGGCGGTGACGAGCTTCGCGCCGGTGCGTGCGCAGATGCGGGCGAGCTCGTTGGTGACGCTGGTGTACTCGTGATCGGTGACGAGGACCTCATCGCCGGGGGAGAGGTCGGCGGCGTTGAGGATGGTGCAGATGGCGACGGTCGCGTTGGCGACGAGGGCGAGGTCGGCGGGCCGGCAGTTGAGGAAGGCGCCGAGGCGTTCACGGACGCCGTCGGTCAGGGGCTCGAGGTCGACCTTGAAGAAGCGGACGGGGTCGCGCTCCATTCGTTCACGGATGGCGGACTGGGCCTGGAGGACGGGCCGGAGGACGGAGCCGTAGCTGCCGTGGTTGAGGAAGACGAGGGAGGGGTCGAGGGGCCAGGGCCCCGGCGCGAGGGGGCCGGCGGGCTGGTGGTCCTTTGGTGCGATCCTCGCCGTGTGTACAGATCGGGTTGACATCGGGTGTGAGGTATCGGCCTTCGGGGCGGCGCGGGGTCAATCATCGGTGCGGGATCGTGAACGTAGCCGGGTGGGCGGGCGGACCAACCGACACACCCCCATCGGAGTGCGAACCCGGGGCTGTGGGTGCGCCCGGGTGAAGTGGCGGTACGATGGCGCACGGGGCGGAGTCGCCCTCATCGGGAGGCAACGGGATGTCACACGCGAGTCGGTGCGCGGAGGGCGTGGGGTGGGGGCGGTCGGGAGCAACGGTTCGGCGGGTGGGGTCGCTGGTGGGCGCGGCGGTGCTGGGCGCGATGATGGGCGGGTGCCCGGCGAAGCCGCCGGCGCCGCCGCCGGCGCCTGCACCGACTCCTGCGCCGCCTGCGAAAGTGGTGAAGGACCCGTCCAAGGTTCTGGAGGCATCGCGGAAGGCGCTGGGGGAGGCGGTGGCGCTGAGTTATTCGGCGGGGGTGGAGGGGCAGGGGGCGCTGAAGGACAAGGTGGATGCGTACACGGCGCAGGTGATCGCGGCGAAGGTGCAGGCGGAGGGCGGCGGCTGGAAGCTGTATCTCAGGGGCGCGTGCCGTCCGGCGGACCCGCAGACCCTCCCGAGCGAGTTTGAGATCGGGTACGACGGGTCGACGGTTCGGAGCCTGCGCCCGCTGGAGCAGGCGGTGTACGAGCGTGACAACGTGGTGGAGATGGATGAACTGGCGGTGTTTCTGGGCGGGCAGTCGGTGAAGCCCCCGGTGGCGTGGGAGCTGCTGGGGGAGGTTCCGCTGGATGCCAAGGGCGGGACGCTGGCGTTTGAGGGGCAGGAGAAGGCGGACGGGGTGATATGCGACGTGGTGCGGATCACGCCGGCGGCGGAAGGAGGGGCGCCCGCTGCGGGGGACACGTCCGAGCGAGAGGCCGGGTTGCGGGTGTACATCGCGGAGCACGACCACTTGCCACGGCGGATCGAGCGGCTGGTGACGCTGGCGGGCGTGGACGGGGCGAGGGTGCTGAAGTTGGACGAACTGAAGGTGACCACGCCGGAGCGGGCGGAGGTGTCGATGGTGTCGTTCGTGCTGGAGGCACCGTCGGACTTCACGCACCGGACGGTGCAGGCGGCGCTGAACAAGCCGGCGGGCGGGGATGCGGAGCCGGAGCCATCGGATCTGGACCTGGCGATGGAGCCGCTGGCGGTGGGCACGCCCGCGCCGGACTGGACGCTGCCGATGCCGGACGGGTCGAAGGTGAGCCTGTCGAGCCATGCTGGAAAGGTGGTGGTGCTGGACTTCTGGGGCACGTGGTGCCCGTTCTGCCTGAAGGCGATGCCTCAGATCCAGAAGCTGCACGACGCGTACAAGGACAAGGGGGTGGTGGTCCTGGGGCTGAACACGGAGAACGACCCGTCGGCGGACCCGGCGGGGTTCATGAAGCAGAAGAAGTACACGTACGGGCTGGTGCTGAATGCGGAGAAGGTGACGAGGCCGTACCGGGTGTTCGGCTTTCCGACGCTGTACGTGATCGGGCGTGACGGGAACATCGCGTTGGTGGAGCAGGGGGCGAAGCCGGATCTGTACGAGACGGTGTCTCGCGTGATCGACGAGGAACTGGGGCTGTGAGCGGGGGTGTTCGGGCGTGACGCTGGCGCGGAAGTTCGTGATCGCGGGGCAGGTCTGGCTGGTGCTGGGCGTGCTGGTGTGGATCGTGTGCGCGGTGCTGTGGCAGTCGGCGGAAGCTCACGACCCGGCGTCGCTCGTGGCGATCCCGAGGTGGGACGAGGTGGTGGGCACGCTGGTCGATCCGGAGTATGTGGCGTGGGTGGTGGGGTGCACGCTGGGGATGGCGCTGCTGCAGACGGTGTTTCTGTGGCCGGTGCGGAAGCCGACGAGGAAGGACGCGTCGGGGTTGTCGGTGTTTCTGAGCCTGGCGGCGGCGGGGGTGATGATCGGGGCGCTGCTGCTGGCGGCGGGGCTGGCGGCGGGGCAGTTTCTGTGGAACTACGCGGAGGACCTTCGGGCGTTTGAGTCGATCGGGCGGGTGGTGGTGATCGGGACGGCGGTGGCGGGCTGGCTGGTGGGGACGTGGGTTCTCGTCGCGTTCTGCCACCGGGGCACGCGCGAGTCGATGGTCGGGCGTCTGGCGGCGAAGCTGCTGCTGGGGACGATCGTGGAGACGGCGGCGATCATTCCGCTGGATGTTCTGGTGAGGCGGAAGGAGTCGTGCTACTGCCTGGCGGGCACGTACTGGGCGCTGCTGATCTGTGGCGCGGTGGGGCTGGTGGTGCTTGGGCCGGCGATCCTGCTGCCGGTGCTGATCCGGCGGCGGAAGCGCTGGTATGGGAACCGCTGCGACGCGTGCGGGTTTGACCTGACGGGGCTGGTGAACCCGGAGCGGTGCCCCGAGTGCGGGGCGGGGTGGAGGCCTGCCGGGGGCGAGGTCAGAGCTTGAGCGGGATGCCCTCGGTGCGGTATTTCTCGACGAGGAGCTGGAGCTCGATCAGGACCTTGTCGAGGCGTTCGGCGGCGCTGCGGACGGAGTTATAGAGGTCGGGGTTCTGCATGAGCTGCCCGACGGTGCCGGGGCCGGTGGTCGCCTGCTCGAGGGCGGTGGTGAGGGCACCGGCTGCGTCCTGGGCGGTGGTGAGCATGGCGACGGCCTGGGCTGCGACCTCTCGGACGCTGCCCGTTGTCTCGTCGGCGACTTCCTGGACGCGGGTGAGCGCGCCGTCGGCCTTTTCGGCGGTGGCGGTCCAGCGTTTGGCGAGCTCGGAGACATCGGCGAGGGCGGTGTCGGCCCGGGCGACGAGGTCGTTGGCGCGGGTGCGGAGCTGTTCGTCACCGAGCCACTTGTCGGCGCCGGCGAGGGCCTTGTCGAGGCGTGCGAGGGTGCTACGGACGTTGGGGTCCTTGCCGTGCTCGACGTCCTCGGGCGTGCGTGGTTCGAGCATCTCGTTGAGGCGTTCGCCCACGCGGGTGTAGGTGGCGGCCATCTTCTCGATCTCGTCTGCGGTGGCGGTGAGGCGCTGGAGGGGCTTTTCGAGCGTGCTGGTGATGCGCTCGATCATGGTGAGGGGCGACCCGCCGTCGAAGACCTCATCGGGCTGGATGACGGCGGCGAGAGAGGCGGGGTCGGCGGCGGGGTCGAGGACGAAGTCGAGGCTGGCGTCGCCGACAAAGCCCTTGTCGATGCTGACGGTGGCGGCGCGGGGGATGTGGATGGAGCGTTTGACTTCGACGAGGAGTTCGACGCCGACGCCGGGCGGGGTGCGGACCTTGGCGGACTTGATCTGGCCGACCTTGACGCCGTTGAGGCGGACTGGGGAGGTTTCGCCGAGGCCGGCGGAGTTGCCGAGGACGACGGTGAAGCGGTAGTTGCGTTCGAGGATGTTGGCGGTCTCGCCGAAGAGCATGAGCGTGGCGGCGAGGCCGACGAGCGCGGCGAGTGCGAAGAGGCCGGTGAGGAACTCTCTGAACAGGTTGGTGTCTCTCATGGCCGATCCGGTGAGTCTGGGTCCTGGGGTGATTCGTCGGAGCCGCGGTCTTCGTCGCGGTCGTAGACGCCCCTGAGGAAGTGTTGGACGCGTGGGTCTGTGCAGGCGCGGAGGGTGGCGAAGGAGCCCTGAGCGGCGACGCGGCCCTGGAGGAGCATGACGGCGGTGTCGGCGACTCGCTCGGCGCTGGTGAGGTCGTGGGTGACGACGATGTTGGTGACGCCGAGGGTGCGGCGGAGCTTGAGGATGAGGCCGTCGATGCCGGCGGCGCGGATGGGATCGAGGCCGGTGGTGGGCTCGTCGTAGAGGACGACGCGCGGGCGGAGGACGATGGCGCGGGCGAGGGCAACGCGTTTGCGCTGGCCTCCGGAGAGCTGAGCGGGGAGTCGCTGCTCGAAACCGAGCATGTCGACGACTTCAAGGGCCTCGGCGATGCGGCGATCACGCTGGGCGGCGGTGAGGGAGGTGTGCTCCCGGAGGGGGAACTCGACGTTCTCGGCGACGGTCATGGAGTCGAAGAGGGCGCTCATCTGGAAGAGGAGGCCGATGTCCTGGCGGATGGGTCCCCAACGGCGTTCGGAGAGGCGGTCGACGCGGAGGCCGTCGTAGTAGACGGCGCCGGCGTCGGGCCTGAGGAGCCCGATGATGTGCTTGAGCATGACGGACTTGCCGCAGCCGGAGGGGCCCATGATGACGGTGGTCTTGGCCTCTTCGAAGGAGAGCGTGACGCCGTCGAGAACGACCTGAGACCCGAAGCGTTTTTCGAGGGCTTCAAGACGGATGATGGGGCTCGCGGCGAGCGCGGCGGGCCTGGACGGGTTCCGTGCTGTGTCGACCCCACTGGTCACGCGGCGGCTGCTCCGATTGGTACGATCCTGGCATGTTAGGCGATACGAACTTGCCTCCCAGAGTGGCCCGCGAGGTTCTGGTACGCGGCGCGAAGTTTTCGATCGAGCGTGTGAGCGTGCCCGGGGACCCGACGTTTCCGCCGCGGGAGGTGGTGAGGCACCCGGGCGCGGTGATCGTGCTCCCTCTGGTGGAGGGGTCGGCGGGCTTGGAGGTGGTACTGATCCGGAACTGGCGGATCAGCGTGGAGGCGAGTCTGTGGGAACTGCCGGCGGGGACGATGGAGCCTCCGGAGCCGCCCCTGGAGTGCGCGAGACGGGAGTTGCAGGAGGAGACGGGATTTCGGGCTGCAACCGTGGAGCCGATGTTCCGGTTCCACACGTCGCCGGGCCTGTCGGACGAGGTGATGCACGCGTTCGTGGCCCGCGGGCTGGTCGGGGGTGAGAGCGAGCTTCAGGCGGACGAGCGTGTCACGGCGCACCCGACTCCGGCGTATGAGTGTCTGAGGATGATCGAGGATGGGGTGATGACGGACGCGAAGTCGATGCTGGTGCTTCTGCGTGCGAAGGCGATGGGGCTGCTCGGGTGATCAAGTGAGACAGACTTTGCCTGACATCCCCGGGCCGACGTCGCACGAGCGTCGCTCGCTGGCTGAGTTGATGCTGGGCTTGGGTGAAGATCCGGTGGCGTGGTCGTTCCCTCTGGTGAGGCTTGGGGCGACGCGGCTGCGGGTGCACTGGTTCGTGCCCCTGTGGGTGGGCGCGGAACTGCTGGCGTGGCTCCCGGAGCACGCGCTTGGGTTGGCGCACGTGGTGGCGGTGGTGGGGGCGCTGATGCTACTGGCGGTGATTCGAGAGGGCGCGAGAGTGGGGGTGGCGCGCTGGCTGGGGTCGGAAGCGGACACGACGGCGGTGTGGCCGCTGGGCGGGCTCACGCCCGTGAGTGTCCTTGGAACGCCCCGTCCCCTTCTGGCGGACCTGGGAGGGCTGCTGGCCGGGCTGTGCCTGCTCCCCGTGCTGGCGTGGGCGTGCGTGAAGGTGGGGTGCGTGGCGGAGGCGCTGGCGCCGGACCTGCTGTTGCCCCGCGTGACGGCGGCGACGTTGCGGACGCCGGAGCAGGTCGCGGTCTGGTGGGTGTACTACGCCACCATGCTGCAGATCGCCGCGAACCTGGTGCCTGCGGGACCGTTTGATGCGGGTCGGGCGGTGGGTGCGCTGGCGCGCGGGAGGCTGGGCAGCCGCGGGGCGCTGGTGGCGGCGCGGATCGGGCTTCTGGCGAGTGCCGGGCTGTTTGTGTATGGGTGTGCGGCTGGGGAAACGCGGTTGATCCTTGTGGCGGCGTTCGCGGGCTTTGTGACGTTCATGGACTTCAGGAGGCAGGAGTTCCTGGCGGCTCCGAGCTTGGTGGCCGAGGCGCCGGCGAGGCCGCCGCCGGTGGTGCACCGACCTTCGGCCGAGTCGCGTGCTGAGCCGAGCCTGGATGAGGTGCTGGGGAAGATCTCGCGGCTGGGCATGGCGAGCCTGACCCCCGGGGAGCGCGAGGTGCTCGCGCGCGAGACCGACCGACGAAGGCGCCCCTAGCATCCGCGGCCCCGCGACAGGACGCGGGGAACGCCGAAGCACGAGGGGCCCATGGGCATCTATGACCGCGAGTACGTCTTCCGCAAGCCGGCACGGATGGGCCGGCCCGGGCTCTTTTCGGTCAACACGTGGATCATCCTGATCAACGCGGCGGTGTTCTTCGGCGGATTCATGTTCAAGAACCTGAGTGTGCCGGTGTACATCGACACGCGGGTGGCGGACCCGTCGGTGCCGGCGACGGTGAGGCTGGAGCCCGCCGGGCCCTACCTGAGCACGAGAGGGGCGGGGGTGGGGTCTCCGGCGACGACGCGGGAAGTGCACACCCCGGGGGCCGAGCTGGCCAAGGCCGTGGTCCGCGCGGACACGAAGGAGCCGGTGAACGGGATTGCCCGGTACAGGGTGGAGTACCCGTTCCACGCGTACGGGCATTTCTCGACGTACACCCTGTTCAAGCTGGAAGTGTGGCGGGCGGTCACGTTCCAGTTTCTGCACGCGAGCATCACGCACCTGCTGTTCAACATGCTGGGGCTGTATTTCTTCGGCGGGATGGTCGAGCAGTATCTCGGCTCCAAGCGGTACCTGGCGTTCTACCTGGTGTGCGGCATCGCGGGGGCGCTGGCGTATCTCCTGTTGAACGTGGCGGGGTACGTGGCGCTGGATTTCTTCGGCACCACGAAGATTCCCGGTCTGCTGTACAACGCCTCGACCACGCCCCTGGTGGGTGCCTCGGCGGGGGTCTTCGGGGTGATCCTTGCCTGCGCGTTCATCTCGCCCAACTCGATCGTGCAGCTCATCTTCCCGCCGATTCCCATGAAGCTGAGGACGATGGCGTTCGTGTACGTGGGGATCGCGGTGCTGACGGTGCTGTTCGGGGGGCACAACGCGGGCGGCGAAGCGGCGCACCTGGGCGGGGCGGTCGCGGGCTTCTTCCTCATCCGCAGGCCTCACCTGCTGCGGGATTTCTTCGACGTGTTCACGGACTCGCGGAAGAAGAGCCCGGAGCGGCCGCCGGAGGTGCGGGCGACGGCGGCTCGCCCCCCCGTGCGTGATGAAGAGGTGGACCGCATCCTGGCGAAGGTATCGGCGGAGGGGCTCCACAGCCTGACGGCGGCGGAGCGGGAGTCGCTCCGGCGGGCGTCGGAGTCCAGGCGGGCGTCCGGTTCGTGAGCGCGATCTCCTTCCAGATCACGGCGAGGTCCGCCAGTTCCGGGGCGAGGGTCGGGAGGGTGGCGACGCCTCACGGCTGGTTCGACACGCCGGCGTTCATGCCCGTGGGGACGCGCGGGTCGGTGAAGGGCATCCACCCGAGCGACGTTGCGGCGACGGGAGCACAGATTCTCCTGAACAACACGTACCACCTGCTGCTGAGGCCGGGTCCGGAGCTGATCAGCCGCCTGGGGGGCGTGCATCGGTTCATGAACTGGGATGGACCGATCCTGACGGATTCGGGCGGGTACCAGGCGTTCTCGCTGGCGGACGCGAACTCGGTGGACGACGACGGGGTGACGTTCAAGAGCCATGTGGACGGGGCGAGCGTTCGACTGACGCCGGAGCGGGCGATCGAGGTGCAGAACCTGCTGGGCCCGGACATCATCATGGCGTTTGATGATTGCCCGCCGCCGATTGCGGAGGATGATCCCGGGGCACCGGTGGACCCGAGGCGTACGGCGGCGGCGAGGCGTGACTCGAGGCGGGGCGTGTACGACCACGGGGCGCGGCTGGATGTCGCCAACGAGCGGACGATCCGATGGCTGGAGCGGTGCGTGAGGGCGCATCGGAGGCCTGACGAGCAGGCGTTGTTCGGGATCGTTCAGGGCGGGGCGGACCTGGGGCGGCGGGAGTGGTGTGCCGCGAGGGTGTGCGGGTTGGATCTTCCCGGGTATGCGATCGGGGGTGTGGCGGTGGGGGAGCCGCCGGAGGAGATCGCGCGGATCGTGCGGCACACGGCGCCGCTGTTGCCGGGGGACCGCCCGCGATACTTGATGGGGGTCGGGTACGAGCGGGACCTTCTGGCGGCGGTTCGGGCAGGGGTGGACATGTTCGATTGCGTGCTGCCGACGCGGAACGGGCGGAACGCGAACGCGTTCACGCGGACGGGGCAGGTGCGGCTGCGGAACCTGAGGTTTGCGGACGATCCGCTGCCGATTGAGCCTGGGTGCGACTGTGCGGCGTGTGATCCCGGGCGGCACGGATGGAGGGGGCACTTCTCGCGGGCGTACATTCGGCACCTGTTCCAATGCGAGGAGATGCTCGGGCCGATCCTCGTCAGCCTGCATAACCTACGCCACTTCCAGCGGTTCATGGCCGAGCTCCGCCAGACGATCACGACGGACGACTGGGAGGGCTTTGTCACCCGCTACCCCGTGGCGGCTCCTGGGCTCTAGCCCGCCGTGCCTCCCGGGGCGTTCCCGGGGGTTGCCCAAGGTGATTTCTTCTTGAGACTGACACACATGATGATGAACGAGTACGTCGCGACGATCGCGTTCCAGGATGGCGCCGCACCGATTCAGGCCGTGGGGGTTCCGGGGGCGCAGGCCCCGACCGTGACGGGGGCGCCGGGGGCACCCGGAGGAGCACCGGCGGCGCAGGGCCCCGGGGGGATGGGGGCGATCTTCTGGCTGCTGCCTGCGATGCTGCTGGTGATGGTGCTGCTGCAGGTCACGGGCGCGCGGAAGGAGAAGAAGCGTCGGGCGGAGATGATGGCGCAGATCAAGAAGGGCGAGAAGGTTCAGACGGCGGGGGGGCTGATCGGCACGATCATGGAAGTCGGGGAGACGGACGTGGTGCTTCGGCTCGAGGAGGGCCGGGCGCGGGTGCTGAAGTCGTCGATCGCGCTGGTGACGGGGGCGAAGCCCGCGAACGGCACGGTGGAGGCGAAGCCGGACGTGAAGGCGACCGTCTGAGCCCGCCGGAGAACGAGGATCGCCCCGAAACCTGACCAGGCCCCGCCAACCGCCATACGGCCCGCTGCTGCTGCCATGAACTCGATCATCCGCAACTCGATCTTTACCATCGTCGCCACCGCGCTGGCGCTTCTGTGCCTTCTGGTCCCGAAATCACCGATCCGGCTGGGCAAGGACCTGCAGGGCGGGGTGAGCCTGGTGTACGGGATCAGCATCGAATCCGGCGAGAACGCGGACGAGGTGATCCCGAAGGTGATCGACGTGCTGAAGCAGCGCGTGGACCCGAACGGGCTGACCGAGATCTCGATCGTGCGTCAGGGACGGGATCGCATCGAGATCACGATGCCCCTTCCGAACGACAAGGTGAAGCGGCTGAAGCAGGAGTTCGAGTCGCAACTGGCGAACCTGACACAGACGCAGCTCACGGGCTCTCGCGTGGATCAGGCGCTGGCGCTCGCGGCGGCGGAGCGAGAGGCGGCGCTGTCGGCGATGGCGGGGGGCCCGGGGCCGAGGCTCGAGGCGCTGAAGTCGCTGGCGTCGGCGTACGACCTGATGAGGCAGAAGCAGGAGGCGATCCGGGCGGCGCAGGATCCCGCGGCCCGCGAGGCGCTGGCGCCGGAGGTGGCGCAGGCCGAGATCGCGTTCGAGACGGCCCGCTCGGCGGCGCTCACACGGACGGTGGCGGCGGAGGACATCCGGCGCGTGGTGCTGGCGTCGACGCGGACAAGGACGATCCGCGATGGCAAGGAGGTCATCACGCTCGACAGCCCGCGCCAGGTGGCTGAGAGGGCGCTGTACCAACAGTTCCCGGAATCCAAGGAGGCGATCGACCGCGCGCTGGCGGCGTGGGCGGCGTACTCGGAGGAGCGGGGCGGTCTTGACGACCCGCAGGACCTGATCCGGATGCTGAAGGGCGCGGGCGTGCTGTCGTTCCGGATCACGGTGGACCCCGGGGCGCACCCGCAGGAGCAGCGGCTCCGGGCGGAGGTCGCGGAACTGGGGCCGGCGAACGTGAAGGCCTCCGACGCCCGGTGGATGAAGATCAACTCCATCGAGGGGTGGATCAAGACCAAGGCGGACGCGGACGCGTTCGCGAGCGACCCGGGGTACTCGCGTGTGTTCTTCGGGCGGATGGGCTTCGTGGTGGAGCCCTACGCGGGCGACTACTACATGCTGTGCTGGGACACGGCGACGGCGCGTCTGACGCAGCACGAGGGCGCGTGGGCGGTGTCGAGGGCGTTCCCGGGTGCGGACAACATCGGTCGTCCGGCGATCCACTTCAACATGAACGCGCCGGGCTCGGTGAAGCTGGGCAACCTGACCCGGGCGCACGTGAACGACAAGATGGCGGTGCTGCTGGACGACGAGGTGTACACGGCGCCGAGGCTCAACTCGGAGATTTCGTCGGGCGGGATCATCGAGGGCGACTTCGACCCCTCGGAGATCCAGTACATCGTGCGGGTGCTGGGCGCGGGCTCCCTGCAGGGCAAGCTGACGCCGGAGCCCATCAGCATCAACTCGGTGGGCCCGGACCTGGGCGCCGACAACCTCGACAAGGGCCTGCTCTGCGGGATCTACTCGATCATCATCGTCGCGGCGTTCATGATCCTGTACTACTTCGGGTGCGGGGCGGCGGCGGTGTTCGCGCTGGCCGTCAACTCGGTGCTGATCATGGGCGCGATGGCGCTCTCCAAGGCGGCGTTCACGATGCCGGGCATCGCGGGTGTGATCCTGACGTTCGGCATGGCGGTGGACTCGAACGTGCTGATCTACGAGCGCATGCGTGAGGAGCTGTCGCGTGGCGCGGACCTGCGGACGGCGGTGAGGCTGGGCTTTGACCGGGCGCTGGCGTCGATCGTGGACGGCAACGTGACGAACCTGATCGTGTGCGTGGTGCTGTACCAGTTCGGCACGCCGGAGATCAGGGGCTTTGCGATCACGATGGGCATCGGCGTGGTGTCGACGCTCTTCGCGGCGCTGATCGTGACGCGGCTGCCCCTGGACCTGGCGGTGGCGATGGGATTCAAGAGTGCGCCGATGCTGCCCAGCGTCATCCCCGGGCTGCAGCGGATGCTGACCCCGACGGTCGGATGGATCAGGTTGCGGTGGATCTTCATCGGCATCTCGGCGGTGTATGTCGGGCTCGGGCTGTTCGCGGTGTTCTACCAGGGTCCGAAGATGCTGGACACGGAGTTCGTGGGCGGCACGGCGGTCACGCTGGAGTTCAAGGCGGGCGCCGACGGGCAGCGGCTGACGCTCACGCGAGAGGACGTGCAGAAGCGGGTGCAGAAGGTCGCCGAGGCGGCGCCGGAGGGGACGGAGCTTCGGAACCTCTCCAACGCGGACGTCATCCCGATCAACCCTGCGGACGACGGGGTGACATCGGGGCGGTTCACGCTGAAGGTTCGGACCAAGAACCTGACGGGGCCTGAGGTTCTGGAGGCGGTGATTCCAGCGTTCCAGGACCTGCTGCCCGACAACCCGAGGCTGACGTTCAAGGGCGACGATGAGACGCAGAGGCAGACGGTGCCGGCGTATCCGATCGACAGGCCCGTGCTGGGGCCGAACATCGATCGTCCGGAGTGGCGGGAGGACGTGCGGAAGTTCCTGGGAGGGGTTGCGATCGTGGCGGAGGGGATCACGCCGCCGCAGTCGCTGGAGGCCCTGCAGGCGCGGTGGCAGGCGGAGCGGCAGTCCTCCACGTTCGCGGACACGCTCGGGCGCACGACGGGCGTGGTGATTCTGGACGGGACGGAGTCGGAGGTGAAGTCGGCGGTGTTCCTGGTGAAGGATGACCAGGCGACGTTCTTCGACAATGAGGGGCGGTGGGATGCGCAGGTCCGCTCGAGGGAGTGGTCGCTGCTGCACGATGCGCTGACGCGGGCACGGCTGCCGGCGAGCGTGCAGTCGTTCAGCCCGTCGATCGCGAGCACGTTCCAGCGGGACGCGCTCCTGGCGACGGTGGTGAGCTTCATCTTCATCGGCATCTACATCTGGATCCGGTTCAAGACGCCGCGGTACTCGATCGCGGCGATCGTGGCGCTGGTGCACGACGTGCTGACGGTTCTGGGGCTGCTTGCGCTGGCGGAGATTCTGTGCGAGCACCCGGCGACGCGGGACTTTGCGTACTCGATCGGGCTGCTGCCGTTCAAGATCGACCTGAACACGGTGGCGGCGCTGCTGACGATCGCGGGGTATTCGCTGAACGACACGGTGGTGGTGATGGACCGGATCCGCGAGAATCGGGGCAAGCTGCCGGCGGCGACGGCGCGGATCATCGACGACTCGGTGAACCAGACGTTCAGCCGCACGATCATCACGGGCGGGACGACGATGCTCTCGTGCCTGATTCTGTACACCTACGGCGGCGAGGGGATGCGGGCGTTCGCGTTCTGCCTGCTGACGGGGCTGATCGTGGGAACGTACTCGTCGGTGGCGGTGGCGGCGCCGATCGTGTGGTCTCGGAAGTTCGACCGGGAGTTGGCCGGGATGGGCGGGATCGTGGCCCGGCCCGCGTGATGTCTGAAAGGTCACGGAGGCGCGATGCACTCCGGCTCTGCAAGGCTCGCGACCGGACTCCTGCTGCTGGCGGGGCTGTGGATCTTTGTCTACTGGTGGTGGCCGTCGGCGCCGCCGGTGACGTTCGCGGGCCCCGAGACCTCCGGGGCGGCGGAGCATGTGCAGCGCCCGGACGGGGAAAGCCCGCCGGCGCCGGAGGGCGGCTCACAGGCGCCCGAAGTGCCCGCGCCCGAGCCTTCGAGGGCGGAGCGGCCGGAGCCCGTGCCGCCGGCGGTGATTCCGCCGGAGTTCTTCGATCACACGGTGGCCAAGGGCGAGACGCTGGAGGACATTTCGAAGCGGTACTTCGGGACGACGCGGCACGCGGGGGCGATCGCGCGGAGCAACCCGCTGCTGAGCCCGGCGAACATCCGCGAGGGCCGGGTGATCCGGGTGCCCCGCGATCCGGAGAACATCCAGGGCATCCCGACGGTCCCCGAGGCGCCGGCCCCGGCGGGCCGGACGTATGTGGTGAAGGCCGGCGACTCGCTGTCGAAGATCTCGAAGGCGATGTACGGGACGACGCGTCACGCGAGGCTGATCTTTGAGGCCAATCGGGATCAGTTGAAGGACGAGGATTCGATCAGCCTGGGACAGACGCTGGTGATTCCGCCTCAGCCGAAGGAGTAGGAGATGGCCGTGCGGACATTCATCGTGACCGGCGGGGCGGGGTTCATCGGCTCGAACGTTGCGGCCGAGCTCGGGCGGCGCGAGCCCGGGGCGAGGGTGGTGGTGGTGGACTCGTTCCGGTCGGGCTCGTTCGCGAACATCGTGGAGGCGTGCGCCCGGCGGGGCATGGGCGGGTTTACGGGCGAGGTGCTGCCGGAGTCCTCGGCGAGGGTGCACTGGCAGTTCCAGGTCGATCGGCTGAAGCCCGCGGCGGTGTTTCACCTGGGGGCGATCACGGACACCACGGTCGCGGACGAGGCGCTCATGCTCCACGAGAACGTGGCGGGCTTCGCGGCGATGCTGGCGGCGTGTCAGGAGGCGAGGGTGCCGGTGGTGTACGCGTCGTCCGCGGCGACCTACGGGACGCCGCCCCACGCGGGACGGAGAGAGGCGTTCCCCGAGGCGGCGGCGGGGCAGCCCTCGAACGTCTACGGCTTCTCGAAGTGGCTGATGGAGCAGGAGCACGCGACGTTCCAGGGCACGTATCCACGGGCGCACGTGGTGGGGCTTCGGTACTTCAACGTGTTCGGGCCGGGGGAGAGCCGCAAGGCGCACATGGCGTCGATGATCTATCAGCTCACGCGGCAGTTGCTGAGCGGGAAGGCGCCGAGGCTGTTCAAAGACGGCACGCAGTCGCGCGATCACGTGAGCGTGCACGACGTGGTGGACTGCACGATCCACGCGAGCGGGGTGTTCGGCGGGTGCCCGAAGCCGGGGGTGTACAACCTGGGGTCGGGGGTGGCGACCTCGTTCAATCGGGTGCTGGAGGCGGTGCGGGGGGCGATCGGGGTGCCGGAATCGAGCCTGCCCACGGAGTACTTCGAGATGCCGGAAGCGGTGCGGAGGTTCTACCAGGATTTCACGCTCGCGGACATGAGCCGGACGGCGGCGGGCCTCGGCTGGCGGCCCGCCCGTGAGCCGGCGGAGGCGATCGGCGAGTACGCGAGGTGGCTGAAGGAGCAGGGCTGACGCTCGCGTGCGGTCGCGGGCGCCAATGATGCTCGCGGCATGAAACTACGCAGGATTCTCGTCACCGGCGGCGCCGGGTTTCTCGGCTCTCACCTGTGCGACCGGCTGGTCGAGCAGGGGCACGACGTCATCTGCCTGGACAACCTGTTCACGTCGCAGAAGCTGAACATCCAGCACCTGCTGCCCAGGCCGAACTTCGAGTTCATCAGGCACGACGTGACGCGGGAACTCTGGCTCGAGGTCGATGAGATCTACAACCTCGCGTGCCCCGCGGCGCCGGGGCACTATCAGTACAACCCGATCAAGACGATGAAGACCTCCGTCATGGGCGCGATCAACATGCTGGGCATGGCGAAGCGGTGCCGGGCGAAGATCCTCCAGGCGTCCACGTCCGAGGTGTACGGGGATCCGGCGGTGCACCCACAGCCCGAAACCTACCGGGGGAACGTGAACCCCATCGGCCCGCGGGCATGCTACGACGAGGGCAAGCGGGCGGCGGAGACGCTGTTCTTTGATTATCACCGGTCGAACAAGGTGAACATCCGCGTGGTGCGGATTTTCAACACCTACGGGCCCCGCATGCACCCCTTTGACGGGCGGGTGGTGTCGACGTTCATCCGGCAGGCGCTGTCCGGGACGGACATCACGCTCTTCGGCGACGGGAGCCAGACGCGGTCGTTCTGCTACGTGAGCGACCTTGTGGACGGGCTGCTGCGGATGATGGCCGCACCGGACGAATGCACTGGGCCGATCAACATCGGCAATCCGCAGGAGTGCACGGTGCGTGAGCTCGCGCGGCTCGTCATCGAGCTGGTCGGCAGCAGGTCGAAGCTCGCGTGCCTCGCGCTGCCGGCGGATGATCCCGTGCAGCGCCAGCCGGACATCACGCTGGCGGAGCAGAAGCTGGGGTGGAAGCCGACGGTGGGGCTGCGGGATGGTCTGCTGAGGACCATCGAGTACTTCCGGACGATCGACATGCACAGCTTCAGGCCGCCCACGCCGAACTATTCGTGAGTCGGCGCGTCAGTCGGGCTCGGTGACGGTGTAGGCGATGACGACGGACGCGACGGCGGTGCTGCTGCCCTGCCAGTTGCTGCACCAGCCGCTGACGAAGTAGGTGTAGGCGGTATTGTCAACGACGGGGTTCTGCGGGGAGAAGCCGGGATAGGCGACCGGGTCGGCGGAGGCGGTCACGGAGTTGGCGTCGGTCATGACTTCGGTGACGCGGAAGGGAATGGGGCGGCGGAGCAGGGCTCCGCGGACGCTGGCGGCGGAGGTTGAGTCGACGAGGTGGAAGGTGACGGCGGTGATGGTGGCGCCGTGGGGGAGGTGCACAGGTGCGACGATGTAGCCGGAGTTGACGGAGGCGTCGAGGTAGGCGAAGTCGCTGATGGGCTCGCCGCCGAAGTTGCCGGGGGTGCCGGCGATCATGGGCCGGAAGTCCTCCGGGCCGAGGGTGAGGTAGCGGGTGCGCGGGGCGGAGTAGGTGTGGTTCGGCGCGGTCATGGTGCCGGTGGAGGCGATGGCCCCGCTGACCTGGAGGGCCTCGGCGCCGACGGGGCTGGCACCGATACCGAGCTTGCCGGTGTTGGAGACGATGATGCGGTCGCCTCCGACGTTGAGGCGCCAGGAGCCATCGGTGCCGTGAACGTAAGTCCAGGCCCTCGCGAGGTTGTTGGTGGCGTAGCCGTAGAAGGGGAGCCCGGTGCCCGACTGCGTCTCGATGTACATCCCGCCGTAGTTCCCCGGGCCGGATGGAGTGCTGACGTTGAAGAAGTCGGCGCCGCTGATGGCGCTGGACCGGTTGAGGAAGACGGCGTTGCCGAGGGCGGGATCGTTGGTAGTGGAGGTCGGTCCGGCTTCCTTCCAGCGGTCGCTGAGGGAGCGGAGGGCGTAGGGGGTTGGGGTGACCTTCTGACGCGGGAGGAGGATGGTGTAGGAGCCGACTCCGGCTGGCCTGACGGCGATCTGCAGCCAGCGGTCCGGGCCGGTGAAGATGCCCGGGCCGGGGGAAACTGTGGCTGTGAACCTGCCGTTGTCCGGGGTGACGTTGGTTGCGGTTGTGACGGCGCCGACGGACGCACCGCCGCTGGCGACGGTGTAGACGGCGAACTGGAAGTCCTGAGGCGTGGTGATCGGATTGCCGGATGAGTCGGCGAGGTGGCCCTGGTAGGTGAACGACTGGGCGTGAGCGAGGGCCGCACCGAGCCCGAGCACGACGGCGATGGACGCGGTGATCACGGAGCGCATCATGAGATTGTCCTCCTGACCAGAGTGTACAGGACGCGCCAAGTGGGGTATGAGGGAGGGGGCGGGATCGAGGCGGTCAGCGGATGCCGTGGACGAACGGGTCGGAGTCGTCCAGGACGAGGGAGGACTCGCCGGTGACCCAGGCCCCGCCGCGGATGGTGGGGATGAGGAGGTCGCCCCTGAGGTGGACGGAGCCGACGAAGCGGCTGGCGATGATGCTCTCCTGCCTCCACTGCTGGCGTTCGCGGAGTTTTCCGTCGGCGAAAAGGCAGGCCATTTTGGCGCTGGTTCCCGTGCCGCAGGGTGAGCGGTCGTAGGCGCCGCCGGGGCAGAGGACGTAGTTGCGGCTGTCGCAGTCGGCGCGCGTGGGGGGGCCGAAGAGCTCGATGTGGTCGATCTCTCCGCGCCCGAGGGAGGGATCGGCGCGGATGCCCGCGTGGTCGATGCCCGCGCGGAGTGCGAGGCAGTAGGCACGGAGGGTGTCCAGGTTTCGGAGGGAGAGGTCCTGCCCGTGGTCCTGCGCGAGGAAGAACCAGTTGCCGCCCCAGGCGATGTCGCCTGTGACACGGCGCTGCTCGCCGAACAGGGAGAAGGGGACTTCGACGCCGGCGGCGTATCGGAAGGCTGGGACGTTCTCGATGGAGATTCCACCCTGGGGGTCGAGTTGGACGGCGACGGAGCCGACGGGGGTCTCGATCGTGTGGGTACCGACGCCGATTCTGCCGAGGTGGCGGAGGGTGGCGGCGAGGCCGATGGTGCCGTGCCCGCAGGCATTGAGGAGGCCGACGTTGTTGAAGAAGATGACGCCGCAGACGGCGTCCGGGAGCGCGGGCGGGACCAGCAGCGCCCCGACGAGGGCATCGTTTCCTCGGGGCTCGTTGCAGACGGCGGCGCGGAACCAGTCGAAGCGGTCGCGCATGACCTGTGCCTGGGCGGCGACGGATGGGCGAGGACCGCCGGCGTGGCGAGCGAGATCCGGTCCGCCGTCGAGGACGACGCGTGTGGGCTCGCCCTCGGTGTGGGAGTCGATGACCTGCACGCGGGCGTGGGGCATCACTTCACCTTGGCGAGGGCCCGCTCGATGACGGCGAAGACCCGGGGCCAGTCGGAGTCCTTGAAGACGCCGAGCGGCGGGAGGAGGCGGAGGTGATAGGGGCCGTGGCCGCAGTAGAAGACGATGACGCCTTCGTCGAGGCAGGCCTTGCAGGCGGCGGTGATCCTGGCCTTGTCGCCTCCGAAGGCGGTGAGGCGCATCATGCCACCGACGCCTCCCGCGAGGCGGTCGCCGCCCCCGCCGAGCGCGGGCACGGGGGGGAACCAGTCTGGATGTCGTGCGATGAGGTCGGCGGCGAGTCGGCGGAAGAGGGCGTGGTGTCGCGCGTTGGAGCCCGAGTCGCCGTAGAACGCGCCGTCGCGGAGTCGTTGAAGGACGCGGGTTCCGACGCGGAAGGAGACGGTTTCTCCCGTGAAGGTGCCGGAGAGGAGGCCGGCCTTCGGGTTGTATTCCGGGGTGAAGAGGGTGGCGCAGCACTGGGTCATCTTGCCGACGGTGAGGACGTCGACGAGGTCGCCGACGCCCATGAGCTCGTAGGCGAACATGCGGGGCGTCCGGCCGAAGGTCTGGATTTCATCGTCCCAGACTGCGATGCGGTGCTTTTTGCAGCACTCCATGAGAGCGCGGGCCCATTCGGGGTCGGCGATGTTGAAGCCGCCCTCGCCCTGGATGAGCTCGAAGATGAAGCAGGCGTGCTGACCGGGGTAGCGGTGGATGAAGTCCTCAAGCCGGGCGACGCTGGCGGCGATGTAGGCGGCCTTGCCCTGGCGCTCGGCCTCGACGGGGTCGAAGAAGGGCATGTAGTCCACGAGGGTGTTGAGGGGGAGGCCCTGGCGGTAGTCCGGGGCGTCTCCGATCTGGGACATGGTGGTGCTTCGGCCCATGAAGCAGTCGCGGAAGGCGATGACGCGGCTGGCGGGTGAGTGCTTCTGGAAGCAGATCTTGAGGGCATTCTCGTTGGCCATGGCGCCGCTGGTGGCGAGGTAGCAGTGGCGGAGCGCGCTGTTGGCGGAGGCGAGGCTGACAAGGAGCGAGGAGAACTCGTAGGCGTCGGCGTTGGAGGTGAGGTTCCCGTGCTTGACGACATCGTCGAGGCCGGCCTCGATGGCGGCGCGGGTGAGGTCCGGGTCGCTGTGCCCGAAGAAGTTGACGCCGATGCCGCAGACCATGTCCCACTTCACGCTTCCGTCGGCGAGCTCGACGAGGGCGCCGTTGCCGAGGCCGGAGCCGATGAAGGGGTAGAGGAGCGCGCGGCCCCGGACGTCGGAGGCGCGTGCGAGGAGGGCGTCGTAGGACTCCTTGAGCCCCGGATTCGGCGGGCGTTCCGCGGTGAGGGCGGCGGAGGCGCGGGCGAGTTCGGCGAGGATGGTGTCGACGGCGGTACGGACCGCGGGGCTGCTCCTCAGGCCGGCGCCGAGCGTGGTGGACGGGATAGTTGCGGGCTGAGCCGGGGAGTGAGCGGTGGTCATGGTGCCTCCGTGCTGGTGCACCACTGTAGATCGGCCCGCGCGGGCTCGTGTCTGCGTGAAAGTGAGCTAGGCCGAGATCCCGCGCTCGGAGAGTCTCGCGATGAGGACGGCGAGGAGTTGGCAGCGCTCGACGAGGCTGGCGACCTCGATCCACTCCGAGGGGGTGTGGAGCCCCCCGCCGCGCACGCCCAGAGTGTCGATCGTGGGCAAACCCGCGGCCTGGAGGTTGTTCCCGTCGCAGACGCCGCCGGTGGTGCCGAAGGGGAGGCGCTGACCGAGGGAATCCGCGGCGGCTCTGGCGGCGTTGGCGAGTGCGGTGACGCCGTGCATCTGGGGCTTGGCCGGGCGGTTGAGCACGCACTCGACGGAGACGCGGAGACCGGGCTCGCTCCGGCACATCGCGAGAAGGGAGGCGCGCATGGCCTCTCCGTCGGGCTCTGTGCGGAACCGGATGTTTCCCCAGCCGGTGGCGCTGGGTGCAACGACGTTGGTGGCGGTGCCGCCGCGGATGACGCCGAGGCTCGCGATTCGGCCGGCGGGGAGGTCTACGAGCTCGGAAACCCTGCGGGCGCACTCGGCGAGCGCGAGGATGGCGGAGCGACCGGAGGCGAAGTCCCTCCCGACGTGCGCGGGCGTGCCCTCGCAGTCGATGCGGAACTGGCCGCTGCCGGGTCGCTCGATCACGAGCGAACCGTCGGGAAGAGCGGGCTCCATGACGAGCCCGACGTCATAGCCGCGAGCCTCACGCCTGAGAGCGGCGTCGGAGTGGAAGGAGCCGGTCTCTTCATCGCTGTTGAGGGCGAATCCCCAGGAGGTCGGCACGCCGCAGGACTCGAGGGCCTCGAGGGCGGCGAGGGCGATGACGAGCCCGCCCTTCATGTCGACGCATCCCGGGCCGGTGGCGCGGGTGCGGTCCGGGCTGAGGGTGAGGGAGCGGAAGGGTCCGGCGGGGTCGTGCACGGTGTCGAGGTGCCCGCAGAGCAGGATGCGGCATCGAGAGGCGGGGGCGAGGCGGGTGCAGATGGCGGTGGGAGGCGGGGCGGCCCCACGGGGGGCTGCCATCTCGGAGCTCTCGGCGAGCCATTGGGGCCTGAGGTCACCGGGGTGGAGCGTGAGGGTGCCGCCGAGGGCGACGAGCCGGTCGGTGAATCGCTGTCGGCATTCGTCGAGGCCGGGTGTGTGGCCCATGCCCGTGGGGATCGAGACGTGGAGGGCGAGGTCCGCGAGCAGGTCGTCGGCGCGAGCGGCGATGGCGGCGCAGAGGCGTTGCTCAGGGGCGGAGAGGCCGGGGGGAGTCATGCGGCGGGTCCTCCGAGCAGGAGTGGCGCGAGGGCCAAGACCACGCCGGCGCCGAGCACGGCGGCGGTGGCGAGCTTGATCCGCCACACGGTGCGGTCGATGGGCAGCGAGGCGTGGCGGCGGCCCTCGAGGTCGGTGAGTCGGCGCTGGCGTTCGGCGACGGAGCCGTGGCGGAAGTCGAAGCGTCGCCGCGGGAGGCCGTTGAGGTCTGCGACGGCGCCGAGCGCGCTGCTCATGGCCATGATGGCCTCCGGGGTGATGACCGCGGTGCCGTCGGAGTCGCTGGGAAGGGTGGAGCTGAGGTGTCGTGCGGCGAAGGCGTCGGCCTGCCACTCGAAGCGGCGGCTGATCCAGCCGAAGACCAGCAGCGTCAGGCCGAGCGTGGCGAGCGTGAGGGGGAGCGTCGCGTGTGCGGTCTGGATCTCCGGCACCGCGCGGGCGGCGAAGTCCGCCGCGGCGCCGAGGAGTACGACGCAGGCCACGACGCCGGCGCCCATCCATGGGACGTGTCGGAGGCGGACGTGCGCGACCTCGTGGGCGACGACGCCCTCGAACTGCGGGCCGCTGAGGCGTTCGATGAGGGCATCGGTGAAGAGGAGGTAGCGAAAGGGCCAGAGGAGGCCGATGACGGCGCCGTTGAGCATCGAGCCGTGGGTGCGCCAGAGGAGCGGGCCGCGGACGCGGACGCGGTATCGGGTGATGACGCGGCGGACGCGCTCGTGCGTGGTGCCCGTATCGATGGGAACGGTGTCCCAGGCGATGCACATGAGGGCGGGGGCAACGACCAGGCAGGCGAGCACGCCCAACCAGGTGACGGGCCCCTCGGCGGCCGCCCACCAGCCCGAGGGAGCGTCGCCTCCGGTTCCGGCCAGTCCGAGGACTCGGGCGCCGGCGGGCACGAGCTCTTCCCACGCGTTGATGAGGCTCAGGGGTAGGAGCGAGAGGAGCACCTCGTGCCTGAAGTGGGACCACACGAAGCCGGCACGACCGAGCGGCGGGTGCATGGGCCAGCCCTCGTCGAGGGCTCGCAGCATGACGGCTTCCTTGACCCGGCGCTCGAGCGAGTAGGTCGAGGCCCAGGTGAGGGTGAGGAAGAGGAGAAGAGGCGAGATGGCCGCGAGTTCATCAAGGAGAACCCAGTTCCCGATGCTGTCGCGGACGGTCTCCAGCCAGCCAAGGAAGAGGATGGAGTAGCCGACGGCGCCCGCGGCGAGGAGACGGGATGCGGAGGTCACGCGGTCGCTGAGCGCGAAGGCGGCGAGATTGCCCGTGCGGTCCAGGGTTCGCCCGCTGAGCGTGCTCGTGCCGTGGACGATGAGCCAGAGCACGGGGAGAAGGGCGAGTGGCCAGGCGGCGTGCGGGTCGCCGGGAGCGACATCCCCTGCCACTGCTTCACGCAGGTGCATGGTGATGAACACGGCGATGACCAGCACGGGAACCACGCGGTGAAGGTAGGCCCCGGCGGAAGGAGGGCGTGCGGTTGTTCAGCGTCGCCCGGTGCGGGACGGGCCGATGCCAAGCCCTGCGTCGATCAGAAGGGATTCCCAGCGGGCGATCGCGGCGGCGGCCTGGGGCAGCGTGCTCGCCCGGTCGGCCCACCACGCGGCTTCAACGGGCGCGGCGAGGTCCGCGGCGAGTTCGGCGAGTTGGAGGTCGGTGAGGTCGGCGACGGGCGTCTGGATGGTGAACTGGTCTCCGGACACGCCGCGGGCTTCGAGGGAGACGAGTCGAGAGATGAGGGCTGCGCGGTCTTGAATCTGGGCGAGCCTGTCGATGTCGACGGCATCGCCCCGGCCGGCGTGCGCGGGCCAGACGAGGGAGTTGCACCCCAACGCCGCGGCGACAAAGGCGGCGGCCATCAGATCGTGGCACTCGGACTCACCCACGGTTCGGGCGGCGATGGGGGCGGGCGGGGGAGCGATGCGGAAAGAGAGCAGTTCCGCGATGCGGAGGCAGGCCGGCTCCCGCGCCTGAGTGAGCGGGTCGCTGGCCGGGAAGGGCATGAGGAGGGGCCAAGGGGTGTCCGGGGCGGAGGGCTCGCCCTCGCGCGTGGCGGCGGCGGCGACGATGCCCGGGAGATCGGCGTCGCAGAGCACCAGCGTGGTGGGGCGCGTCAAGAGGGATTGCTCCGGGGTCGCCATCCGCGGAGGATATCGGCCCGCGGCCTCTCGCGACTGTCAGGCGGGCTGCTCCGGGGGTGTGTCGGGGTTTGGAGGCTCCGGGGGCGCGGGCGGCGCGTTCCGGGCGTCCAGCACCGCCGCGAATCGCTGGTAGACGACCGTGACGGCGATGAGCAGGAGGCCCAGCCCGATGAAGCTCGCGACCCGCCAGATCGCGGGGACGGAGGCGAGGTCGAGGATGACGGCCTTGAGTGAGGCAACGCCGAGGAGGGCGAGGCCCACGTTTCGGGCCGAGGTGATGCGCTTGGAGAAGCCGAAGACGATGGCGCCGAATCCCAGGAGGCCCCACCAGATGGAGAGGGCCGCACCACGGACAGCGGGGTCGGACGCGAGGTTGGTGGCGACGCGGGAGGTTTCGAGGCTGGTGGAGGTGAATCCCATCACGAGGGCGGACAGGAGCAGCGCGAGCCGCCCGTGGCCCAGTGCGAGCGCCAGCCACGAGCGTGCGGCGATCGAGACGGCGGCCCACGCGAGCCCGCCCCACAAGCCCGGGTAGGCGAGGGGTGCGCCGGGTCTGTCGGGCCATTCCCAGGCGGGGAACGCGACCAGCCACGCGACGAGCGTCAGCAGGAGTGCTGCGAGGGCGCCGGCGACCAGGGGCGTGTGCGAGCGTGCGGCGGCGATGAGGCCGGAGGTCAGCAACAGCCACGCGAAGAAGAGCGAGGTGACGTCGACCTCGCGCGAGAGCAGGCCCATGAGGAGGAGCACGCAGCCGAGGGTCATGCAGGCGTGAGAGACGAAGACCCAGAAGGCGCCCACGCGCTGCTGTGCGCGATTGAGGGCGCCGATGAGCGCGGAAGTCGCGCCCCAGGCGGCGGCCCCGAGGAACATGAGCAGCGTCCAGGTGCTGATCTCCAGACCCACGATGAGCGCGGGGTTGGCACGGAGGGCGGGTTGCCAGGCGTCGTAGGTGGCGAGGCGGGCGGTGGCGATGATCATCGCGACCAGGGCGTAGACGCAGAAGGCGCGGGCGCGGAGCCAGAGCCCTGTCGCCGCGGCGCCCACACCCAGCACCAGCCAGCAGACCACCTCGATGTTTCCCTGGAGGCCCAGGGCGACGGCGACGAGCAGCAGTCCCATGGCCTGGACGAGGTGAGACGCGCCGAGCCTCTGGGAGTCGGTCTCCGGCACGTCGCGCAGGATGGTGAGATTTCCGGCGAGCATGTGGCCCGCCATCGCGCTCAGCACCATCGCGGCGGCGGGGGCCATCCACTCCGGGTACGAGAGCGTCCGCAGCACCACGGAGGCCAGCGCCACCGACCACACGGTGGTGGAGACGCTGGAGGTGAGCGGGCGCCACGCCGACCAGCGAACGGCTGCGGAGGAGAACGAGGCCGGGAGCGGCGGTGGGGTCGAGATGAGCCCGCGG
This sequence comes from Leptolyngbya sp. PLA1, assembly GCA_021405315.1. Taxonomy (GTDB): domain Bacteria; phylum Planctomycetota; class Phycisphaerae; order Phycisphaerales; family UBA1924; genus RI-211. The sequence continues at coordinate 37,001 of QWIH01000009.1, forward strand.
CGGAGCGCCGACCAGACCAGTTCGCCCTGGAACGCGGCGTAGGTCGCGGCGACAAACCCCAGGGAGTACCAGGCGGTCGGGGCGTTCTGCCTCAGGGCCCACACGCTGCCCAGGATGACGGTGCCGAACCAGGCGAGGGTGCGGAGGAACACGAAGGTGCCGCCGAGCCAGCCCGCGAGCACGAGGCCGATCGCCATCAGGGTGAGGAGGTAGCACGGGAGGACCGCGGGGTGACCGTCCACGTCGGCGAAGAGGAGCGGGACGATGTAGCCGGCGACGAGCGAGACCGCGCCGACCGCGGCGAGACGGGAGCGCCACGCGACCCCGACGCCGAGGGCCGCGACGCACGCGAGGGCGGCGAAGGCGATGCCGGGATGGAGCAGGTTGAAGAGCCTGTAGGCGACGTAGACAGAGGTGAAGACTGTGCCGAGACCCGCGGCGTAAGCGCCGAACGCGGCCCAGGCGTTGATGCGCTTGCGGAGGAACTCTCCGCCCAGGATGAGGGCCAGGCCCAGGAGCACGCCGGAGATGCAGCGCCAGGCCGGCGAGATGCGGAGGTAGCCGTTGTCGTAGGCCCACTTGAATCCCAGACCGATGCCGATGACGAGGATGATGGCGCCGGCGACGGCGTACCAGCGGCCGCCGAGCAGGCGTTCAAGGTCGAAGCCGCTCTCGGCCTTGGCGCGCACCGGCCTGATGGGTCGTGGCGCCGGCATGGGAGGCTGCCAGGCCGGCGGTATGGGGGGTGGTGCGCCGGGTGAGCCTGTGTTGGCGGCGGGGATCGGGGGTGGGAGCGTCGAGGGAATGGTGGGGGGGGTGGTGGGCGGCGAGGCGGCGGCGACGGGCGGCGCGGACGGAGGCGGGGTGACAGAGAGCGGGGCGATCCCCAGCCTCTGTTCGATGCGGAGGAGGCGTGCCTCGAGTTCCGTCAGCCTGTCGGAGTGGTCCGGTGTCGACATTCCCGTCCTTTGGGGAACCGGGCGGTCGCCCGGGTGCGTCACTCAATGCGTCATCCGCTCGCCCGAACGCCAAGATGCCGAGGGTGTGAAGCCTATCAGACCGGGTGGGAGGCTGCCCGCGTTGTCCGGTACACTCCGTGAAATGAGCACGAACAACTCCCAGGGCACGATCGACAACCTGCTGCATGAGAATCGGGTCTTTCAGCCCCCGAAGCACGGGCCGGGCCCCTGGCACCTGGCGTCCATGGACGAGTATCGGCGTCTGCACCGGCGGAGCGTGGAGAACCCCGAGGCCTTCTGGGCGGAAGAGGCGGAGAGGCTGGCGTGGTTCCGCAGGTGGGACAGGGTGCTGGAATGGAACGCGCCCGATGCAAAGTGGTTCGGGGGCGGGACGCTGAACGCCTGCTACAACTGCGTGGACCGGCACGTGCAGGCGGGCCACGGCGAGCAGACGGCGCTGGTGTGGGAGGGTGAGCCGGTGGGGCCGGCGACGAGCCACGAGGTGTCCTCGTCGGCGTATTCCCGCGAGCCGCAGATCCGCAGGCTGACGTATCGGGCGCTGCAGCAGGAGGTGAGCCGGTTCGCGAACGTGCTGAAGGGGCTGGGGGTGGGTCGTGGGGACGTGGTCACGATCTACATGCCGATGGTGCCGGAACTGGCGGTGGCGATGCTGGCGTGCGCCAGGATCGGCGCGGCGCACAGCGTGATCTTCGGCGGCTTTGCGGCGACGGCGATCAGCGAGCGGGCGATCGACGCGAAGAGCCGCGTCGTGGTGACCTCGGACGGGGGCAACCGACGGGGGGAGGTGCTCAAGCTCTCGCGAACGGTGGAGGAGGCGGTGTCGCTGGCGGCGTCGCACGGGCACTCGATCGCGGACGTGGTGGTGCTGCGCCACACGGCGCACGAGAAGCCGAGCGAGCGGTTCAGGACCGGGGAGGTGCGTCACGGGGCCCGCATGCACTGGTGGCACGATCTGGCGGCGGGGGTGAGCGACGCCTGCCCGTGCGAGGCGATGGACAGCGAGGCGATGCTGTTTCTGCTGTACACCAGCGGGAGCACGGGCAAGCCCAAGGGCATCGTGCACACCACGGCCGGGTACCTGGCCTTCGTGCAGATGACGGCGAGGCTGACATTCAACCTGATCCCCGACTGCGGGCAGTTGTTCTGGTGCACCGCGGACATCGGGTGGATCACGGGGCACTCGTACGTGCTGTACGGGCTGCTGATGAACCGGGTCACGACGCTGATGTACGAGGGCGCCCCGAACTACCCGGCGCAGGATCGGTTCTGGGACATCATCGAGAGGCACCGGGTCACGCAGTTCTACACGGCGCCCACGGCGATCCGGACGTTCATGAAGTGGGGCGACGAGCTGCCGGCGAAGCACGACCTGTCCTCTCTGCGGATTCTGGGGACGGTGGGCGAGCCGATCAACCCCGAGGCGTGGATGTGGTATCACCGGCATATCGGGCGGGACGCGTGCCCGATCGTGGATACGTACTGGCAGACGGAGACTGGCGGGCACGTGTGCACACCCTTGCCCGGCGCGGTTCCGACGAAGCCCGGGTCGTGCACCGTCCCGATGCTGGGGATCGACGCGGTGGTGGTGAACGAGAAGGGGGAGGTTCTGCCGCCGGACAAGGGCGGGCTGCTGGCGATCCGACGGCCCTGGCCCGGGATGCTTCGAGGCGTCTTCGGGAATCGCGAGCGGTTCGTCTCGAACTACTTCGGACGGCTGAAGGACCCCGCGACCGGCACGCCGTACTACTTCAGCGCTGACGGAGCCCGGCGGGACGGGGACGGGTACTTCTGGGTGATGGGGCGTGTGGACGATGTGATCAAGGTGAGCGGGCACCTGCTGGGAACGATGGAGGTGGAGAGCGCGCTGGTGAGCCACCCGGCGGTGGCGGAGGCGGCGGTGGTGGGCGTGCCTCACGAGATCAAGGGGAACGCGATCCACGCGTTCGTGAGCCTGAAGCCCCAGTGGCTGAAGGCGAACGCCCGTCACGCGGACGACTCGCTGAAGGCGGAACTGGTGGGGCACGTGTCGAAAGAGGTGGGGGCGCTCGCGAAGCCGGACGTGATCCGGTTCGCGGAAGGGCTGCCCAAGACGCGTTCGGGCAAGATCATGAGACGACTGTTGCGGGACGTGGCTTCAGGGGTGGAGAAGATCACGCAGGACACAACCACGCTGGAGGACTTCAGCGTGGTGGCAAAGCTGCGGGAGGACGACGAGTAGGGGCTTCAGGCGCCGGGCCCGGGCGCGAGCAGCGGGTGCGTCTCGGGCTGGAAGGGGAGCCAGGGGACGGGATGGTCCCGGAGCTCACCGAGCAGGCGCAGGTAGCGGGGCTGAGAGATCTCGTGGCAGCCGAACTGGGCGAGGTGCTCGTTGGTGAGCTGGGCATCGAGGAGCGAGAACCCGCGCGAGCGCAGATGGTGGACGAGGTGGACGAGGGCCACCTTGCTGGCGTCGGTCCCGCCCGACTCGGGCGATGAGAACATGGACTCGCCGCAGAAGACCCCGCCGAGGGCGAGGCCATAGAGGCCGCCGACGAGCCGTGGCGCGGTGGTCGCGGAATCGTGGAGCCAGACTTCGAGGGAGTGGGCGTGTCCGGCGGCGTGGAGGAGCTCGAAGAGCTCGATGATCTCGTCGGAGAGCCAGGTTTGCTCGCGGCCTCGCGCGGGGGCCGCGCAGCGGCGGATGACGTCGGCGAAGGCGCGGTCGGTGGTGAGGACGAACCCGCGATTTCTGACGGCGGCGCGGAGCGATCGGCTGGTGCGGAATGCGTGGGGCTCCAGCGGGAGGATGCCCCGATTCCTGGGCTGCACCCATTGCACTTCCCCTGTATCCTCGTCGTGCATCGGGAACCAGCCTTCCCGGTACAAGCTGAGCACGGCGTCGACCAGTCTCTGCTGCTCGGGGCTGAGTGATCGAAGGGGTGGCGGTGCGTCGGGGGACATGGGTTCCGGCTGAGAGGGTATGTGATGAAGGACCGGGCGTATGTCATCCTTGTGTCTTGGCCGACCGATCGCGAAGAAGAAGGCTGCGTGCGGGCGGTGCGTGCGGCCGTGGGGTGCGATGAGTACACGGCGAGGCTGATCGCGAGGCGGCGGGTGCCGTGCATCGCGGCGCGGGCGGAGTCGGGGTCGGAGGCGCAGAGGGTGGTGGGGCGGCTGCTGGGCGAGGGCGTCGGCGCCCTCAGTCTGACATGGGAGCAGATCGCCTCGGGGCTGGAGCCGCCGCTGCTGCGGAGCCTGGCGTGGGCGGAAGGCGCTCCGGCGCCGATGTACCTCGCGAGCCGGGTTGACGGAGGCGTCGAAGGGCTGAAGGCGGCGGACCTGAGGCTGCTGGTCCGCGGAAAGGTACGGATCTCGAAACGGGAGGCGATGCCCAACGCGAACATCGGGGAGTTTGCGCGGACGCCGGTGGACCCGATCCTGGGCGTGCCGGTTCCGGCGGACCCGACGCGGGCGAAGGTTCTGCTGAAGACGGTGGAGGTGCTCGACCTGCACCTGCTGGACGGGACGCAGTTGCGGTGCGACGGGTCGCGATTCTCGTTTCTGTCGACGGGCGGATCGCTGGGGATCTCGGACACCGAGAACATGGACAGGCTGGCCATGAAGCTTGCGGGTGAGGCTCCGCGGGCGGTGGTGGACACCGGGTTTGGCGAGGCCAGGTTTCTGTCGGAGTACATGGCCGACTTCATGAGCGTGCGCGGGTCGCTCCAGGGTGGAGACCCGCGGGGCATGGTCGCGCTCTCGATCTACAGCCGCATGATGGCGGGCGTCCGTGCGTGGATGGGCTGAGGGGAGTCAGAGCCCTTCTTCGAAGTCTGAATCGCGGTCTGGCCCGCCGCCGTCGCGGTGGCCTTCGACTGGCCCGCTGCGGGGCTTGTTGCCGAAGGAACTGCCGGGGGACGGATTGAAGGGCGGGGGCTCCTTGACCTCGGTGGACTGGGTCCAGGGGCGGGACCCGCCTGGGGAGGATGGGCCTCCCGCGGGCGGCTTGTGCGTGGGTGCGAAGTGGCGGTCGAGATCGGCGGGTGCGCGGCTGCTGGCGTCGTAGGTGCGGAACCGCGTGGATCGGTTGTCCCAGGCGAGCTTCACGACGCCTGTCGGGCCGTTTCGTTGCTTGGCGATGATGAGCTCGGCGAGGCCCACCTTGTCGGGGTTTTCGGAGGCCCAGTCGGGGTTGTGGACGTGGTAGTAGTCCTCGCGGTGCAGGAGCATGATGACGTCGGCGTCCTGCTCGATGGAGCCTGACTCGCGGAGGTCGGACATGCGGGGCCTGTTGCCCTCGCGCTGCTCGCTGGCGCGGTTGAGCTGGGAGAGACAGACGATGGGGATGTTCAGCTCGCGGGCGAGCGCCTTGACGCCCCGAGAGATCGTGGAGACCTCGACCTGTCTGGACTCGCGAGCGGCCCCGGGCGCGGACATGAGCTGGAGGTAGTCGATCATGATGACGCGCACGCCGTGCTGGGCGACCATGCGCCGCGCCCTGGCGCGGAGGTTGAGGACCGAGAGGTTGGGGGTATCGTCGATGAAGATCGGTGCGGCCTTGAGGTCCTCGGCGGAGAGCATGAGGCGGCGGAAGTCGTCGTCGGGGATCTTGTGCCCGCCCCGGAGGGCCTGGCTGGAGACGCCGGACCGGGCCGAGAGCAGTCGCTGCACGATCGCGTTCTTGGACATCTCCAGCGAGAAGAGCCCGACCGGGGAGGTCGAGTTGCCGTGCGCGCCGGGGATGCCCGGCCCGCCGACGGCCATCTGCTCCGCGAGGTTCAGCGCGAGCGCGGTCTTGCCCATGGAAGGACGTGCGGCGAGGATGACCATCTCGCCGGGCTGGAGGCCCCGGAGGAGTTCGTCAAGGTCCGAGAAGCCGGTGGAAACGCCGGTGAGGCCGCCTCCCTCGAAGTCCATGGCCTCGATGCGCTTCATCTCGAGGTCGAGAAGGCCGGCGAGCGATTCCGGGTCTGACGCGGACTGCTCCTGTGCGATCTCGAAGACGCGCATCTCGGCGCTATCGAGCACTTCGCGGGCGCCCTCGGCCCCAAGGTCTCCGACGTGGTAGCAGTCGTAGAGGATCTGGCCCGCGGCATCGATGAGCCTGCGGAGCTTGGCCTTCTCGGCGACGATTCGGGCGAAGTGGGGGGCGTTCACCGCGGTCGGGACGGCCTCCGCGAGCGAGAGGAGGTAGTCCGGTCCTCCGACGGCGTCGAGGACTCCGCGGTCCTTGAGGAGCTCGGAGAGCTGCACGAGGTCGCCGCTGTGGCGGGCGTCGTAGACATCGACGATGGCCTGGTAGATCTGGCCGTGGGCCTCGCGATAGAAGTCCCCGGCGCCGCGAACGACGCCGAGGACGTCCGGGATGACGTTCGGATCGAGGATGAGGGAACCCAGGAGGGACATCTCCGCCTCCGGGCTGGCGGGGGGCTGCCTCTCGAAGAGCGCCTGGGCCGAGATCGGTGCGGAGCGCTCTCGTCGTGCTGGGAAGTCGCGGGCCATGAGGGCTGACCGTACGGGGGCAGAGCGACGGGGGGGTGTTGGGGGCGTCGCAAATGGGCGGTTCTGGCGGGTAGTGTGGACCCGTTGTCGGTTGGGCGTTCTGGGACCAGAACCCGCCCGGAGAGGGGTCCTGAACGCGAGGCCGGCTGATTCGGGGCTGGGCGTTGGTCGATTTGGAGGGTAACCGCCCCGAACGGGGCGGCGTCTCCCGGAGGACAGCAGGCGGATGAAACCTCGCGCACTCCAGACCGCCCAGGAAGTCGAGCGGACAGCCGCGATGCTGGACCAGAAGCTCGAGAGCATCGGCCTGGCGAGCCAGCCGGAGGTGGTGCTCCGGCTGCTGAAGATGATCAGCGACCCCGGGTCGCAGATTCAGGACTTCGCGAAGGTGATGCGGACGGATCATGCGATCGCGGGGCGGGTTCTGAAGCTGGCAAACTCCGCGATCTTCGCGCAGCGGACCCCGGTGACGACGCTGGAGCGGGCGTGCCTGGTCCTGGGGCTGGAGCGGCTGAAGTATCTCGCGGTCGGGTTCCATCTCAGCCGCGGGGCGACCGGCGGCACGGCGACGGCGGGGCTGGAACGCTCGCTCTGGGGCGCGTCGGTCCTTCGCGCGTGCATGGCCTCGGAGCTGGCGCGCGTGGTGGCGCCCTCGTCGGTGCCGGAGTCGTTCGTGGTCGGCCTGATGATGGACGCGGGCCAACCCCTGATGCTGAGGCTGCTGGGTGAGCAGTACCAGTCGATGCTGCTGGAGTATCCCGAGCCGGGGCGGCTGTTCCTGCGAGAGGGCGAGTCTCTCGAGTTTACGCATGTGGACATGATCGGCGCACTGGCCCGGCGCTGGCGCTTCCCGGACCTGCTCGCCAAGCCTCTGGCCTGGCACCACACGCGCCCGCCCGAGGTGCCCGCGGGGGATGCCGTGAGCCGGCTCCACCGGCTTTCGTACGTGGTGGGCATGATGAACCTGGGCTCCGTCATGGAACCGAGGCTCACCGACACCTCTCCGGGGCTCGACGCGGGCGCGAGGCTGCTGGGCCTCTCGCGGAAGGACCTGGATGGCGTGGTGGCACGCTGCACCCACGAGTACGGAGTGACGTCCACGATGTTCTCCGACGTCGCGGCTTCGCTTGGAGAGGGGGAGCAGCTCGCGGCGCTCATCGAGCGAAGCCTGGAGCAGGCCATCGAGATCGAGGTGCAGCGGAGCCTCGAGGAGGAGCAGTCGCGGGCGCCGCGGCGCATCTCCTTCTGCGGGCAGACCATCGAGATCGAGACCGAGCCCGCCGGAACGCTCGTCGCCTATCTCTACGACTGCCAGGGCCAGAGGCTGATCAGCCACCGGATGCTGCCCGGCGGGGTCAACCTCTCGAGCCTTCTGGATGGGCTGGGGCTTCCGCCCGCCGGCCCTGAGGACGCGGCGAGGCTCGAGGACTATCTGCGCAAGGTCGCGGCGTAGGCCCCTCAGTCCGCGATGCTGCTTCCCGTGACCGAGCCCTCGAACCGCCTGTGCAGACGCCACAGGTCCGCGACGGAGAGCGGCTTCGCACCCGCGCGGCGACGCTCCGCGCCGAGCCTGTAGAGGCGGTCCCACACCCCGTAGAGCACGCCGTAGGCCCAGATGGTGGACCTCGCGGGGTCGTAGAGATTCGCGGATTCGCTCGTGACGCCGTTGAGCTCGATGACCCCCAGCCCCTCGCCCCGCTTCAGGGCGTCCTCGTCGGGGCAGCGGATGTCGAAGCGCCCCAGATCAAGCCCACCCGCGAAGCCGGCGGCGAGTTGGTTGATGGTTCGCTCCAGCGCGGGAGTGATGAGGTCCGCGCCGTCGGAGAAGAGGGTTCCCTGGGCGTGGTTGCCCGAGAGCGAGAGACGGACGGCCTGACCGGGCGGTGGGACGCGGATGCACTCGTCGCCGAGCCGGGTAAGAAAGACCTCCGCCTGGAGACTGAAGCGGGGGTGGGTCGCGATGAGTTCCTCGACGGTGTGCGCCCCGTCTCCGTGCAGCACCGGAAAGGTCTTGCGGTTGATGGAGTAGATGTGACCGGACGCCGCGGAGCCGGGCGTCCTGGTCCACATCACGCCGAACTCCGCGGGGCCGGGGTGATAGGGCTGGCACACGGCGGGAGCGGTCATGACCGAGAGATAGGCGAGGGCGTCAGCGGGCGTGCGGACGAGCTTGACGGCGTGGCCCCGCTGCCCCGCATCGGGTTTGAGGATCACGGGGAAGTCGAACGGGCGCGGGAGCGACCTCAGACCCTGGAGGAGACCGGCGAGTCTGTCTTCGGGTGCGCCCGGGGGGATGAGGATGGTTGCCAGCACGGCGGGGTGGTCGCCCAGGGCCCTCATGATCGCGTGCTTGCTTTCGCCGACCCAGCCCCCGCCATTCTCGATCCCGGGATTGCAGCACGTGAACACGGTGGCGCCGCGATGGCGGAATCCGAGGAGCACGAGATAGGGCAGGAGCGGCAGGTACCAGATCCAGGCGGGCCACCACTCGTGATGGCGCATCCGAGTGAACGCGACCCGGAGCCGGCGGCGGCCATCGGGGGTCAGGGCTGCCGGAGCGAGCGTCACGACGATCAGCGACGGGGCGATGCACCAGGGCCAGAGGGACTCGGAGTGAAGGGGTGCGAGTGCCAGCCCCGCACCCCGCGCCAGGGTGTGGGTCAGGAGGGTTGCGAGTGCCGCCCACACGACCTGCCCGAGCGCGAGCGCGACGAGGGCCGTTCGGCCTGCCTGCCGGGGCGTGAAGTGCGCCCGGGCGAGCGAGGGGAGGGCAGATCTCTGCCCCGCGAGCGCCGCGGCGAGCAGACCGGAGCGGAAGGGCGATGCTGCGAGTCGTCGTGGCCAGTAGACGCCGCAGGCACCGGTGCGGACCGCGGCGTGCGGGCGTGCGGCCCGCGCCATGTCCCGGGAGATGGCACCCGCTGCAACCACCACGGGCGCGAGCCAGGGGGTCGAGACGAGGACGAAGGGTGACACGACGGCGCCGAGTCTGCGGCTGAGGCAGGAGAGCGCGAGCATGGCCGCGGCGAGGAGGGCCAGCGGGGGCTGATCAGCCGAGACGGCAGGGGAGAGCATCGTCGCGTCCATGCGTGGTGGGGGTCGCTCACGCGGAGATGGTGAGGTCCACCGGGCGGCGTTTGCGGATCGCCTCGGACCCGAGCTGGCCGCAGGCGCCCATCATGCTCCGGCCCTTGGTGCGGCGTCGCTTGGCGAAGACGCCGAGTTCGATGAGCCTCTGGAGGAACGCGTCCACGGCGTCCTCTGTGGGGGCGGGCCAGGGCGAGTTGCGTCTTGGGTTGTACGGGATGAGGTTCAGCACCGCCATGATGGGTTGACCGGCGATGCGCCCGGCGGCGAGGAGGCCGAAGGGCCGGAAGAAGTCGGCGATCTGCGTCGCGTGCGCGGGGGAGTCGTTCACGCCCGGGATGAGCACGTACTCGATGCAGACCTTGTTGCCCGACCTCTGGGGCCAGGCGAGCAACGCCTCCTGGAGGGACGCGAGTGGCCACTTGCGGTTGAGGGGCATGATGGCGGAGCGATCGGTGTCGTTGGGGGCGTTGAGCGAGAGGGCGAGCCCAAGCCGATGCCACCCGGGCTGCTTTACGTGCTCCGCGAGCGCACGGATGCCGTCCACGCGTCCGGAGGTTGACACGGTGATCTGCGAGACCGGGACGTGGGGGCCGTTGTGATCCTTGAGCACCGCGATGGCCTGGAGCACATTGGGCAGGTTGTCAAGGGGTTCCCCCATGCCCATGAACACGATGTTCTTCGGACGGATGCCGAGGACGTGTGTCGCGGCGTACCACTGCCCGACGATTTCCGCGGGCGAGAGGGAGCGGATGAGGCCCATCTGAGCGGTCTCGCAGAAGGTGCAGCCCATCGCGCAGCCGATCTGGCTCGAGACGCACAGGGTGTAGGACCGCTCGCCCCGCGAGCTGATCATGGGGATCAGCACGGACTCTGTTCGGAGGTCGGGGAAGGCGGGGCGTGCGGCGTGGTTGCCGGATTCGGCGCCCGGGCTCGGGCCAACGCCCGGCACCCGCTGGGTGAACTTGATGACCGTGCCTTCGGGTGATTCCTCGCGCACCTCTGTTCCGATCTCGGGCACGCTCGCGCGGGCGACGCCTGCGGCGAGGGTGCCATCGCGGAAGCATGCGCGGTACGCGGCGAGCGCCGCGGGCGTGCGCACGCCCAGAGGCCTGGCCAGGGCGACGAACTCCTCGCTGGTGTGGGAGAGGGGGTTGAGGGAAGGGGTCGGGGCGGTCACGGGGCGATCGTATGGGGCCCCGGGGCCGCGAGGCGTTTATCGGCGTGCTTCCTGGAGGGCAATGAGGGAGTACGCGGTGATGAGGACGGGATCGTTCTCCATCCAGCGGTCGTCGACGGGTCTGAAGGAGCCGTCGGGTTGCTGGAGGCCCGTGAGCCGTGCGACGAGGTCCGCCCGCCAATCGCGTGGGGCGCCGCCGTCGGGCGAGGGAACGGAGTCGAGGCCGGAAGCGCTGAGTGCTCGGGCGAAGACGAGGAAGTAGTAGTAGAGCCCGTCGGATCCGACGCCGGGGTTCTCTTCGAGGGTGTAGTTCCGGGCGATCCAGCCCTGCGCCGCCTTGACGCGTGGGTCGTTGGCGGTCAGCCCGGCGTAGAGGTACGACTTGAAGCCGGAGTAGGACATGGAGCCATAGGCCCGGAGGCGGCTCTCACCCTGCCAGTGGGCCACGGGCGTGGCGACGAGGGAGCCGGGATCGACGGAGTCACGGAACGCCGCGAGCACGAACTCCGATGCGGCGATGGGGTCGGGGGTGGCCGTTCTGACTTCGAAGGCGGCGCTCTTGCCACCGGACATTCCCGGTCCGAGGAGGACGATGAAGTCCTGCCTGGAGCCGCCGCTCGCGAGAACCTGCTTCTGCTTCTCGAGGAGTGCGGTGCACTCGTCGCGGGACAGCGTCATGGGAGCGCCGTCCGCGCCGGGCTTGAGGGAGAAGGTGACCGAGGCGCCGGGCGGTCCGGAGAGCGACTCCGCGATCTCTCCGGCGAAGGACTGTCCGCTGCCGACGCGGTCCTTGTTCTCGCTGGTTGCGTAGACGAACCCGCCCTGAGTGGAACCCTTGGCGTAGGGCATGTCGTTGGCGTCGCCGGAGGGGAGGTCGAGCATCTGGCAGCGGCGGAGGAAGACGAGCGCGCGTTGGAAGGCGGCGTCATTCTCGGGCAGGCCGGAGGCGTGCAGGGCCTCGATGGCGAAGCTGGAGTTGGAGAGATCAGGGCGGCCGTGGTTGCCGTAGCCCCACGCGCCGTAGAACGGGTCGTCCCTGCCCACGACTCTTGCGGTTTCACCGGACTCGTAGGCCACGGCGCCCTCGCCGAACTGCAGGGTCTTGAGATACGCCTGCGCCTTGGCCACGGCGGCGGTGATCCTCGCGTCCGGGTTCGGCACCTTCGCGAGCGCGGTGAGCGCGATCGCGGTGTTGTACGTGGGGAGGATGCGGTCGTAGATGCCGCCATTCTCCTGCTGATGAGAGAGGAGGAAGGTCACGGCCCGCGCGATGGCGGGGTCGTTCAACGAGGCGCCCGGGCGGTCGAGAAGCCCCTGGAGGGCGAGAGCGGTGATCGCGGGGAAGACCGGACGACCGGGGGAAACGCCCCAGCCGCCCGTCGCCGGGTCTTGCCTGGAGAGCAGGAAGGCCGCGGCCTTGTCGGCGGCTTCGGCGCGGGCGTCGGCGGGATGTGGATGGGTCGGCGGCGCATCGCCCGGCTGCGTGAGGGCGGCTGGGCTTGAGAGAGACATTAGGAAGGCGAGCGCGATTGGGTGCATGCGCGCATGATAGCGAGCGGCCCAGATTGAGGAAAAGCCGCAGGAATCGTGGTGTTATTCGAGAAGTAGCGGGGCGGGCGTGTCGATCCAGACTGGACCCGGACATGGAGGCTCGCATGCAATCGAAGAAGACCGCCGCCCTGATCGCCCTCACGACGCTCGCGCTGAGCACCGCCGCCGAGCCGCCCTCGCACGGCGAGCCCGCGGCGACCGGGAGCAAGCCGACCGCGGTATTGAAGACCACGCCGCCGGGTCCGAGGACTCAGAACGCGACCGCGAAGACGGCGGCGAAGGCGGCAGCCGAGGACCGCACCTATACCGCCGATGAGGCCCTGTCGATGCTGATGGAGGGCAACGAGCGCTGGGTCTCCAATCGAGTGGACGCGCCGTCGACCAGCCCGGAGCGGCGCGAGGCCACGACGTCGGGCGGGCAGCACCCGTTCGCGACGATCATCACGTGCGCGGACTCACGCCTGCCGGTGGAGCGGCTGTTTGACCGCGGCGTGGGGGAGCTGTTCGTAACCCGAGTTGCGGGCAACATCGCCGGCCCGAGCGAGACGGGCACCATCGAGTACGGGGTGGGCCACCTGCACACCCCTCTGCTGGTGGTGATGGGCCACGCCAAGTGCGGCGCCGTCGCCGCGGCGGCCGCGGACGCGAAGGTCCATGGGCAGGTCGCGGGCATCCTGGCGAAGGTCGGCCCCGCGGTCGAGCGAGCCAAGCGGCAGAATCCCTCGCTGAAGGGGGACGAACTGGTGGCGGCGGCGGTGAAGGAGAACGTGTGGCAGACCGTCTTTGACCTGCTCAAGCAGAGCGACGGCCTGCGCACTCAGGTGCAGCAGGGCCAGCTCCGGATCGTCGGCGCCGTGTGCGATATCAGCACGGGGCGCGTGGAGTTCATGGGCGAGCACCCCTGGCAGGCGGAGCTCATGACCGCGCTGAACGTGCCGGCGGGGCAGGCGACCGCCGTCGCCCCTGAGTCGCACGATGATGATGCGCCCGGCGGGCACTAGGCCCGTCGGCGGGGCTACTTCAGGCCATAGACCTGCGCGGCCTTCTTGCGGAGGTGCCGGAGGAGCGGCTCGGCGCTGAGAGGCGCGCCCGTGACACGGGTGCAGAGTTCCGCGGCCCGGAATCGCCTCCCGTGGCGATGGATGTTCTTCACGAGCCAGGCCTTGAGCTGGGCAAAGTCACCCTTGGCGACCTGGGCGGAGAGGTCGGGGATGTCCTGATTGACCTTCTCCCAGAACTGCGCGGCGTAGAGGTTGCCGAGCGTGTACGTGGGGAAGTAGCCGATGAGCCCGGCGGACCAGTGCACGTCCTGCAGGCAGCCCCGTGCGGCGTCCGGCACCTTCAGGCCGAGGTAGGCGTGGTAGCGGTCGTTCCACTCCTTCGGGATCTGCTTGACCGTCATGGAGCCGGAGAAGAGCGCCCGCTCGATCTCGAAGCGGATCATGACGTGCATGTTGTACGTGCCCTCGTCGGCCTCCACCCGGATGAACGAGGGCCTGATGGTGTTGGTCGCGGCGAAGAAGTCCTTCGCGTCGTACTTGGAGAGGGCCTTGCCCACGTGCTTCCGGCTCTTGGGGAGGAGCCACTTCCAGAACGACTTCGATCGGCCGACGAAGTTCTCCCACATGCGGCTCTGGCTCTCGTGGATGCCGAGGGAAACAGCCTCTGCGAGGGGCTGGCCCGGGTGGGTGGCCTTGGGGAGCCCCTGCTCGTAGAGGCCGTGGCCCATCTCGTGCAGCGTGCCGTAGAGGGCATCGGTGAACCGCGACTCGCGGTAGCGCGTGGTGAGGCGGGTGTCGCCGGGTCCGAAGCCGTCGCAGAAGGGGTGGGTGGTTGTGTCGAGGCGACCGGCGTCGAGATCAAAGCCCATCTGCCGGATGACCCAGAGCCCGAGGGCGTGCTGGCGATCGGGCTCGATCTCCACGTCGAGGCACTTGGTGCTCACCTTGGTCCCGGAGGCGCGTACCTCCTCGAGCAGGGTCGTGAGGCTCCGGCGCAGCGGCGTGAAGGTGGCTTCGACCTGCGAAGCGCGCATCTCCGGCTCGTAGAGGTCCAGCAGCGCGTCGTAGCGCTCTCCACCGGCGGGGACGCCGAGGCAGTCGGCCTTGCGGCCGGTGAGCGTGAGCACCTTCTCGAGCATCGGGGCGAAGGACGCGAAGTCGCTCCGCTCGCGTGCGGACTTCCACGCCTGCTGGGCCAGGGTCGTGGTCTTCGCGAGTTCCTCGACGAGGTCGCCCGGGAGCTTCGTGGCAAGGTCGTAGTCCCGCTTCAGTTCGCGCAGGTTCGCGGCGATGGCGGGGTCGCCGGTCAGTTCGGTGTCGGCGAGGCACTGCTGGATCAGTTCGCCCAGCCGAGGGGAGGTGTGCCGTTCGTGCACCAGCCCGACGATCACCGCCGTCTGGTCGCTGCGCATGGGGTAGGCGGCGGGGGGCATGTAGACCTCCTGGTCCCAGGAGAGGAGCCTCGACATGCCCTCGAGGAGCGAGGTCTTGCGGACGTACTCGCGGAGTTCGGTGTAGCGGGGGTGCTCGGCTCGGGCGGGCGGCTTGGTCATGGCTTCCTCGGCGTCAGCGGGCGGTCGGGTGCTGGGGTAGGAGCGGGGGGCAGGTCTCAGGCACGTGGACGTTCCTGCTCGGCGCGGCGGCGCTGCAGTTCGGCATTGATGAAGTCCGCGATCTCGCCGCGGAGCACGGCCTCGTAGTTCCTGGACTCGTGGTTGGTGCGGTGGTCCTTGACGCGGTTGTCGTAGAAGACGTAGGAGCGGATCTGGGTGCCCCAGCCCTGTTCTAGGGCGCCGCCCTGGGCAGCGGCGATCTCTCGCTCACGCTTCTCCTCTTCGATCTGCTCGAGCTTGGCCATGAGGATGGTGAGGGCCTGCTTGCGGTTCTGGGGCTGGTCGCGGTAGGTGGAGGCGACGACCTGAAGGCCGGTGGGGATGTGGGTGACGCGGATGGCGCTGGCGACCTTGTTGACGTTCTGGCCGCCGGGACCGCTGGCGCGGACGAAGGGCTCGATCTTGAGGTCCTTCTCGGGAACGTTGAGTTCGGTCTCTTCGAACTCCGGCGCGACCTCGACGGTGGCGAAGGAGGTCTGGCGTTTTCCCTGGGCGTTGAAGGGGCTGACGCGTGCGAGGCGGTGCGTGCCTCGCTCGCACTTGAGATAGCCGAAGGCGTAGGGCCCGCGGATGTGGAGGGTCACGGAGTCGATGCCGACTTCGGCGCCGAAGCCCTTGTCGACTTCCTCCATCTCGAAGCCCATCTTCTCGCAGTAGTAGATGTACATGCGGAGGAGCATGTCGGCCCAGTCGTTGGCCTCGGTGCCGCCCACGCCGGCGGAGATGGTGAGGAAGCAGTTTCGGTGGTCGTGCCGCCCGGAGAGGAGGGAGCGCAGTTCGAGGCGCTCCATGCGTGCGACAAGATCGAAGAGCTTGGCGTCGGCCTCGGCGAGCATGTCCTTGTCGCCGGACTCCTTGTAGAACTCGTAGGCGGTCTTGGCGTCCGCGAGGTCGGTCACGATGGAACGGAGGGGGTCGAGCTGGGCCTTGAGGAGCTTGACCTCCCCGACGATCTTCCGGGCGCGGCCCTGGTCCTCCCAGAACGACGCGTCGTTCATGAGTGCTTCGAGTTCGCGCTGGCGGACGTCCCGCTGCTCGTAGTTAAAGAGAGTCGCGGATCGTCAAGATCCGCGCCTCGAGATCCGAGATCACCGGCTGATGGGCGTCGTAGTGCATGGGGCTCCCTTCGAGCGGGCATCGTAGTCGGCACTCCGGGCCGCGCACACCCGGTCTATTCTGGGGTCCGTGGATTCCCTGACCTTCACCCTCGTCGTGTGCGGAGCCTCGGTGCTCGCCGGGCTCTTCGGCGCGCTGACCGGGCTGGGCGGGGGCGGCATTCTCACGCCCATCCTGGTGCTCGCCCTGGGCGTGGACATCCGCTATGCGATCGGCGCGTCGCTGGTGGCGGTCATCGCGACCAGTTGCGGGAGCGCGGGGGCCTTCCTCCGCGAGGGATTCGTGAATGTTCGCGTCGCGTTTCTGCTGGAGGTCGCGACGGTGGTCGGAGCGATCGGCGGGGCCGTCATCGCCTCTCACGTGCCGGCGGGAGCTCTCGGAGGCGTCTTTGGCGTGGTGATGATCTGGACCGCGTGGAACAGCCGCAGGGTCCCCGAACCGACCCCCGGCGACACCAAGCCGGACGCGGTGGCTGATCGGCTGTCGCTGGGCGGGACGTTCCCGGGGCCGGAGGGGCCGAGGGCGTACTCGGTTCACCGGGTGCCCGCGGGCTTCGGGGTGATGCTGGGCGCCGGCGTGCTGAGCGCACTGATCGGCATCGGGAGCGGGGTTTTCAAGGTTCTGGCGATGGACCGGCTGATGAGGATGCCGTTCAAGGTGTCGACCACCACGAGCAACTTCATGGTTGGCGTGACCGCCGCGGCGAGCGTGGCGGTCTATCTCCACCGGGGGCAGGTCCACGCGGGGCTCGCGATGCCGGTGGCGGTGGGGGCCCTCGTAGGCTCGGCGCTCGGCGCGAGGCTCCTGAAGCGGTTCAACGTGTCGACGCTGCGGCTGATCTTCGCGGTGGTCCTTTCCGTCATCGGGGTCCAGATGATCATCCGTGGAGTGAGGGCACTCTGACCACGCCCGCACCAACCCCGCAGCCCCACCCACGCGCGCTCGAACTCGCGCTGGCGCGCGTGCTGCGCGGGGGCGTGTGGACGGCCTCCGCCCTCGCGCTCGTCGCCGGCGTGGCGTACCTGCGGGGGCACGGCTCGGAGCGCACGGACCTCTCGACGTTCGCGGGAGAGCCGCACGGGCTCGACAGCGCGACGGCGGTCGTTCGTGGCGCGGCGGCGTGGGAGCCCGCGGCGTGGATGCAGTTGGCGGTGCTGATCCTGGTCGCGGCACCTGTCGCCTGCGTCGGGCTGGCGCTGCTCCACTATGTCCGGCGACGGGACTGGGTGTTCGTGGCTGCGTGCGCCGTGGTGCTCGCCGGGCTGGGCGCCGGGATGGCGGGCCTGATCGATTAGCCGGCTTGTCCGCCGCTACTATTTCCCCTCCCATGGAAGAGCCGGTTGACAGCCTGAATGCCCCGCTCGCGGCCCGCGTGACCCCGTACCGATGGGGCTTGGCCGGCGTGGGTGTGTGCTGCTTCGCGTTGGGCGGCGTCGGCGCGGTCACACCCCTGCTGCCGACCACCATTTTCCTGCTCATCGGTTCGTTCTGCCTCATCCGGAGCTGCCCAAAGCTGGAGGACTGGTTCTTCCAGCGGCGGCTGTTCGCCAGATATGCCGGATTCATCCGCTCCAAGGAGCCGATGCCGGCGGTGGTCCGCCGAACCGCACTGGCCATGATGTGGCTTTCGCTGTCGGTGTCCGTGGCGATCCTTGCGGTCGCGGGCCGGTTGACGCTGGTGATGGGTGCGGTGGCCGCGGCGCTCGGCCTCGGCGGCACCATCGCGATCCTGCTCTTTCGCAGGCCTCCCCGTGGCGGGGCTCGCCGTTCCGGGCCCGTACACTGACGGCATGAACGAACTTCGCCGGGTGTCCGTTGCGATCATTGGTCTCGCTTGGCTCGGCGCGCTGCTCGCGGGGTGTGCCGGGCCGCAGGGCAACGCCCTCGAGCACATGCAGAGCCGGGGCAGCGCGCCGCGCTCGCGGATCGATGCGATCCCCCTTGCGAAGGCCCAGGCGGGGAGCAGCGAAGCGGCGGTGGCCGGGTGGCGGACGGCGCTCGCGCGCCTTGCGTGGGACACGACGGAGGTGCCGTCGGTAAGGGCGGCGGCGATCAAGACGATCTTCGCGGAGCCGGAGAGCGAGTTCAGATCGGTCTGCCGGGAGACCGCGATGCGCGTGCTGCCGAAGGAGAGCTCACGCGAGGTTGTGCTCGCGCTCTGCGAGGTGGCCTCATCTCAGGGCTGGACGGACTTCGGCCCCGCGATCGTGAGGTCGTACTCGCGCAAGGTCCCGATGGTGCCCGAGGAAAAGGACCGCGCGGAACGTGCGGCGCTGGTCGCGCTCTTCCCGGGCCAGAGCGTGGAGGAGACGGCGTTCGGGGTGTTTCTGACCGGAGGCCCGATCGACACCACGTCCACGGATCGGACCCGGCTGGATGCGTGGGATTTGCTGGCACGGCTCGATCCGTCCGGGGCGACGCACCGGAGGTTGATCGAGGGTGCATCTGTGGACGACGCGGATATCAGAGTCCTGAGGGCGGGGATGACCGACCTGCGGGCCGTTGCGCTCAGCGGAGAGCAGTTGCTCTGGCTCAAGCGACTGCGCGGGCCCGAGAATGCCGCGTGGTGGCAGGAGGTCAGCTCGGTGATCGCGGGGTTTGCCGACCCGGCCCCTCTGGGTCTGCGGCACGCGGAGCACCTGCGCTGGACCGCCGCCAACCGGCCGGAGCGGCTGACGCAGACGCGCGAGGCGCTGCTGGCGGAGCTGTCGGGGAGGATCGCGGGTCGGCAACACTTCGAGCGCACCGCGGAGGCACAGAACACCAGGCCCCGCGAGGCGCTGAGCCAGGTCGGGCCGCGGCTTTCACGGGCGGACCTGATCAGCATCCTCGCGCTCGACGACGCCCTGCAGGCGCCCGGGCTCGGCGTGCACCTGTGCGAGCAGGTGAGGCTCGACCGGAAGGACCAGACAACGGAGTACGGCGGGCTGGTGCGGCTGGAGGCGAACGGTCCGCGGACCGACGCCGCGTGGGCGCTGTTCCCTCCCCGGCCCGGGGAGAGGCAAGGGGACAACCGTTTCATCGCGTCGCCGGACATGATCGTGCGGAGCGACACCGCCGCCGCCCATTTCCACTTCCACGGGCAGACCTGGCGGAATCACGACCTCGCGGGTCCGAGCCCGGCGGACCTCGAGTACGCCGCCAGATTCGGACGGGCGTGTCTGGTAATGACGACCGTTGGTGAGTGCGTGCTCTCGGTAGACTATTACCAGCCCGATGGGGTGGTTGTGGACCTCGGGACGATCTCAGGCGTCAAATGAGCGGCTGCCCGTCACGGGCGGCTCGCGGGACGAATCCCGCGTTCATGCCGGTGCAATAGACGGGCGGGGCGGGCGTTTGACTGGTGAAACGAAGGGCGCGGAGAGTCCGCGCATGAACGATCGAACTCAGGAAAGGCGACAATCATGCTGACCAAGTTTCTGGGCGGATTCTCTCGGATGGCGGCCGCGCTCGCCCTCGTTGCCGGGCTTGCGCTGGTGGCGTCTGACGCCCTGGCTCAGCCGGGCGCGGGCGGCGGGGGCGGACCCGGTGGGCGGATGGGCGGCGGGCCGGGCGGCGGCATGGGGGGCCGGATGGGCGACTTCAACGCGCCCGCCATCGAACGCCGCAACATGGACAAGTACGCGAGCGTGCTCGCGCTGACGCCCGACCAGAAGGAGGTCGCGGAGTCGCTGCTCGAGGGCTACGAGCAGCAGACGCGTGAGCTGCGCGAGTCGATGCGTGCGAAGATGGAAGAGATCCGCGACAAGGCCCGCGAGACCGGCGACATGTCGGTCTGGGGCGAGATGCGCGAGATCGGCGAGAAGGCTCAGGCCGACCGCAAGAAGCTCGACGCGTCGCTGATGACGGACCTGAGGAGCATCCTCTCCCCCGAGCAGGAGGCACGCTGGCCCGTCTTCGAGCGTGCGCAGCGGCGCGACCAGAGCCTCCGTCGAGGGTTCGTGAGCGGCGAGCGTGTCAACCTCTTCGAACTTGTCGAGCGAGCGGAGCTCGAGCCCGCGCAGAAGCAGGCGCTGGACCCCCTCCTGGGCGAGTACGACGTCGAGCTGGATCGCGCCCTTCAGGCCCGCAACGCTGCGTACGAGGCCGCGTTTGGTCAGTTCGGGCGCATGTTCGGCGGCGAGGGCGGGCCCGATATGGAGAAGGCGCAGGAGGCGATGGACAAGGGGCGTGAGGCGGCGTTCCGGGTTCGCGACGTGAACCGGCGCTTCGCCCGGCAGATCGGCGAGGCGCTTCCCGAGGACAAGCGGGCGGGCTTTGAGAGCGCGTTCCTCCGAGAGAGCTTCCCCGAGGTCTACCGGCCGACACAGGCGAGCCGATCGATCGAGGCGGCGCTGGGCCTGGCAGACCTGACCACCGAGCAGAAGGAGAGCGTGAGCGCCCTGCGGGAACGCTACACGCGCTCGCTCGAGACCGCCAACGCCAAGATGCGCGAGGCCATCGAGAAGCAGGAGAGCGAGGCGACGATCGCGGGCATGATGCAGAGGTTCGGCCGGGGTGGACAGGGCGAGGACCCGATGGCCGACATCCGACGCGAGCGCCGCGAGCTGGGCGACAGCACGGTGGAGTCCCTCAAGAAGATCCTGACCCCTGAGCAGGCGGAGCGGCTCCCGACTGCGGAAGACCGGGGAGGCCAGAATCGCGGGGGTGAAGATGCACCCGCGCCCCGCCGCCGCAACCGCCCGGCGCAGGACCCCACCTGAGGCCCTTCGGGCTTCTGACGGGTTCTGCCGGGTCGGACATCTAGAGTGAGCACAGCCAGCGCCCCGGCGTCAGACACCCGGGGCGTTGTGCTGCGCCGGTCGTGCCGGCGAGATCAACCGGAGCTCTGCCATGAAGAACAGTCACGGTGTTCGGATCGGGGTTGGCCTGACCGCGATGGTGCTGATGGTGCTCGCCGGAGCGCCGGAGCGGGCGGCGGCGCAGCAGACGATGTCCGTGCGGGCGACGAGCCCATTGGGGGGTCGGGGTGGGGGCCAGGTGACGAGGCGGAGCATGGAGCGCTACGCGGACATTCTGGGCCTTGACCAGACTCAGCGCGAAACCGCGATGGCCATTTTCGAGGGGTACAGCGCGACCTGCGACCAGGCTCGCAAGGCGCAGCGGGACGCCATGGAGGAACTCCGGCGGAGCGCGGAGGACACGGGCGACCACGGCGTCTTCATGGAGAAGATGCCCGCGATCCAGAAGAAGAGCCGAGAGGCGACCCAGGGCGCGGAGAAGTCCCTCTTCGCCGACCTGAGGTCTCTCCTCACGAGCGAGCAGGAGGCGCGTTGGGCCCGCGTCGAGCGGATGCGCCGGCGCGAAACCGGGCTGAGGGGCGGGCTGAGCGGGGAGAGCCTGGACCTCGCGGACGTGGTGCACACCATGAAGCTGCCCGCCGAGCCGGCCCAGCTCGTGGCGCCGATGATCGAGGACTACGAGTCCGCGATGGACGTGCACCTCAGGGCGAAGGAAGCGGCCCAGTCGGAGGCGCCCGCCTTCGAGCCCGGGAAGCCGATGGACGTCGAGGCGATGCAGAAGCAGATGGAGGCCTCGCGCCAGATGGGTGAGAAGATCGTGCAGCTCAACGCGACGGCGGCGGAGAAGATCAAGGCCGCGCTCCCCGAGGATCTTCAGCAGAAGTTCGCGGACGAGGTGAGGCGTCGTTCGTTCCCGACGGTGTACCGGGAGAGCCGCGTGGCGAAGGACCTCGACGCGGCGCTGGGCCTTGGCGATCTCGACGAGTCCCAGCGGGAGCGGCTGAAGGAGATCAAGGCCGCGTACGCGCGAGAGATCGGCCCGCTGAACGATCGCTGGGCGGACGCGATCCGGGAGGCCGAGCGGAGCGGTCAGGAGGGGGGAATGGCCCTGGGCGGGGGCGGGTTCATCTCCATGCGAATGGGCGAGGAGCCCGAGGCGCTGCGCGAGGCCCGAAAGGCGCGGCGCGAGATGGACGAGAAGGCCCGCGAAAGGCTGAAGTCTGTTCTCAGGCCTGAGCAGCAGGAGAAGCTGCCCAAGGCTTCCCCCGGCGGCGACGAGGAGATGGGCGACGGGGAGCCCAAGATGATGTTCGTGGTCGAGGAACGCTCCGACGCCCCGCCTCCCAAGTAGTGCAACATCGCGGGAGCCGGGGTGTATAGAGAGCGGAGGCGGCGGGGGTCGTACACTCCGGCGGGTCGGGTTCGTTGCAATGAAAGGGGTTGCGCATGTGGAGCCGCGTGAAGAAGGCCGGCCGCGTGGTGCTGGCGGTGCTTTCGCTTGGTGTCGCCGTGCATGTCGGGGGTCCGGAGGCCCGCGCGCAGGGGTTTGGCGGGCCCGACATGATGGGGATGATGTCCATCAGCAAGCGGTCGCTGGACTCGTACGCGGCGAAGCTGAAGTTCACCCCGGAGCAGGCCGAGGCGCTCAAGGCGCTGCACGAGGGCTATCGGTCGGAGGCGAAGAAGGCCGCCGACGAGTTCGGCAAGGCGCAGCGGGAGGCGATGCGAGAGGCGCAGGAGGAGCAGGACTGGGGCGCCATGGGCAAGGTCATGGCCCAGGAGGGCGCGAAACTGCAGGAGCGGATGCAGGCGGCGGAGAAGCAGTTCCTCGATGACTTCCGGTCGCTGTGCACGGAGGATCAGGCCGCGAAGTGGCCGTCCGTGGAGCGGGCCCGGCGTCGTGACCAGTTCATGCGCGTCGGCATGGTGAGCGGCGCCGGGGTGGACGTGCTGGCGGCGGCCGACCGGACAAAGACGGCCATGACCGGCAACGAGGCGTACGACGCCGTCGCCGATCAGTACGAGCTTGAGATCGACCGCAAGCTCACGGAGTTCAAGCGGGTCCAGGAGGAGATGCAGGCGGCCCAGATGAAGCAGGCGGAGGAGGGCTTTGACTTCAGCAAGATGCAGGAGATGATGGCCAAGGCCCAGGAGATGCTCAAGCCGATCGTCGAGATCTCCACGTCCCTCCGGGACACCAACCGCGAGTACGCCCGCAAGCTGGCTGACCTCATGCCCGAGGCGGACCGGGCCAAGTTCAACGCCGAGATCGAACTGCGGACGCACCCGCGGGTCTACCGCGTATCCCACACTGCCAAGTCCCTGGATGCCGCGCTCAAGCTGAAGGACCTCACCCCCGAGCAGACGGAGCAGGTCCGTGGGCTCCGCGATTCCTACGCCGCGGACGCCCGAGGGCTCAACGCCCGCTGGGCGAGCGCGATCGAGGAGCAGGAAGCCAAGAACGGCGGTACGTTCGGCGTGATGACCATGGGATTCATGGGGGGTGGCAACGAGGGCGAAGACCCCGTCCGCGACGCCCGCAAGGCGCGGCGCGATCTGGACAAGCAGGTCCTTGAACGCCTCAAGGGGGTGCTCACAGAGGCACAGCGCGAGCAACTGCCTGCTCGCGACGAGGAGCCGTTCAACCCCATGGCGGACTTCATGGTCATCGAGCCGGACGCAGAATGACCGAGAATCACGGCAAGGAACGTGCGGCTGCGGCGTTCGGCGCGTGCGGCAAGGAGATGTAGGACGCATGATCGAGACCCGCCAGGAACCCCGGGCGCCCGACGCGGGGCCACCGACGCTCGCCAAGAAGCCCGACATCGATCTGGCGGTCGCCACTCTCATCGCGCCGGAGCACGCGGTGCGTCTGCGGGCGATCCCTTTCGCGAGGGAGGCCGGCCGGGTGCGCATCGCCATGCTCGACCCGGCGGACCTTGCCGCGTCTGATGAACTCGCGGTGCTCTGCTCGGCGCCGGTCTCGCGCATCGGGGCGACGCGGGATGTCTTCGCCGAGATGCTCCGCGAGGGGTATGGGATCACGGCGGCGCAGATGGCCGCACGACTCGGCGGCGGGGCCGGCGACGATGAACTCGCGAGCAACCTCGAAGCGATCGAGGCGGATGACCTGCATCGGATGGCCGAGCAGCCCAGCCTGATCAACCTCGTCAATCTGATCATCCTGGAGGGCATCCGCGCCCGCGCGAGCGATGTGCACCTCGAACCGTTCGAGAAGAAGCTCGCGGTCAAGTATCGAATCGACGGCATGCTGGTGGAGCAGGAGCCGCCGCCGAAGCAGCTCCAGCCGGCCATCACCAGCCGCGTGAAGATCATGGCGGGGATGAACATCGCCGAGCGGTTTGCGCCGCAGGACGGGCATATCTCGCTCCGGTTCGAGGGGCGCAAGATCGACATCCGCGTGTCGACGGTCCCCACGCTGTACGGCGAGAGCGTGGTGATGCGAATCCTGGACAAGGAAGCGATCCAGCTCGATCTGCAGGCACTCGGCATGGGCCAGGCGGACCGGGACGGGATGCAGAAGCTGATCGACCTGCCCCACGGCATGGTGCTGGTGACGGGGCCGACGGGGAGCGGCAAGACGACGACTCTCTACGCGGCGCTCACCAAGCTCTACGACCCGTCGCTGAAGATCATCACGATCGAGGACCCGGTGGAGTACGAGCTCTCGGGCGTGAACCAGATCCCGGTGAACCCCAAGCGTGGCGTGTCGTTCGCCGACGGGCTGCGGAGCATCCTCCGTCAGGACCCGGATGTGATCATGGTCGGCGAGATTCGCGACTACGAAACCGCCGAGATCAGCGTGCGGGCCGCCCTGACGGGCCACCTGCTCTTCAGCACGCTCCACACGAACAACGCGATCTCCGCCGCGGGACGCCTGATGGACATGGGCGTGGAGCCCTTCCTGCTGAGCAGCGTGCTCGAGGGCGTGCTGGCGCAGCGGCTGGGGCGGCGGTTGTGCCAGACGTGCAAGAAGCGGGCCCCCATCGCGGAGGCGCTGGCCCACCGGCTCGCCCCGGCGGAGGCCGCCATGTTCCCGGGCGGGCAGGGGTTCGTCGGGGCGGGGTGCGAGGCGTGCGGCGGGCGCGGGATGAAGGGCCGGGTCGGGTTCTTTGAGCTCATCCTCACCACGCCGGCCATGCGTTCGGGTATCTCCTCGCGCATGGGGATGCAGGAACTGGCGCGCACCGCGCCGTTCACCACGATGCGGCGCGACGGAATCCTGAAGGCGGCGGCCGGGTTCACGACGGTGGACGAGGTGCTCCGCGCCACGCAGGACGCCGAGGAAGCCGTGGACGCCGGGAGGGCGGGCTGACCTATGGCGAGTTTCGTCTACCGAACCGCCGCCATGGGCGCACGAGCCGCCGGAGCGACGATCGAGGCCCCCGACCGGGCCGCGGCGGTCCGCGAACTGGTCCGCCGGGGGGAGACTCCCCTCTCGGTCGATCCGGTCACGCAGCCGGGTGCGGCCGAGGTTCCCGGGGCGGTGTCGCGCTCGTGGCTGCCGGTGATGTCGCGCGTTGAGATGGCCTCGATGATCCGCGAGCTGTCGGTCGCGCTCACGGCGGGGCTGCCTCTGGTGCAGGCGCTCCGGACCATCGCGAGGCAGGGGCGGTCCGCGGGGCAGAAGGAGATGCTGCGATCCGTCATCGAGCAGGTGGAGGCCGGGAAGAGCCTGGCGGACGCGATGGCGGCGTGGGGAGCGCCGTTCCAGGACCTCACCATCAACCTCACGAGGGCGGGCGAGGCCTCGGGCAAGCTGGCGGAGGTGCTGAGCCACGCGGCGGAGCTGCTGGACAAGGACGTGAAGCTGCGTCGCTCGCTGCTGGGCGCGACGCTGTACCCGATGATCATCCTGGCGCTGGTGGTCATCGCGATCATCGTGGTCGTGACGGTGATCGTGCCCGGCATCCTGAAGCAGCTCTCAGGGGCCGCGACCACGCTGCCCTGGCCGACCCAGATCGTGAAGGGCTTTTCCGATTTCTTCGCGGGGTACTGGTACGTCATCATCCCGGGGGTTCTGGTGGCGGTGCTGGCGGCGCATCGGTACTACCGAACCCCCGAGGGTCGCATGGCTGTGGACGAGAAGCTGCTGAAGCTCCCGATCATCGGGAGGCTGCTCCGCGACGTCGCGGTCGCGCGGTTCACGCGGACGCTGGGCACGCTGACGAGCTCGGGCGTCCCGATCGTGCAGGCGTTGCGGATCACGCGGGGCACACTGGGCAACGTCGCGATGGAGCGCGTCATCGACCAGGTCGTGGAGCAGGTCTCCGCCGGCAAGACCATCGCCGATCCCATGGAGCAGAGCGGCTACTTCCCTCCCATGCTCGTGCAGATCGTGAACCTCGGCGAGCGGTCGGGACGGCTCGACGAGATGCTCATGAACGCCTCCCGCGCGTTCGAGGAGAAGACCGAGCAGAGCATCAAGCTCTTCACGACCGCGCTCCCGCCCATCCTCGTTGTCATGCTCGCCTGCGTCGTCGGCTTTGTCGTGCTCGCCATTCTCATGGCGCTGCTTCAGGTCCAGGATGCGGCGATGGCCGGCTGAGTCTCGATCCTCTTTTTCGGAGTCCTTCCATGAAGCCCAGGTTCAACCGCCCCAACCACGCCCGGCGCGCCTTCACGATCATCGAGGTCATCGTCATCGTCGTCATCCTGGGCGTGCTGGCGGCGCTCATCGCGCCGCGTCTCCTCGGGCGCATCGGCCAGAGCCGCCAGGCCGTTGCCCGCGCGAACGCCGAGTCGCTCGCCACCCAGATGAAGCTCTTCATCGCCGATCACTACATGCCGGACTCCGGCGCGTCGATCGAGATTCTCTTCGTGAAGCCCGCCAACATCGAGTCCGACAAGTGGCACCCCTATGTCGACAACCTCGACGCCCTCAAGGACCCCTGGGGCAACCTCTTTGCCCTTCGCATCCCCGGCGAGGTCAACGTGGACTTCGACATCGTCAGCTACGGTGCCGACGGTCAGCTCGGTGGCGAGGGTGAAGCCGCAGACATCGTGAACGGAAGGAAGTAGTCCCCGCCCGGCAGGATTCGTGATGCAAGCGACCCCCATGCCCGCCCGACGACGCGCCTTCTCGATGGTCGAGATGGTCGTCGTCGTCGTGATCCTGGGCGTGCTCGCGATGGCGGTGGTGCCCCGCATGGTTTCAACCCGGGGCAGGGAGGTGCAGGCGAGCGCGCTCCGCCTCGCGGATCTCCTCACGGTCGCCGCCAGACGCGACTCGCTCCTCAGCCAGCGGATCGCCGTCGAGTACGACGCCCGCGACGGGCAACTCCGCCTCATGACGCTGTCCGTGCCCGAGCCTGAGTCGGGCGCGGCGGCGGTCTGGAAGGCCGACGCCCTCGCCCCCGCGGCGGACATCGGGAACGCCCGCGTGCTCGAGGCATGGATGGACGGGTCTTCACTCGACCCCAAGCAGTGGCGTGTGGAACTGCCCCAGAACCAGATGAGGCCGGCGATCTCGATGCTCCTCTCCGACGCCAGCGGGCAGAACCTCTGGCGTGTCGACCTCGCCCCCCGCGCGACGCGGGCGGTGGTGACGGCCGGGCAGCAGCCCGCGCGCGACGGCGTGGAGGGTTCGGAGTTCATCGATCTCGACGCGAGCGGGCAGGGGGTGACCCCGTGGTAGCCCGGCCTCGGCTCGTGTCTCGGCGCGGGGCGCTCCTCGTGGATGTGCTCGTGGGCGTCGTCATGCTCGGGGTGGCGCTGGCGGTCATGATCGGGCTTTCCGCGCGGGCGGTCTCCGCCCAGCGGGCCGGGGAGAACCTCCAGATCGCCGCGATGCTCATCGATGAGCGGCTCAACATGGTGCTCGCCAAGGGGCCGGAGGATTACGCGACGGCCTTCGGGGCGCTCGACGGGCCGTGTGACGAGCCGTATGCGCGCTTCCGGTACTCGCTCAGCATCCAGGAAGGCTCGGCGGGTCAGCCCTTCCGCGTGTCGTGCACCGTGACGTGGACCGAGAGCGGCAAGCCCCGCAGCGAGACCGTCCACACCCTGATCGCCCCGAGGCTCGGCGACGAGCCGGACCCCGACCGCAAGCCCCCGGAGACCACCGACCGCCTCGCGGGGGTGCTGCCATGAGGCGCCGCGCATTCACCCTGGTGGAACTCATCGTGACGTCCGTCATCGGCGTGCTCGTCGCCGGCGCGGTGGTCACCAGCGTCTCCAGCCTCCAGCGGGCGAGGGCGTCGTCGTTCGCGCGTCAACAGGCCTTCGGCCGGAGCGACGCCGCCGCGTCTCGCATCGCCCTGGACCTGTCCAATGTGGTGAGGCACTATGAGCTGACGTTCGCCAGGGTGCTCGTGGTCAATGGCGGGGCGCCGGGGGCTGAGACCGACGAGCTGCTCATCCTCGCGAACGCCGCCAGACCCGTCCGCGGGGAGGACGGAATCGCCGAGGGCCCCGAGGTCGAGGTGCAGTACCGCATCCGGCCGGGCGCGGCGGTCGGGGCTGCCTCCCTCTGGCGGCGCACCGATCCGGCGTTCGATCTCTATCTCGATGCCGGCGGCGTGGCCTCCACCGTCGCTTCCGGCGTCACGTCGCTCTCCATCCAGGCCTTCGACGGCTCGGCGTGGGTCGACTCGTGGGACTCAGACTCAGACGGCATGCCTCACGCGATTCGCGTGGCGGTCGCCGCGGCCTCGGACGACAGGCGGACCACGTCCGTCGCGCGCCGGCTGGTCGCCATCGACCGCGTGCCGATCCCGCTCGAATCAACCGACGAGGACGCGAGCGGCGGCACCACACCCGCGGGAGGCGCCCGATGAGCCGCCCCCGACACACCCGGCGGGGCTTCGCGACCCTGATGGTCTTCGCCGTCATCGCGCTGGCGGCGATCATCATCGGCATGATCCAGACCAGCGCCTTCGGGCAGGCGTCGGCGGGTCGCGAGGCGCTGGCCCGAGTTCGGGCCCACTGGGCCGCCCGCGCGGGGCTGGAGTCCATGATCGCGACGCTGGAGTGGAGCACCGAGAATCCGGACCTCGGCAGCGCGTTCACCCTGATGGATGATTTCGTCGCCGTCTCAACGGGCGACCTGGACGGCGCCACGTACCGCATCGCGACCTTCGACGAATCCCGCGAGGTGCTCGGGCCGGCCGATGCGCACTCCAGACTGAACATCAACCGGCTCACCAGGGACCAACTCCTCACCATCGAGCCCCTCATGTCGGAGGACGTTGCGGACTCAATCCTCGACTGGATCGACTCCGACGATGACACGAACCCCCTGGGGGCGGAGATCGGCTATTACGCGGGGTTGCCCTACCCCTACGAGCCCCGGAATGCCCCCATGCGCAGCATCCTCGAACTGGAGCTGGTCGCGGGGGTGGACGCGCGCGACGTCCGCGGCGAGGACTGGAATCTCAACGGTCTGCTGGACCCCAACGAGGACGACGGGGACGAGAGCTGGCCCCCCGACAACGCGGACGGCATTCTCGATCGCGCGTGGTCGGGCGTCCTCACGGCGGGCAGCCTCGACGGCGCCCTCGCGCCCTCCGGACAGCCAAAGATCGATCTCCAGAGCGCGAACGCCGGGGAGATCGTGCAGCGCGTCAAGACCGACAGCAACCAGGCGCAGGCCATTGTTGATTACATCGCGAGCAACCCCAACGCCACGATGCGGGACTTCATCGTGCGCGACCTGCGTCAGCTCGCTCAGCAGGCCGGGGGGGACGGCGGGCAGACTGTGCGCATCGAGAACCTCACGAGGGAGCAACTCGGCCTGCTGCTCGACGAGGCGACCGTCGGCCCGGCGGAGTCCGGGGCCTACATCCCGGGCAAGCTGAACATCAACACCTGCCCGGCCAAGACGCTTGAGTACCTCCCCCAGATCACGCCCGAGGTGGCTGATGCCATCATCGCCGAGCGCTCCGCAAGGCCGGACGGGTTCGTGAGCCTCGCGGACCTCCTCAGCGTGCCGGGGATCGGCAGGCGCCAGCTCGCCGCGATCTATGAGTTGCTGTGCGTACGGTCCAACGTGTACGAGGTGACCTGCCGCGGGCGTGACTCGAGGACGGGCATCGAGTCGGAGATTCACGCGGTGCTGGACCGTTCGACCTTGCCGGTAGTGCTTCAGGAGGTGAGCGTGCGATGAGTCGATTGACCTCCCAAGGCCGGTCGAAGGAGGCCC
Organism: Leptolyngbya sp. PLA1; assembly: GCA_021405315.1. GTDB lineage: Bacteria > Planctomycetota > Phycisphaerae > Phycisphaerales > UBA1924 > RI-211. The sequence goes on from QWIH01000009.1 coordinate 66,915, forward strand.
GCGGGGCTGTCGCGGGCGTCCACGAGTCGGGTGACTCGGTGTGCGTCGTGGTGCTTTCCCCACAGGACGGGGCGCACAGTGTGTCGCAGTCGCGGACCATGACCCGGAGCGAGGCTGAATCGGTGCTCCCCGGTCTGCTCTCTGGTGTGACGCGCGTGGTGCGGGTCACTCCGCTGCGAGAGACGATCTGCCGCGTCACCACGCTGCCCCTGGCCGGCACCGCGGACAACGACGACCAGACCGCGGGCGCCGTCTCGCTGCTGGGTGAGGCGGAACTCCCCGCCGTGGCGCCGGCCCATCGGCGTGGGTCGGGGGTGGTTGGTCTGCCCATGGCGGACGGAGCCCGCCACGTGCTGGTGACCGCCTGGACCGGTGCCGCTCGCGACCCGCTCGGAGACATCGACGAGGTCTGGGCCACGCCCGTGGCCGCGCTCGCCGCCCTGTGGGCCGGCAAGGGGGAGCAGGCGGTGTATGTCGGTGAGCGTGAGGGCGGCGTCGCCGTGTTGGTGCAGTCCCCCTCGCGGCTGGTGGCCAGGGTCGTGCCCACGGAGGTCGGGCCCGCGGCGGGCGAGGAGGCGGAGCAGGTGCTGCGTGAAACCTGCGCCGCGGCTGAAGCGGAAGAGCCCGGGCGATTGCCCGGCGGTCGGGCGCTGGTGCTCAGCGATGCCGCCAGGGCCGGGCTGCGTGCCAAGGTCCGCGGCGTGCGCGATGAGGTGGCGTGGATGGACGCGCACGGTCTGGCGCTCGGTGCCGCGCTGCTCGCGCTCGAGCCGAGACGGTCGGTGAGCGCCCTCGCGGCGCTGAGGTCGGTTCCTCCCAGGGAGAAGTTGTCGATCCCCGCTCGCATCGGTACGGCGCTCACGAACCCCCGGACGGCATGGCTCACAGCCGGCGCCGCGGTCGTGCTGCTCCTTGGGGCGCCGATCGCGCTCGCCGCGGGCAGGGCGGCGATCCTCGGCGCGCGGGTGCGGGAGATCGAGAGCCGCGTGGGAGGGCAGAAGGAGCTGGAGGACCGCGCCGCCCTGTACCAGCAGCTCGAGGGCAGCCGGTGGCCTCTCACCAAGCTCCTGAATGATCTTTCCACGCTTGCGCCCGTGGGCGTGACCGTCAGCAGCATGCGCGTCAACGCCGGCCAGGACGTCAACCTGCGGGGCACCGCCAAGTCGCAGGAGCTCGTCACACGCTTCGGGGCGGCGCTGGTGGATTCGAAGGTCTTTTCGAAATCGACGATCAACCGCACCGAGTTCAAGGACGGGGGCGTCGACTTCGACATGACGCTCCAGGTCGGTCAGCCGTTCGCCCGCGTCCCCGTCAGCAAGGATCCCGACGCCGCCAAGAACACGGACTACGCCGCGCTGCCGCTCGCCAGACGGCTCTACGGCGAGGGAGCCAGCAACGACTCGGTGGCGAGCGCGGATCGGCCCTCTCGCTCGCGCCGCGGTGGCGCGACCTCCGGATCCCCGGGCGGATCGGCGTCCGGCAGCCCGACGGCGGCCGCGACCGAGCGACGGCCCTCGCCCAGCGAGGTCGTCCCCCCGCCGGTGTCCGATGCAGACATCGCGAAGATGGACAGGGCCACCGCGATGTCGGAGTGGGTGAAGCGAAAGACCTACCCGCAGAAGAACCCCAAGCTGGACGCCGTCACGAAGCAGCGTCTCGAGGAGGAGTGGCCCAAGATCAAAGCCCGATTCGACCAGTTGAAGTCGACCGAGGGAGGTGGCTCGTGAACGGGTTCAAGCAGACCTGGCAGCGACTGCCCCGCGCGGGGCGCTGGCTCGGGGTGTTCCTGTTGTTCCTCGCGCTGTACTTCCTCGTCGTGGAGCCCGGCGTAGACGTCTACCTGAAGTACGCGGCGCTGGGCGACGTGCACCGCGCCACCCTCGCGAAGTACGCCGAGGCGAAGGACGAGGTACGCCGCGCCGACGATGTCGTGAAGCTCGGCGTGGCCCACTTCGGCACGGTCGAGTTCCCGGGCGACTACAACCAGCGCACCCGTGAGCTGAACACCGCGATCGACGGCATCCTCGCGACCAACGGGGTGGAGGGGTACACCGGCACCACGCGCACCGTGGCGATGGGGCAGGGACTCCTGACCAAGCGCCTGCCCGAGGATTCACGCGTCGAGCGGCTCACCCGGACCATCGACTTCACGGGGCACCCCGCGGCGGTCGCGGGTGTCCTCGCGGACCTCGAACAGACCCCCGTGGTCTCGACCATCTCCTCGGTCCAGCTTCGCCAGGTGGAAGGCCGCGACGGCGAGTCCGGCCGGCTTCTCAACGCCATCATCACCATCGAAACCTGGGTGACAGCCAAGAAGGGAACCAGCCGGTGACAGCACCCACGGACATGAGGACGGTCTGGCGCGGCCTGGGGACCCCGGGCAAGGTCGCCGCGGCGGTCGCGTGCGTGGCGGGGCTCGTTGTGCTGCCGCAGGTGTGGTCGTTCCTGGATGCGATCGTCAGGCCCAGGCCCGAAGTGCCTGCCCGCGTGGCCAGCGAGGCCTCCGAGCAACGCGCCGAGCAGTTCGAGCTGTACATCGCGCAGGTTGACGGCCGGTCGCTCTTTCATGTGCCCGCCGCGCCGGGTACGCAGGCGGCCCCGCCCCCGCCCCCCGGTCCGCCCGCGCCGCCACCGCCTCCGTCGAGTTACGGCGGGCCGGCGATCATCGCCATGGTCAACGGCGAGGTCTGGTTCGCGGATGGCAAGCGTCTGAGGCCGGGAGATGCCGAGTCCGAGGGCGTCTCGGTTTCGTCCCTGAATGCGCCGTGGGAAGCGACGCTGAAATGGCGTGGGGTGGAGTTCAAGGTCCCGCTCTTCGCGAGGGAGAACCTCGTCTGGGCTCCGCAGCCGGAGTCCAAGAAGGAGCCCCCGCCCCAGCCACCCCCGGCGGACCCGCCAAATCCCGGCTCCGCGGGTGATGGTGGGGCCGGCGGCGAGCCCACGGGTAATGGCCTAGGCGGTTGACAGACTTCGATGATCCTCGCGTCTCTCCAGTAGGGTTCAGCACAAGGAACGACATGAACAAGCACGCACAGTTTCGCGTGATGACCGCCTCGGCCCTCGTGGCGCTCGCGGGCCTGGGGCTCTCTGCCCCGGCTCAGGACGCCCAGCCCACCGGGCCCTCCGGCCGCCGCCCCGTGGAGGGCGAGCCCACGCCCCTGGCCTTCAAGCAGGTCACGGTTGAGAAGCTGATCGACTTCATCGTCCAGGCGACGGGGAAGGTGGTCATCCCGCAGCAGGACGTGATGACCCGCAAGATCACGGTCCTCAACGACCGGCCCATCCCGCGGGAGCAGGCGCTGGACCTGGTGTTTCAGGCGTTGGCGCAGAACGGCGTGGGTGTGGTCGAGAACGAGCACGTCATCACGCTCCGCGCGATCGAGGAGGTCTCCAAGCACGACGTGCCGGTGATCCCGCCCAACGAGAGCGTGCTCAACCGCCGCGACAGCGGCACCCTGGTGCAGAAGGTCTTTGCCCTGCGCAACTCCACGGCCAAGGCGCTGGGAGACGTCATCAAGGACGCGGTGCCGGACTACGCGAAGCTCAACATCGACGAGGAGTCCAATCAGGTCGCCATCATCGGCCCCATCTCGCTGCAGCAGCGCATGGAGCGGCTGATCACGAGCCTCGATCGTCCCTCTTCCGCGGCGCTCCAGACCGAGACCTTCAGGCTGCGCTACGCGGACGCCGAGGCGGTGAAGGCCAACATCGAGGAACTCTTCCAGGGCGGCTCCGCCGCCGCGGGGGGCAACAACCGGCGAGCCAACCAGAACAACCAGAACAACCAGGGTCCGGGCGGCTTCTTCAGGTTCGCGGGGGTTTCAGGCGGCGGCGGCGAGGGCGGCACCTCCGCCAGCACCGAGGTTCGCGTCACCGCCAACGCGCAGCAGAACGCGGTCACGGTCGTCGCGGACCCGACGATCCTCGACCAGATCCGCGCGCAGATCAACGAGTACTGGGACAAGCAACTCCCGGAAGAGGCCGTTGTCCCCAAGGTCTACGACCTCAAGAACAGCGATCCCATCAAGATCCGCGACGCGCTGGAGGGGATGTTCGGGCGTGCCAACCCGCAGGCGGGGCGCACGAACCAGGGCGGGGGTGGGCAGCAGGGCGGGAACACCGGGTCCACGTCGACCTCCCAGGGCGTCGGGCGCCTTGCGGGCCAGTTCTCCTTCCAGGCCGTGCCGGACGCCGGCCGGCTGATCGTCGTCGCGAAATCCCAGGACAATCTCACCGTCATCGACAAGATCATCGCCGACCTCGACCAGCCCCAGACCGTGGGGCTTCCCTCGGTCGTCGAGCTCAAGCACGCATCGGCGGAGGACCTCTCCGAGCAGCTCAACGCCCTGCTCGCGCAGGACGGCACCCTCGCCTCCGTCCGCCGGTCTGAGCAGGGCCTCTCCGCGAGTTCGTCGAACGTCAGCCCCTTCTCACAGTCCGCGGTCGAGCAGTCCACGGCCACCACCACCACAACCGGCGAGGAAGGCAGCACCGCCGAGACCATCGCGTTCTGGTGGCAGCGGTCTCGCACGCCGACCGACCGCCGCGCGAGTTCCAACCTGGTCGGCCAGCTCCGCATTGTGCCGATCTGGAGGCAGAATGCGCTCCTCGTGACGGCGCCCCCGGAGTACAAGCAGTCGGTGCTCGACATGATCGAGATGCTCGACAAGCCCGGGCGGCAGGTGCTCATCGCCGCCATGGTGGTGGAAGTTTCCGCGACCGACAGCCTCCAGCTCGGGCTCCGCTGGTCCAGCCAGACGCTCAACCCGACCAACGCCGACAACTCCGTCAGCATCGGAAACTCCGCGAGCGGCACGCGGAACAACTGGGCCACCTCGCTCTTCGACACGTCCGTCCTCAACAGCAGCGTCAATCTCAACCTGCTGCTCCAGGCACTCTCCGAGAAGCAGTCCGTGAACATCCTGAGCGAGCCGAAGGTCTTCACCGCCGACAACCAGGAGGCGGAGTTCTTCGACGGGCAGGACGTGCTGGTGCCGACCTCGAGCCAGACCTCGAACACGGGCAGCGTCACGCAGACCTTTGACTACCGCGCCGTGGGCATCCAGCTCAAGGCCCGTCCGCGCATCACCGTGCAGGGTGACGTCGACCTGCGCGTGAATCTGCAGGTGTCGTCCATCTCGCCGGAGGAAACCACCAACGGCGGGTTCATCTTCGATCGCCGCCAGACCACGACGCAGCTCATCGTGAAGGACCGCCAGACGGTCGTGATCTCCGGCATCCTGCGGAAGCAGGACACCAACATCCTGCGGAAGGTGCCCCTCCTTGGGGACATCCCGATCCTGGGCTGGGCCTTCCGCAGCCGCGACAAGAGCGAGGTCACGTCTGAGTTGCTCGTGTTCATCACGCCCGTGGTCGTGAACAACACCACCAGCGACAGCATGAACCCGGTGAATGATCCCTTCCGTCAGCGGCTGGACGAGCTCCGCAAGTCCATGAAGGCGCCGGACACCCAGCGCATTCCTCAGGCGCCGCCCGCGGAGGGGAATCCCGTCCCCGCCGAGACGCCGCAGGGGCCCACGTCATGACGCGGTCGCCCTTGCGGCAGGTGCTCTCCGCGCTCGCGCTGGTTGCGCTCGCCGGGTGTGTCTCGGAGGTGCAGTCGGGCCCCGGATCGCGGGGCGTGCCCGTGAGGCCCGGGTCGGGGGCCGCCGCCGCGGACGCCCCGAAGCCGTCGCTCCCGGATGGCCCGGTCGCGACACCCGCCGTCGCCGTGACGAGCAATGCGGCGGTCCGGGTCACGTTCTATCCCGCCGGCTCCGTGCCCTACGACGGTGCGACGCTCCCTCTGTTCTCACCCGACGGCAAGTACGTCGCGGTCCAGAGCGGCGAGGCGCCCACCTGGCCCACGCTGCTCGCGGAGCCCGCCGCCGAGCCGGTCAACCGCACCACGATCACCGTCTTTGATGTCTCCGGGCCCAACCCAAGCCCTGTGAACGGGCCGGATCCGGTCCCGGGCGGACTCATGCTCGGGCGTGCCGCGGATGGCGCCGGCTTCCTCGTGGAGTCGCCGCAGCGTGACGGCAGCCGCTGGATCGGCCGCGTGGCCTGGGGCACGGGCAAACTCCAGTGGCTCGCGAAGGACGGCAACTGCAATGCCCACGCCGTGCTGACCGGCGACGGCTCCCTGGTGTTCACGCGGCGTGCACCCGGTGCGTCGGAGGCGGACCTGGTGCTGATCGCCCCGGGCAAGCCCGAGTCCGTCCGGCCGGCGGGCGGCGAGACCTTTGCGTTCCCGATGGTCGGAGACGATCCTTCCATCGTCTACGCCTGCCGCATCGGGCGGAACGCCACCGACCTCGAAGCCATCCGGGTGCAGGGCGGGAAGTTCGAGGGCACGGTGATGCGCCGGCTGCTGGGTGCGTCGGGCGATCCCCTTCTGGCCCACCAGGTCGCGCAGACCTCTCCGGGGCCGGCCCCCGCGGGGCTTGGCCTTGAACCCGGCCCTCTCGTGCTGTTCAGCCCGCGGACCGGCTGCATGGCGGTGTTCGACTTGACCAGCGGCGTCTTCGAGGCGCTCACGCCCAAGTCCGTCGCCGCGGCCCGCTCGCCGGACCCGCTGAGCCCCGGGTACTTCTGCACGACGCCCGAGGGGCTGGCGTTCGTCCCGAAGATCGGCTCGGGAGGCCCGACGGGCGCCGGTACCACCGTCATCGGCACGCAGTACGTGGCGCGTCTCATTGCCGCGGGGCAGGACCGGCCATCGCTGATGCTCGTGGGGCCCGTTCGGCAGACTCCCGACCGCCTCGAGCTCGTCCGCATGATCCTGAAGGCCCGAACGGAAGCGCCCGGGCAGTAGCCGCCCCATACCCTCGCGGGGCGTGGAAGTGAGTCCGCACGAACTCGCAAGGCAGGTGGCAGGCTGCATGGTCCGGGACCGGCGCCGGCTGTCGCCCCGCCTCCGGTCGGAACTCGAGGCGATGCGCCGTGGCGAGGACCGCTCCGGCTCGCTCCGGGCTCTCGCCCAGTCCATCGCGCCGGCCCACGCCCGCGCGGAGGCGAGACGACGCACCGTCCCCGCTGTGACCTACCCCCCGGACCTCCCCGTCGGTCAGCGGCGCGACGACATCCTCGCGGCGATCCGCGATCACCAGGTCGTCGTTGTCTGCGGCGAGACGGGCTCGGGCAAGACGACTCAGCTCCCCAAGATCTGTCTGGAGCTCGGGCGGGGTGTCTCGGGAATGATCGGGCACACGCAACCCAGGCGCCTCGCCGCCCGAAGCGTTTCGTTGCGCATCGCTGAGGAACTCGGCGTCCCTCTCGGGGAGCGCGTGGGGTACAAGGTCCGCTTCGGCGACAAGACCGGACCGTCGACCCTCGTGAAGCTCATGACGGACGGCATCCTCCTCGCGGAGACGCAGGGCGACCCGGACCTGGAGGCCTACGACACCATCATTCTCGATGAGGCCCACGAGCGGAGCCTCAACATCGACTTCCTGCTCGGGTATCTCAAGCGGCTCCTCCCCCGCAGGCCGGACCTGAAGGTGGTGGTCACGAGCGCCACGATCGACCCGGAGCGGTTCAGCCGCCACTTCGACGATGCACCGATCATCACCGTCACCGGGCGCATGTACCCGGTGGAGGTGGTCTACAGGCCGCCCTCCGAGGAGGGGCAGGACGAACGAGACGAGGGCATGCAGCGCCACATCGTGGATGCCGTGGACGAGTGCGCCACCCGTGGCGACGGGGACATCCTCGTGTTTCTGAGCGGTGAACGCGAGATCCGCGAGACCGCGGAGTCACTCCGCAACCATCACGTGCCGGGCGCCCCCGGCACGAAGATCCTGCCCCTCTACGCGAAGCTCTCCGCGGACGAGCAGATGGAGGTCTTCCGCCCCCACACGCACCGGCGCATCGTCCTCGCGACGAACGTCGCGGAGACCAGCCTCACCGTCCCGGGCATCCGGTTCGTCGTCGACACGGGCGTCGCGCGGCTCAACCGCTACAGCCCCCGGACCAAGGTCCAGAGGCTCGAGGTGGAGCCCATCAGCAGGTCCAGCGCCGACCAGCGGGCGGGCCGCTGCGGGCGAATCGGTCCGGGCGTGTGCGTCAGGCTCTACGCGGAAGAGGATTACCAGGCCCGGCCCAGGTACACGCCTCCCGAGATCGTCCGGACGAACCTCGCCAGCGTGATCCTCCAGATGGTCGCGCTCAACCTGGGCGAGGTCGAGGCCTTCCCGTTCCTCGAGGCCCCGGACTCGCGGCTGGTGAAGGACGGCTACGACACCCTCCACGAGCTCGGCGCGGTGTCCCCCTCCGGCGCGCTCACCCCGATGGGCCGGGAGATGGCCCGGCTGCCCATCGATCCGCGCGTGGCTCGCATGCTGCTCGCGGCCCGTGATGAGCCCGGGTGCTGTCTTGCGGATGTGCTCGTCATCGCAGCCGCCCTCAGCGTGCAGGACCCCAGGGAGCGTCCGCTGGAGAAGCAGTCCGCCGCGGACGCCTCTCACGCGGCGTGGCGCGACGCCCGGAGTGACTTTCTGTCCCTGCTCCGCCTCTGGGACTGGTTCCAGGACCGCAAGCGGCACCTCTCCTGGAGCAAGCTCCGCAAGGAGTGCAAGGAGTCGTTTGTCTCATTCGTCCGCCTGCGGGAGTGGGAGGACATCCACCACCAGCTCGCGGACATGATCGGCAGCGTGGCCGCCGCACCGCCCTCACGCCGCCGTCGCCGCGGGACCGCGGAGGCAGCGCCCTCGCCGACCACCCGCCCCGCGCCCGCCGGCGCGCTCCACGGCATCGTCGTCCGCCAGCCCCTGGGGGATGACACGAAGGCTGAACAGCCCCGCGTGGATGCGATCCATCGGGCGGTCCTCGCGGGCCTGCTCTCCAATATCGGGGTCAAGGGCGAAGCGGGGGAGTACACCGGTGTCAGGTCCGTCAAGTTCCGCATCTTCCCGGGCTCGGCGCTCTTCCGCGCGGGGCCGGGCTGGCTGGTGGCGGCGGAGCTGGTCCGCACCAGCGCGCTCTATGCCCGCACGGTCGGGCCGGTCGAGCCCCGCTGGATCGAGCACGCCGGTGCGCACCTGCTCAAACGCAGCCACTACGACCCTCACTGGGACGCGCGGACCGGCAAGGTCATGGCCTTTGAGCGCGTCACGCTGCTGGGCGTGGAGCTGGCCGCCAGACGCCGCGTGCATTACGGCGCGATCGATCCGGCGAAGGCTCGCGAGCTGTTCATACAGCACGCGCTGGTCGAAGGGGACATGATCCTCGAGGCCGAGTTCCGAGTCCACAACGACGCACTTCTCCGTTCGCTCCGAGACATGGAGAGTCGTGCCAGGAAGCCCGGCGGCGTCGTGGATCCGCACCGCGTCTTCGCCTTCTACGCCGCTCGTGTGCCCGCCGATGTGTGCTCTGTCTCGCAGTTCGAAGAATGGATGAAGAAGGCCCCGGGCCGCATCCGGCGTGGACTGGAGATGACCGCGGCCGAGGTTTGCGAACCCGGTGCTGCTCCTCCGTCTCCCGCGGACTTCCCAGATCATCTCTCCCTCGGTGATGCCAGCCTCCCGCTTCAGTACCGCTGCGAGCCCGGGCACGCGGCGGACGGCATCACGCTCCGGGCACCCGCTGAGATCGCGGCCCACCTGCCCGAGTCTCGGCTTGCCTGGCTCGTTCCGGGGTATCTCGACGAGAAGGTCGGGGCGATGCTCCGGGGCCTCCCGAAGGAGTTCCGCCGCCTCCTCCCGCAGGACGCCGAGCGCGAGGGGTGGAGCAAGCGACTTCCCTTCGCCAAGGGACTGCTCGCGGACCGCGTGTCGGAGGCCCTCGCCGCAGCAGGCCTCGAGGTGCCCCGGGAGGTGCTGGAGCGATCACCCATCCCGGACTACCTCCAGATGCGGATCGAGGTACTCGACGACGATGGCAAGCTCCTCGTTGCGAGCCGGGACATGCACGCGATCCGCGGGCACCTTGCCACCCACCGCAGGGCGAACGCGGGCGGCATCGTGCTGCACGGCGTGGACCGCTACACCCGCGACAACCTGACCGCCTGGGACTTCGGAGAACTGCCCGAGCGGGTGGAACTCGACCGCTTCGGCACCAGGTTTCCTGCGTACCCGGGCCTCGTCGATCAGGGCCGGTCCGTCGCGCTCAGGCTCTTTGAACGCCCCGAGAACGCGGCCAAGGCCACGCGCTCGGGCCTGCGTCGCCTCTTCCTGCTCGACGCCGCGGACGAAGTGAAGCGATTCACCCACCGGCACCCGGATGTGGAGCGCCTCGTGCTCGCGGCGGCAGCGATCGGAAGCCCGGACAGGTTCCGGGACTCCATCGTGGGCTTCGTCGTCGACCGCGCGCTCCGCGCGAGTGATCCGCCTCCACGCACCGCCGCCCAGTTCAAGGACCGCTCGCGGCAGGCCGTCCTGCGCCTGGGCGAGGCTCTGAGGGAGGCCTGTGCCGTGGCGGATCCGATCCTGGCCGCCTATCTCGCTGTTGAGACGAGGCTTTCCGGGAGGCACCCGGAACTCTGGGCGGATTCGCTCGCGGACATCCGATCGCAGCTTGCATCACTCGTCCCGGCCGACTTTCTGCTCTCCACGCCTCCGCAGTGGCTCGTGCACCTGCCCCGATTCCTCGCCGCCATCGACCTGCGCCTGCAGCGTCTCGCCGGAAGCGGCGTCCACCGCGACCGCGAGCGTCTGCGCGAGATCACGCCCATCTGGCTCGGATACCACGAACTCGTCCGGCGCCAGCGAGAGCTCGGCATCACGGACGCACGGCTGGAGGAGTACCGCTGGATGGTGGAGGAGCTCCGGGTGTCGCTGTTTGCGCAGGAACTCCGCACCTCGATCCCGGTCTCGGTGAAGCGGCTCCACGAGAAGTGGGAGGAGATCGTGCGGGCGTAGGACGCGAGATCGCTCGCCGGCTCAGCCCACGGGTCGGGAGGCGTCGAGTCGCGTCCGGGCCGCGTGCAGCGCCGAGGCGACCGCGTGTGGCCCGGTGCCTCCCGGGACCTCCCGCTTCGCCATGCCCGCGCTGATCGCCAGACGCTCGAAGACATCCGCCTGCACCATGGGTGCCACGGACCGGAGCTGCTCGATCGACAGGCCTTCCAGAGGCAGCCCGGCGGACAGGCCCAGCCTCACGGCACGACCCGCCTGCTCGTGCGCCTCGCGGAACGGCACCCCGCGGCCGACCAGGTAGTCCGCCAGGTCCGTCGCGTTGCTGTACCCACCCTGCGCCGCCTCCAGGCACGCCCCGCGGCGCACCTTCAGCGTGTCAAGGATCCGCGGCACCACGCGCAGGCACATCGAGAGATGGTCCATCGCGTCAAAGAGCGGCTCCTTGTCCTCCTGAAGGTCCTTGTTGTACGCGAGCGGCAGGCCCTTGAGCGTCGTCAGGATCGCGACCAGCGACCCCACGATCCGCCCGCACTTGCCCCGCAGCAACTCCGCAGCGTCCGGGTTCTTCTTCTGCGGCATCAGCGACGACCCGCTCGACACCGCGTCGTCGAACTCCACGAACCCGAACTCCTGTGAACCCCACAAGATCAGGTCCTCGCCGAGCCGGGAGAGATGCACCGCCGTGATTGCGCACGCGCCCAGCACCTCGGCGACGAAATCGCGGTCGGAGACCGCATCGAGGCTGTTGCGGCTCGGGCCCGCGAAGCCCAGCCCGCGTGCGAGGGCGTCCCGATCCACGGGATACGCGGTGCCCGCGAGCGCGCCGGAGCCCAGAGGGCAGATGTTGAGCCTCTGGCTCGCGTCCGCGAAGCGCCCCTGATCGCGTTCCAGCATCTCGCCGTAGGCCAGGCACCAGTGGGCGAGCAGAACCGGCTGCGCACGCTGCAGGTGCGTGTACCCGCTCACGACGGTCCCGGCCTCCCGCTCCGCAAGGCCCAGGAGGCTCCTGCGGCACTCCCAGAGCTCCCTCGCGCGCTCGCCGATCGCATCCCGCGTCCACAGCCTCAGGTCCGTCGCGACCTGGTCATTCCGGCTCCGGCCCGTGTGCAGCTTCTTCCCCAGGTCGCCGACGCGGGAGATGAGTTCGCGCTCGACCCACGAGTGAATGTCCTCGTCGCCGCCCCGCGCGGGGAGCCCGGGGTCAGCCTTCACCAGCGCCGCAAGTTCTGCGAGCGCGGCCTCGACGCGGGCCAGTTCATCCGGGGACAGCACCCCGGCGCCCGCGATCGCCCTTGCCCAGCCCACGCTCCCGCGGATGTCCTGCTCCGCCAGGCGGTGGTCAAACCGAAGGGAGTCATTCAGCTCGCGGAAGAGGGAATCCGGGCCTGTCTCGAACCTGCCGCCCCAGAGCGCCATCCTGCTCTCTCCTTCGGCTCAGTCGAGCCAGTCCTTCGCCTTCAGGCGCTGGGGCACGTACTCCTCGGTGACGAACGAGATGCCCCGCTTCACCAGCGATTCGACCTCCATCTTGAACCCGTTCCGGAGGAGGTGATCGATCTCCTTCTGCCAGCCCTTGTGCTGCTCGAACCACGGGTACGCGGCGATCTCCTTCGCCCTCTTCACGTCGTTCTCGCTCAGCGTGATCTTCACGGCGTCCGGGAGCTTGCAGACCTCGAAGTCCTTCGATCGCAGCCCCAGGAACTTCGCCTCCGGGATCGCCAGCCTCGACGACTCGAACGCCAGCGAGATCGAGCCCTGCTTGATGACCGAGTAGATGTAGTGCCCCCAGGGGTCGCAATCGAGCACGCAGATGATGGGCAGCTTGAGCTCCTGGTTGAACCTCTGCAGCAGCCGGCGGACACCCCGGGGGGGCTGGCCGCCGCCGTGCGTCAGGATGCAGTTGTTGGTCTCCCAGAAGCGATCTTCGTTGAAGCGGTTCCAGACCGTGCCCTTTTCGACATGCAGGACGAACTTCGCCTCGCACTTCTTGAACTGGATCACGTCCGGCTCGACGATGCTCGGGATGCCGTAGCCGCCCGAGCCCATGCGCCTGCAGTCGATCTCGTCGCCCTTGTCGACGATGGTCAGGTTGCCGACCAGCGTGCCCCGGTTCTCCGCGAAGATGTGCAGCTCCTCGCGCAGGGCGCCGAGCGAGACCTCGAGATCCTCCAGGATCGGGTCCGACTCCCCCTGCTCGTCAAAGGTGTTCTCCTTTGTTCCCGCGACCGTGTGCTTGGCCGCATAGAACAGCGACCGCAGGCTCGAGGATTTTTCGGTCTCGATCAGTTCCTTGATCGACGCCGCGTGGATCATGGTCTGCATGAACTGCTTGGCCTGGTTCAGGTTGAAGAGCTCCCGCTGGGCGACGGCGTCGCCCATCTCCAGGATGCCGCGCTTCCTGTTCCAGATGGTGTTGGACTTCGTTCGCGTGGGGATCTCGATGGCGGGGTCCTTGCCGGCGAGCGCGGTCTTTGAGACGCTTGTCGCGAGCTCCACGAGTTTCGAGAGCGTCTTCGCGTCCCGTTCCTTGGTGCGTGCGCTCGCTTTGGTCTTCGCCATGATCGGCACTCCGTTGCCTGTCCGCGACGAGTGTAGGGACTTCCGGACGGCCTGATCCTGTCGGGGCCGATCAGGCCCTCGTCCACACCGCGAGCTCGTTGCCCGACGGGTCGCGGAAGTGGAATCGACGACCTCCGGGGAACTCGATCTCCGGGCCCGCAAGGGTGCCGCCCGCCGCGACCACGCGGGCTTTCACGGCGTCCAGGTCCTCGGCGTACAGCACCGCGAGGGGCGGCGCGGGCTCCGCCTCGACGCGCATCCCCCCGCTCTCTCCTGTGCCGTCGTTGAACCCGATGTAGCCGGGCCCATAGTCCTGGAACGTCCACCCGAACGCCGCCGCGTAGAACTCCTTGCTCCGCGCCGCGTCCCGCACCGAGAGCTCGAGATAGTCCGTCCGAGCATGAGCCTTTGACACGCGTCCCCTCCTCACGACCAACCGCCCGCGGCTCCACGGGGCCGGGAGCGAGTCGGTCGCCATGGTACCCGTCGCGCCCTCCGGCCCGGCATCTTTCGCCGGGTCCTTGCCGGGGCTCAGGTGTCCTTGGCGCACGGCCTCCCGCAGCACGGTTCGCAGCCGACGGTCCCCCACCCGCGAATCCGGATGTCGGGCGTGCGGTACCCCTCCTTCACCGGTTCCTCCCGGCACAGGTCCGTGCTCAGGTACTTCTTGTTGCTGTCCGCAAAGACCGTGACCACCACGGCGTCCTCACCCAGCTCATCGAGCAGCCGGTCCGCGCCCAGGAAGTTCGCGCCCGAGGAAACCCCGACCGCGAGCCCTACGTGGCCCAGGGCCTGCGCCATCAGAATGGCGTCTCCGTCCCAGACGTCCACCACGGTGTCGAGTTCGTCCAGTCGCACGATCGAGGGAATGAACTCGTCGCTGATGCCCTGGATGCGGTGAGATCCGACCTTGCACCCCGTTCGGAGAGTGGGGGAGTTGGCCGGCTCGAGGGGATGCACCCGCACGCCCGGATATGCGGCACGCAAGCACCTTCCCACGCCCATCACCGTGCCGCCCGTGCCCACCCCCGCGACAAACGCGCTCGGGCAGAGGCCGATCGACCCGAGCTGCGCGAGGATCTCAGGCCCCGTCGTGCGCTCGTGCGCCTCCGCGTTCGCCGGATTGTCGAACTGTCGTGGAAGGAAGACGCGCCGCCCGGTCGCAGACCCCGCGTACTCACCCGCCAGGCGGATGCTCCCCAGAAAGCCCCCTTGCTCCCGCGAAACCGGAATGACCTCCGCTCCCAGGGACCGGATGAGCGCGACACGCTCCCGGCTCATCCAGTCCGGCATGAAGATCCGAACCGGGTGACCCAGGGCCCGCCCCATTGCCGCGATCGAGATCCCGGTGTTGCCGCTCGTCGCCTCCACGATCTCGTCGCCCGGTCTCAGCTCTCCGCTTGCGTACGCACGCCTCAGCACCCACAGCGCCATGCGGTCCTTGATGCTGCCGGTCATGTTCCGCTGCTCGTACTTGGCGTAGACCCGACGGGGACGTCCCCGGGACTCGTAGCTGACCTCCAGCAACGGCGTGCGTCCGACCAGCGCCGCGACGCCTTCGAGTCCTGCGGGGGCGCGTTGAGTGAGATGCTGGATCATGAGAACTCCGATCCGGCGGGCCGCGCTGGCCAAGCCGTGAAAAAGGATAGCCAGGTAAAGAATATCGGCACGATCGCGGGTCACCCCCGATCGCGGCCAACCCGGCCGGAGTGTCCAACAGAGGATATGATGATCCGTTATTCAAAGCCCGCCGGCGCATGCCTCGCCGGCTTCCAGAAGAGGAGCTTGGCCATGCAGCGTCGCCGGTCGTGGGCAGAGCCGTTCAAGATCAAGATGGTGGAGCCTCTCCGCATGACGACGCGGGCGCAGCGCGAGGCGGCGATCGAGGAAGCCGGGTTCAACACCTTCCTGCTGCGCAGCCGCGATGTGTACATCGATCTGCTCACGGACTCCGGGACGGCGGCGATGAGCGACCGGCAATGGGCCGGGATGATGCTCGGGGACGAGGCGTACGCGGGGTCGGAGAACTTCTATCACCTCGAAGACGCGGTCCGACACGTGTACGGGTACAAGCACGTGATCCCGACGCACCAGGGGCGGGGCGCGGAGCACATCCTCAGCCGCATGTGCATCAAGCCCGGGGACTTCATCCCGGGCAACATGTACTTCACCACGACGAAGGCACACCAGGAACTGGCGGGCGGGCGATTCGTGGACGTCATCCACGATCGCGCGCACGACTCCACGCTCGAGCACCCGTTCAAGGGCGACATCGACCTCGCGAAGCTCACCTCGCTCATCGACCGGGTCGGTGCCGGCAAGATCCCCTACCTGTGCGTGCAGTGCAACGTGAACATGGCGGGCGGGCAGCCCATCAGCCTCGCCAACCTGCGCGAGGTCTCCGCCCTCTGCCGCCGCCACGGCATCAGGGTCTTCCTCGACGCCACTCGCGCCGCCGAGAATGCGTACTTCATCCAGCAGCGAGAGCCGGGATGCGCGGGGCGATCGATCAGGGACATCCTGCTGGAGATCTGCTCTCTCAGCGATGGCTGCACCTGCTCCGCCAAGAAGGACGCGCTGGTGAACATCGGCGGGTTCCTCTGCCTCAACGACGATGCGCTCGCGGAAGAGGCCCGGAACATGGTCGTCCTCTACGAGGGCCTGCACACCTACGGCGGCCTGGCGGGACGCGACATGGAGGCCATGGCCATCGGCATCGAGGAGTCCGTCGAGCAGGACCACATGAAGGCCAGGATCGGGCAGGTCACGTACCTCGGCGAAGCGCTCATGCGCGAGGGTGTGCCGATCGTGAAGCCCATCGGCGGGCACGGCATCTTCCTCGACGCCGCCAGGTTCCTCCCCCACATTCCCCGCGAGCAGTTCCCGGCGCAGGCCCTGGCGTGCGCCCTGTACGTCGACTCCGGGGTACGGGCGATGGAGCGGGGGGCGGTCTCCGCCGGACGGAACCCGGACACCGGCCAGAACATCTTTCCGAAGCTGGAGCTCGTGCGGCTGACGCTCCCGCGCCGCGTGTACACGCAGGCACACATGGACGTGGCCGCCGAGTCCGTGATCGAGTTGTTCAGAAATGCGCCAAAGGTCGTCGGGCTTCGGTTCACCTTTGAACCCAAGCACCTTCGGTTCTTCCAGGCACGGTTCGCGCCCGTCACCGGCGCCCGCGTGCTCCTCACCGAGGACGCCGACGCGCCGGTCTCAAGGTGCTGCTGCGGTGCGGGCGGCTGCCGGGAGAACGGATAGCCCTCCCCCCGCCATCCTCCATCCCGTTACCGCTGAATGACCAGCACTGTCACGGTGCCGTCCGGCCCTTCGACGCGCGCCGACCTCGCCGGCGCATCCACAGCAATCAGCCGGTATCCGGGGGAGACCGACTCGCCGACACGCCTGAGCCTCCCGTTCACGATCGCCGCCGCCTGTGAGCCGCGTCCGCCCAGCACGCCCGAGAGCACCATGGTTGGGCCGCTCGGCGCAGGTTCGACAGTCCGGGCGGCCGGGGCCGGCATTGCGGGCTCGTCGCGGGGCTCCTCGATCACGCGGAGACGCGACATCGGTGAGTTCAGCGCCGTCGGTCCCAGGGTGCCCCGCTCCCAGGCCGACAGATCGTCGTCCGGGCGGACCGGCCGGGGCGCCGCCTCGGGCGCTTCCGCCGTAAGCGGGGCAGCGGTCACCCGGGCCGGCCCGCCGCCGCCCAGGAGATCACCCCCGACCTTGACCACGACAAACGGCGCGATGACGAACAGACTTCTCTTGAGCAAGGGATGAGCGAAGAGATGCATCATTCCTCACCCCCCGATTCCACGGTCGGAGCGAGCTCCGGGCCGAGATGTTCGAGCTCGAACGTGGCGATCACGCTGTCGCTCCCGTTCAGTTCCTTGGGCACGAGCATGCCGGACTGCACGCGCGCGTACCACTGGTGCCCCGCAAGCCGGGCGACGAACCGCGTGACGCCGTCGTACGTCCCGTGGACGGTGACCGTGGTTCGGAACCAGGCATCGCGGTTCGCTGTGTTCTTGCCGGCCTGTGTCGGCCCTTCGCTCCGGCGCGGGTGTACCTGTTCCAGGTGGACCTCGGACTGGCGCGCGAGCTGCTCGAGCGTCTCGAATGCCGCGCCCTCGCTGCCCGAGGCCAGGGAGGCCCGCCGGATCAGCGCCGCCTGCGCCTCGGCGCGGCGGGCGTCATCCATTCGATCCGGGGCCGCGGCCACGGTATCCGCGAGCCGCTGCGCCTCGGCCCTCGCCTGTTCGATCCGGGCCAGGCCGTCGCCTGCCCGGGCGCGTGCGGGCTCGACCCAGAAGAGCCGCACTCCCAGGAGCGCGGCCACGCCGATCACGGCGGTGGAAGCCAGCCGTCGCTTCTCTTCGGTCCTCATGGCGTGCCTCCTTCGTCAACGGTCTCGCCCGCGAGCGTCATGGGCATCAGGCGGAGACGCAACTCCATCGAGAACTCGGCGCCCTCCGACTCCGACGTGACCTCTCCCAGCCGCACGGACTCCACCGCGGGCAGGGACTCCAGCGCCCGGGAGAAGCCCCCAAGCACCCCCGACACTCCGTGGGCCCCCGAGCGGCACACGCCCTGAATGGTGCAGGTCGCGTGCCCGGTTTCATGGCTCAGTTCGATCTTCGACAGCACGACCTCTTCCGGAGACGCAGCCGCAAGCTCCGCCAGCAGCCCATGCCAGGGCGCACGGGCCGGGAGCGCCGCGTGCACGCGCGACAGCGTGTCGTCGACGCTCCGCCTCAGGGCCGGCGGAGCCCCGCTCGCCTCGGGGGCAACTTCCACCTCGGCCCCGAGCGCCAAGACCGTCCGCTCAATGCTCGCAGCGGCGCGCTCCGTCAGCAGTCCTTCGATTCCCACGGCGAGCGCTGCGGCCGCCAGCCCGGCCCACAGCAGCGTCCTCGCGCCGCGGGCCTCACGCCTCTCTCGTTCCTGCGCCGGCAGGAGCGATGGCAGCCTGCGGATCACCCGCCTCGTGGCGGAGGGTGCTGGGGTGACCGGCACCTCCGTGGTCTCGCCCAGACTCACCAGCAGCCCGGGGACCGCAGCCCCGGGGCCGTGCAGCACGCACGTGGCCTCCCCGCGGCGGTTCGCGGCGATCCCGAACCGCACGGTCTGCTTCACCTCCACGGCGAGGCGACGCACGATCGGAACGAGCGACGGGGCGAGATCCCGTGCCATCAGGCCCTCTTCGACCTGCTGATCAGACTGTCCGCCCGGCACGCCGATCTCTGCCAGCACGCGCTCGGCCTCCGCTCTGCTGAGCGTCACGTTCCGGCCGGAGGATCGCGCGGTGAAGGGCCGCTCCAACGCATCCACAAGCGTCCAGAGGCCGACAGGCACGGAGCGCACCATCGTGACCACGCCGTCCACGGACGCGGCGAGCACCGAGGTCGTCATCCCGATCCACAACGCTGTCACGGCGCCGGCACCGGGCTTGCCGTTGACCGCCTCCATCGCCTGCGAGACCTCGAACGCGCTCTCGGGCACCAGCCGATCAACGACCAATCCGGCGTCAGACACGAGGCGGTATACCTCCTGAACGCCGGCAGGCTGGTCGGCGCAGGCGAGCATCAGCCTCACATCCCGGCCCGAAGCGACCTCGATCGCGTCGCTCGGGCTGGCGTCCAGGTCCAGCGTCAGCGACTCCCCCAGCGCCAGGGTCGCCCCGGCCCTGCGCTCCTCCGGCCCGAGCGATGCCGGCAGGCTGACCACCGACGATGCACCCGTCGTGCTCGCGTACGCGACCGCGACTCGCGAGCCCGCGAGCCCGTGCGAGCCCGCCAGCGCAGCGACCGATGCACGCCACTGTGCGAATCTCGCGTCATCACCGGCCGACTTCTCCTGCGGCACGCGCGCTCTGGTCTGACCATCCGCATCCAGGACCTCTACCGCTCGGTCGCTCAGCCTCAGGATGTACTGGAATGGTCTACGCATCGTGAATCTCCGCGGCCTCGCCGCCCGTCCGGCCCCCGTGCTGCACGGAGCCTAGTGGCTCCCTTTGCCCTTTCCGTTCTTCGCGCCCCCGTTGCTCGCGTTGTTGCCGCTCTCGTTGCCCCCCGCATGGCCGCTCCCGCTCCCCTGGCCTCCGCCGTTCCCGTTGCCCCCCGCATGGCCGTTCCCGTTCTTCTTGCTCTCGGCGTTGCCGTTTCCCCCAGCGTTGCTGGTAGCGCTGTTGCCCTTCCCCCTGTACCAGCCGAGGTGACGCCCGTTGTTTCGCTTGGGCTTGGGATCGAGCGGGTCGGAAGGTCCGAGGTCGAAGGTCAGCACGTGCTGCGCCGAGCCGCACACGCCGGTCACGGTGATCAACCCCTCGACGCGCCTCGCCCGGCAGGACGCGCCGTCGAACGCGGGGTCGTCCGCGTCGATCCCGTTGTCGGAGATCCCCCCGATGGTGCCGTCCCCGTCGGAATCATTCCACGCGCTGATCTCGGCGAGCGCGAGTTGCAGGCCGGCGTCGCACGCCGCGGTGGCGCGCAGGTTTTCCGCGCGGAGCGACGCGAGGCTGATCTGCGACGACGCGAGCACCGACGCCGCCGAGACGGCGACGCCGAGCAGGACGATCGCCAGCACCAGCGCCGTCGCGATGACGCCCCGTTGACCGCGCGGAACGTGCATCACTGCACCTCCTGCGTGAGCGCACGCGGGAACACGCGGGTGCGCAGCGAGGAGATCTCGGCCCCCTCGCGGACGCTGAGCTCCACGACCAGCCTCGTGATCGCGGCAATCTCCGGGGCCGCGGGAGACGCGGTCACCTCCGCGCCATTCGCCGCGACACCGGCGACTCGGAACGCGGTGCACCCGGTGCAGAGCACGGCCTCTCCCGCGGCTGCGGAAACCAGCACGAGGTCCGTGCCGTCCAGCCGAAGTTCGTTCCCCTCTCCCCACGCGATGCGCGTCGGTGTCAGAAGCGTGATGTCCGGGCCGTCATCGGCCGCGGGGACCTCGCGCAACTCGTCAACGATCCTGCGCAGCGCCGCCGAGGCGCGGTGCGTGGCCGCGGCCCGGTCCAGCACCCCCCGGCTCGCGTCCACGCCCTCGCGCAGCACCGCCACTGCCGTGATGCTCACCGTTGCGGTCACCGTCATCGCGGTGATCAACTCCACCAGTGTGAATGCGCGGGGTCGTTTCACCGCAGCTTCTCCGCGAGAAGCGACACGGCGCGCAGGGTCTGGGCCCGTCCGCGCCCGTCCACCCAGGTCACAGTGACTCTGACCTCCACTCCTCCAAGCGCCGGGTCCGCGGGGACGAACTCCACCGCCCGCGAGTACCCGGGAAAGCCCGCGACCGCGCTCTCATCGGGGTAGTGTTCCGGGCTGAGATAGCCGAAGCCCCGCCCCGCGGTGCTCCGGTCCGCCACGATGTCCTCCAGCCTCTCGGTGGCAAGCCAGTACGCGACATCTGCCTGCGCCGGCCCGGCGGCGGTGCGCCGAGACTCGCCGAGCGCCCAAATCAGCGGGGGGAGGCTCACCGCCAGCAGAACGACGCCAACGATCGACTCCATCAACGTGAACCCGCGGCCTGCCCCGCGTGTCGCGTTGAATCCCGGGCCGGTCTGGGGTGCGTGCGAGCGCATCACGAGCCGTCTCCCCGAACGCGAGTGCATCCTGTGTGGGGCTCCACCTCTACCAGCGTCCCGCCCGAGAACTCCACGCGTGCGGCAGACGTCAGCACGGTTCCGCCCGCCGTGGTCGGACGTCCCCTCGTGTCCCAACGGATCTCGGTGGAACTCACACCCGGCACATGGACTCCCGCAAGGTCGATTCCTGCCCACTCCGGGCCGACGAACCGGACAGTCAACGCACCCCGCGAGGCCGGGTCTGTCAGCGGCGCCGCCGAGGCCCTCCCCGCGTCCACCGTCGGCTCCTCCAGTATCGAGTAGCCCTCCGAGGAGGGTGCGAATACGACGAACGTGGCCCGACCGCTGAGCACGGCCCGGTCCCGAGCCTGCTCGAGGTCACGCGCCACGGTGCGGGCCGCTGCAAACTCGCGTGCCCTGCCCATCGACGTGATGACGGGCAGGGCGAGCGATCCGAGCGCGATCACGATGCTCACCACCGTGATCAGCTCGACAAGGCTGAAGCCGCGGGTCCTGGCTCGCGTGGGGCGCATTCGCTCACCAGGAGTTCTCGTTGACGCCCGCGGTCGCCGTGTTTGCCCAAAAGCGTCCCGTCGCCGGGTCGTAGTTCCAGCCCGCCTTGCCCGCGGTGGGAGGGGAGTTCGCGTCGAACACGGCCTTCGCGATCGTATCGGACTTGTTGAACGGGTTGGCCGGCATCGCCTCGTGCAGAACCGTGCCCAGCGTCCGCAGTTCCTTGAGCGTGGGGTAGGCGGCGGCGCCGTTGGCGGCCTTGTCCGCGTAGAAGTTTGCGATCGCCGTTCGCGTCGTCGCGAGCGTGGCCTTCACGGACGCTTCCTTCGCCTTGTCCGTGTAGTTGAAGAACTTCGGCACCGCGACCGCCGCGAGGATTGCCATCACCGCGATGACCGCGATCAGCTCTACCAGCGAGAAGCCGCGACGACCCATCCGAACCAGTGACCCGCTCATGATCAGTTCCTTTCGCCAGAGTTGCGGAAGTCGGTCCCCCGCGAATCGGGGCCGCTGGCTCCAAAGCTCGGCAGGCTCACCCTGCGAGTGTCACCAAATCCCACATCGGCAGGAAGATGGCCAGGGCAACTACCAGAACCGCCGATGCGATCGCTACAACCAGTACGGGCTCGATAATCGTTCCCAACTGCTTGGTGAGATGGCCCGACTCGGCATCGAAGTGGTCCGCCACCACGGCGCACATCCGCGGGAGTTCCGCGCTCTGCTCGCCCGCGCTCAGCAGCCGCTTTGCCAGCTTCGGAACATAGCTCGACCGAGTCAGCAGGGGGTGGAGGGGCGACCCGCTCTCCACACTCGCGGCAAGCTCTGATGCAAGCGAGCTCATCCGCCTGCTTCCGCTCGATGCCCCGGCCATCTGAAGAGACTGCACGAGCCCCAGCCCGGAACCCAGGCACACGCCGAGCACCCGAGCAAACCTCGCGACGGCCCGGCCACGGACGATCGGCCCCAGCACCGGCACACGCAGGAGGAGGCCCTCCAGGCTCGCCCGCACCCGCTCGCGGCGCATGGCCGCCCGGGCCGCGAACAGCCCCGCCCCCGCCAGCAGCATGTACAGCCACCAGTACGACTGCACGGACTCCCCGACCGCCACGAGCGCCCGTGTCAGCAGGGGCAGCTCCACGCCGCGCTTCGCGAACATCGCCGCGAACTTCGGAACAACGAAGATCACGAGAAACCCGACCGCGATGATCAGCGTCGACACCACGCACGCGGGGTACATGAGTGCGCCCCGCACCTGCCTCCGCGTTTCGTGGTCCCGGTCCAGCATCGCGGACAGGAAACCCAGGACCTTGGTCAGATTGCCCGACTCCTCCGCGGCACGCACGGAGGCGACGTAGATCGTCCCGAAGACCGATGGGTGATCTCCCAGCGACTGCGCCAGAGGCCGCCCCGCCTGCACGGACCCGGCGAGCGACGTCAGCACCGTGCGCAGCCGCGGGTGATCCTCCTGCTCCGCGAGCGAGGCGAGCGCCTCGCTCAGCGTGAACTTCGCGCCCAGCAGCACGCCGAGCTGCCGGGTGAACTGCGCGACGTCCGCCGCGGAGACACGCGCCGAGCCCCGGGGCCCGCGCTGGGCGGCGCTGGGC
>QWIH01000058.1 GCA_021405315.1 Leptolyngbya sp. PLA1
GGTGATCGTGGTCGACGGCTTCAGCCCGGGCGACTTCCAGCTCAACATCAACCTGGAGGAGCCCTGCGTCGGCCCCTGTGGATCCTGCGCGGGCGCGGTCGGCCTGCCCGGCAGCGTGCCGCAGACCACGAGCGGCACCACCTTCTGGCGGGTAGACCCGGCAGCGATCGACTTCTCGCTGCAGACCTGGACGCTGTCGGCGGTGGTTCAACTGTCAGGGTCCACGTTCGGAAACCCCAGCGGATTCCGGCGAGGCGGGTTCAACCTGAGCCTCGTCGACGACTCCGGCCGCTGGATTCACTCCGAGTTCGGCGACACCATGGCCGATCTCCGGAACGACAACAACGGCACGTCCGACCCCACCCATGCCGTCACGCTGGACGACGGGTTCCACCTCCTCACGCTGGAAGCCGGGCCCGGCGGGGGCAAACTCTACATCGACGGGACGCTCCGCCTGACCCTCGCGCTGGGAACCGGCGCGGGATCGCCGGGCGCATCGTTCGGCGAATCGTCCATTCTCGCGAGTGCCGTTCGCACCGACATCGGCCGGGTCGTGCTCACCCCCACCCCGGGCACGCTCGCTCTGGCCTCGGTCGGACTCCTCGTGGCCTGCCGCCGCAAGCGCTGAACTCGCCCCTTGCGGACGACGCGCCGACTCGATAACTTGTGGGCTGGCCAAAGCAGGAGTCATTCATGGCAAATCCGATCAAGGCAATCAAGGGCGGAATCACTGGCGTCAAGAACGCGACCCTCGCGGTCAAGATGAACAACAAGGCGGTGAAGACCGGCACCGCCGTCACCGCGATGGGCAAGGCCCCGCCCACCAAGAAGGTCATGGGCCCGATCAACGTCGCCAAGGCGTTCGTCGCCGGCGTCAAGGACCCCAAGGGCACCACGACCGCGCGCACCCAGCTCAAGTCCGTGGCGCGGGCCCAGGGCGTGATCCCCCCCTCCAAGAAGAAGCCCTGATCTCGCACGCTGAGTTGCTTGACCGCTGTGGTAGCATGCGCCCTCCAAGGAGACTCGCATGCAACGGCACTTGATCGGCCTCGCGGCGGCGGCGGCGGTGCTCGGGATGAGCGGCGCGGCCTTCGCCCAGGCCTTCACCTACCAGGGTGAGCTTCTGAACGCCGGCTCGCCCGTGACCACGCCCCAGGACTTTGAGTTCCGGCTGTTCCTCACGGACGCCGGGCCGACGCAGATCGGGCTGACCAGCACCGCGAGCGACACGCCCGTGGTGGACGGTCGATTCACCGCAACCATCGATCCCGGACCCGGGGTTCTGACAGGGCAGAATCTGTGGCTCGAAATCGCGGTGCGCCCCGGCGATGAGTCCGGCGCATTCACGGTGCTTTCCCCGCGGCAGAAGGTGACGCCAACGCCGTACGCGGCGAGGGCGCTCAGCGAGTGGTGGTTGCCCTCGGGCGCCAGTTCGCTCTCGAACGATCCGATGAGGCCGCGGGTCTTCATCAACCGGACGGGCCCGCTGACGGGGGCCGAGTATTTCGGGATCACGGCCCCGTCCCCGGATTTCACCTACGGCGGGATGTACATCAACACCACGGGGCTCAATGCCCTGCCCTTCTATGGGTACACAACCGGTGACGGCGCCCGGTCATGCTGGACGTTCTTCCAGGGATCGACGCAGACGTGGGGTGTGTACAACGGCGGGGACCGGCTGGTGGTGGAGAGCACGGGGAACGTCGGCATCGGGATGGTGCCCGCCGCGAAGTTGGACGTGGCGGGGTCGGTGCGTGCAAGCTCATTCGCATACTCAAGCCCGATGACGCGGACGATCTCGATCCCCGGAGCGGCGTTCAGACCGACGGTCTCCGGGAATCTGCTGACCACTGAGAGCGCAGCGTCGGGGACGTACTTCGACGCGTCGGTCGGCGCCGCGGGGCTGGTCGCGCCCGTCCAACTGCCCCAGGGCGCCGTACTCCAGTCTGCGTCGCTGTGGGTGTACGACAACGGCGTGGGGGCGTTCACGCTGAAGGTGCAGCGTCGTCCGCACGGGCAGTTCGGATCGATCAACGCCGCCACCTCGGGATCCAGCGGAAACTCGGGGGTGATCCAGACTCTTTCCGTGAACCCCGGGCTGACGATCGACAATGCGACGAACTCGTACTACCTGCTCGTGGAGCACGGCGACTGGCAGGGGGCGACAAGCGGGGTCTTCAGCGCCACCGTGACATACACCGAAACGGCGCCGTAGGCGCGTACGCTCGGAAATGCTGCGAGCGGGCACCATTCTCGTCGTTCTGTGGGTCTGGGGCCAGCCCGCCGGCGCCGAGCCCGAGTCGCTGGTGCTCGAACCGGTGGCGCGGGTGGTGCCCGAGGCGAGGCGGGAGGTCTCCGGTATCGCTCGCAGCCGAAAAGAGGACGGCCTGTACTGGATCCATGGCGACTCGGGGAGCCCGGCACGCGTCTACCCGGTGCGTGCGGACGGCACGCTCGCGTGGGGCACCGCGGGGGTGGAGATCCGCGGGGCCCAGAACACGGACTGGGAGGATCTGGCCCTGGATGCCTCCGGTCGTCTGATCATCGCGGACATGGGGAACAACGCGCAGGCACGCACCGACCTGCGGCTGTACGTGCTGCCCGAGCCCGCGGCGGGCGCGACCAGCGCTCCGGCGGCCGAGGAGTGGCACGTGCGCTACCCGGATCAGACTCGGCTCGATGGGAAGCCCGCGGGGCCGGCCAACTTCGATTGCGAAGCGGTCTTCACGGTGGGCGATGAGGTGTTCCTTCTGACCAAGCACCGATCGGACACGCGGACCAAGCTCTACCGCGTGGACCGAGGGAGGGACCGCGAGTTGGGGCGGAGGGACACGCTGCCGCCCTGGTCGATGCTCACGTACATCGATTCCTTCGACGCGGGCGGGATGGTGACGGCGGCGGATGCGAGCCGAGACGGAGCGCGTCTCGCGGTGCTGACCTATGGGCGCGTGTGGGTCTTCGAGCGCGGAGACACGCACACGCCCTTCTTCGCGGGCCGCCTGCTGAGCCGGCGGATCGAGGCCTCGCTGAGCGGGGGACTGCTGGAGTCGGCATGCTTCGACGCGGACGGCTCGCTGGTGCTCGTGGCGGAGAACGGCCGCGTGTATCGCCTCCACGCAAGGGACCTGTGGGAAGTCCGTCCCGCGAGGTCGATCCCGGAGCGTCCTGCGGAGCAGGACCTTGTTGCCATGTCTTTCAACATCCGCTACGCGGGCGCGGACGACGGGCCCAATGCGTGGGGGATGAGGCGGGGCCTCGTGCAGGCGGAGATCGAGCGGGAGGCTCCGGACGTGCTCGGCCTGCAGGAAGTGGAGGCGGTGCAGGCGGACTGGCTGCGCGGCGCACTCCCCGGCTATGGATTTCACGGCGTTGGGCGCATGGACGGACGGAGCAAGGGCGAGTTCGCGCCGATCATGTTCCGCACGGACCGCTTTGATCTGCTGGACAGCGGGCATTTCTGGCTGAGCGAGTCGCCCGGAACCCCGGGCAGCAAGGGATGGGACGCCGCGTGCGAGCGGATGGCATCGTGGGTGAGGCTGAGGGACAAGGCGGCGGGGGGCACGCTGCTGGTGCTCAACACGCACCTGGACCACGTGGGCGTGCGGGCCAGGGCGGAGGGCCTGGCGCTCATTCGAGATCGGCTGCGCACGCTGCGGCGGGAGGGCGACGCCGTGGTGGTGACGGGAGACTTCAACACGAGCGCCGACGGCGAGCAGGCGCCGGCGCTCGTGGGCGGCGAGGGAAGCGCGAGGCTGGTCGACACGTTCCGCGAGGTGTTCCCGGCACGCGATGAGGACGAGGGGACATTCAACAACTGGTCGTTCACGCTCAAGGGCGAGAGGATCGACTGGGTGCTGGCGTCGCCCGACCTGTGCCCCGTGAGCGCGGCGATCGATCGCCGGGTGCCGGGAGGTCGGCACCCCTCGGATCACTACCCCGTGACCGCGCGGCTAAGACGGCGCTGATCGTGGCTACGGGTCCGGCTGAGCGAACGCCGCGGCCTCTGCCCAGCGGACCGCGCGAGAGAGGTAGCGACGGTCGTCCGCGCCCGCGTCGCCATCCGCCGTGATGTCGGCGGGCGCGGCCTCCCAGGCGTAGAGGTCATCGACGGTGAGCGTGCTGTCACTGTTCACGTCGAAAGAGGCCACCGGGGGCATCGCGGCGGGAACCAGCGTGTCGAGCTCGGCACAGGTGACGAAGCGGGCCGTTCCGCCCTGCGCGCAGATGGCGCGGACGCCGGTGATGGTGAGTGGCGTGGCGAGCGTGAAGTCGAGTATCTGGAATGGCCGCTGCGGATCCGGGGTCTCGGAGAGGGAACCGAGCGCATCGGTCCAGACGCCGTTGGATCTGATCTGGAAGGCGATGGTGTCGGCCCAACCGCCGTTGGGTCCGGCGGTGAAGTGATCTCCCTCGATGAAGCGAAGCGTGTGGGCGAGCACCGGGCGGTCGTACGTGATCGTCAGCGTGACGGATGCCGGGCCGGGGCCGGAGAGAAGCTCGGTGGGAAAGTAGTTTCGTCCGATCTCGTCTTCTTCGACGCCGTCGAAGGACGTCTCGCGACCGTTGCCCAGCACGCCGTAGGGGTAGGGCACACCACGCCCCGTACCGGGCTCGCCTACCTGTGTGGAGGCGGCGGTCACGGCGCCCCCAGCTCGGCGGACGGCGTTGTTGTTGGAGCGAGCGTCCTCACGCACAAGGGGGTTCGCGTCCAGAACCGGCAACGGAGGCGGGAGGAGCCAGCGCCCGGTGTGCGCATCGACGAGGCCGCCGCAATCGCTGATCGCGCGACGGGCGATGCCGAGCATGCGGTCTGCCAAGAGGGGGAAAGTGTCCTCGATGGAGTCGCCCTGGGGTTCGACGCGGTCCGGGAGGTTGTCACGCGTGCGTGAGATCCAGTAGCGGTCGGAGAGTGTGACTCCGGGAAAGGCGGCGCGAACGCCCGGCTCACCGATCAGGAAGCCAACGAGGCCCCCCATGGTGGCGGTGCCGTTGTCGCTGTCCCAGCCGGAGAGGGTCCCGATCTGGATGGTGCGGCGGAGGTCACCCTCGCCGTAGAGGAGCGCGATGAGCGCCGCGGCGAAGTTGACGGAGGACTCGTACCAGCCTCTGTAGAGAAAGCCCTGGGCGGGCGCGTCCGACTGGTACCGCTGATAGACCAGATCGCGTGTGCGCTCCCAGTCGTTGGGATCTGGGTTGGCGAGGAAGTCCGCGAGGACGGTGTCGCAGATGTCTGCCGCCTTTGAGGTATCGGGTATGAATGTGCGAGCCTCCTGCACGAGCCGGATCACTCGGTCTCGGCCGGAGAGGGATGGGTCGGAGAGCGGAGCAAGGCTGTAGAGGATGACGTGGAACTGCGCGGCGTGGGCGGCATGGCCGCTGGCGGTGGTGCGGATCGGGAGGTCGGCCATGTGGAGGGCGGCGTCCGGGCGGCCCGGGTTGAGAAAGCCGAAGACCTCCGTCGTGAGCTGCGCGTCGATCATGAGGCGGTGCTGATTGGCGCACCCCATGCCTGTGGAAGGAGGGAGGGCTCCCCGCCCGAGCCGTTCCCTCGCCGTGTAGTTGCTGACCCAGATGAAGCGGTTGATGTGGGTGATCCAGCCGTCCGCGATCTGGACGGGAGAGAGAAGGGCGGTCTGGTGCTGGTCGAGAAGGTGGAGGTACACGTACTCGATGTCGGTGTCGTCGTCCGCGGCCCAGGGGTCCTGGGTGACGACGAAGTCCAGCGTGCGGCCGTCGAAGGTGTGGGGCCAGTCGGCGTCGGTGTAGAAGGGGGGCACGGTGCGGGCGCCCTCGGTGCGGAGGCCGGTCCAGTTTGCGATGACCTGCGCGAGCCAGTAGCCGCGAAGGCGTTCGGCGTAGGCGGCTTCGTCGATCTCTCGCGGCCCCTGCGCGGGCGCATGCGCGGCGGTGAGGCAGCCCGCCATGCCGGCGAGGCTCGCGAGGCATCTCCGGAACTGCCGTGCTGCCCGGCTCATGAGGCCAGTCTACACGGAGTGGTGTCCGACGCCATGCTCCTTTTTGCCCAATCCACCGGCGCGGGGGCTCCTCATGCGCCGGCGGGCTTGGGCGCTGTGGGCTGGGGGCCGGGCTTGACCGGCGCGAGCTCGTCAAAAAGACCGCCGAGGAGGTAGCCCAGCGCCTGGCGGAGGCCGAAGCTCTTGTAGGCCTCGGGCGGATCGAGCTTCACGACTTCGTCGCGGGTGCGGCCGTGGGCGACGGCGGCGGCGACGTGTTCTCTCATGCGATCGAAGTACTCGATCTGGGCGCGGATGCAGGAGGCATCCGAGACGGGGCCGTGTCCGGGGACGACTACGGTCTTCGCATCACAGAGCTTGACGAGCTCGCGGAGGCTCGCCTGCCAGCGCGCGGTGTTGGCCGCGGCGGAGGCGTCGTAGTACGCGTGCATGCCGTGGAAGACCAGGTCGCCGGTGGCAAGAACGTTGACGGACGTGCAGTGGACAGCGAGGTCATTGTCGGTGTGGCCGCCCCCGAACCAGCGGAGTTCGGCGGTGCGATCGCCGACGGAGATGGCGCTGTCGCCGGTGACGCACTGTGTGGGCTTCCACGAATGGCCCTTGACGCCGGCGAGAGTCTCGCG
This sequence comes from Leptolyngbya sp. PLA1, assembly GCA_021405315.1. Taxonomy (GTDB): domain Bacteria; phylum Planctomycetota; class Phycisphaerae; order Phycisphaerales; family UBA1924; genus RI-211. The sequence goes on from QWIH01000058.1 coordinate 6,599, forward strand.
GAATGCGGAGGCATCGGCGGCGACGGCCGCGGCGCCGGGGAGCGTGCTCTCGGCGATGGCCTTGATCTTGGAGTCGAGCTGGGCGAGCATGGCTTGGCCGGGGTCGGCGAGGCGTTCGCAAGCGCGGGCGTGCGCGGTCAGGGGAATGGACGCGGCGGTCACAGCGTGGTTGCCTCCGGCGTGGTCGAAGTGGTGGTGCGTGTTGACGCACGCGGCGATCTGGGCGGACTTCGTACGGGCCTCGCGCAGGAGTGAGGACCCGAGGACGGCCTGCTTGGTGTCCACGAGGAGGGCACCGCCGGTGCCGAGCCACAGGAGGCTGTTCCCGCCGACGAGGTTCATGTCCCCACCGGTGCGGTTGAGGGCGACGAGAACGCCCGGAGCAACCTCCTGCCAGTCGAAGAAGGTCGCGTCGAGGGCGTGGGGCGTGCGTGAGCGGGCGTGGGCGAGGAGCGAGCCGGAGGCGAGAAACGCGGCGGAGGAGACGAGGAAGTCGCGGCGGGTGGGTGTGCGCATGGTGGGCCTCCGGTATGGTGACGCACGAGCGTATGGCGGGGTGGAATTGGGCCGGCCGGCCGCGGCGTTCGGTGACTTTCAGGGGCTGAGGGCCTATGCTTGTCGCCCGCGGAAAGGGCGTCCATCCGGGGCGTCCGGGGCGGGGTACACGACAAGGACACGCAGCATGCAGGCGAGCAACCTCAGGCCCGGCCAGGGCGTTCGGATGGATGGCAAGGTCTACGTGATCACGGGCATCGAGCACCGGACGCCGGGCAACCTGCGGGCGTTCGTGCAACTCAAGTATCGCGACGTGCTGAAGGGCCTGACGAACGAGAAGCGCTTCGCTCCGACGGCGGAGATGGAGCTGGTGGAACTCGACCGCCGGGAGATGGAGTACCTGTACTCCGACAACACCGGCGCGACCTTCATGGACAGCGAGTCCTACGAGCAGTACGTCCTCAACGAGGGCGTGCTCGGGGACGCCCTGCTGTTCCTGAAGCCCAACACCAAGGCCATCGTGCTGATGCAGGACGGCAACCCGCTGATGGTTGAGCTGCCACCGACGGTGGAACTGACGGTCAAGGACTGCCCGCCCGAGGTGAAGGGCGCGACCGTGACGAACCAGCTCAAGGACGCGGAGATGGAGACGGGGCTCAAGATCCGCGTGCCCGGGTTCATCAAGGTGGGCGAGACGCTCCGGATCTCGACGGTGACCCGCGAGTACCAGTCCCGCGCATGAACTTCGGATGATGTGAAACCAGGCACCGCCCCGGGCCGCCCCGGGGCGTGCTGCTTTTTGGCGACCGTGACGGGGGCGACACGAGCGGACATCCGGTAGGATGCGGGTCGCGGCGGAAGCGACCATCGCCGCCCCATGGATCGCGAGGCTCTATGACGCAGGCACACGGAACTGTCAGGCTTGGTTTCGCCCGCTGGCCCCTCCTGCTCGCGCTGCTTGCCGGGAGCGTGCACGCGGCGCTGCAGGGGGCGAATCAAGCACAGCCGGACGAAACCAGCGGTGGGGCGGCGCCTTCGGCGGAGACCAAGCCGGAGGAGGCGAAGAAGCCGGAACCCCGGATGAAGGCGGACCTGCTGGGGGCGTTCTCGGCGAGGTCGATCGGGCCCGCGCTCACGGGGGGGCGGATCGGCGACATCGTGGTGAACCCGGCGAACAAGGCGGAGATCTACGCCGCCGTCGCATCGGGGGGCGTGTGGAAGAGCACCAGCGGCGGGGTGACGTGGAGCCCGATCTTCGAGGGCGAGGGGTCGTACTCGATCGGCTGCCTCGCGCTGGACCCCTCGAACCCGAGCGTGCTCTGGGTGGGATCGGGGGAGAACAACAGCCAGCGGAGCGTCTCGTGGGGTGACGGGGTGTACGTATCCCGAGATTCGGGCAAGTCATTCACGAACGTGGGCCTCAAGGAGAGCGAGCATATCGGGATGATCCGCGTGGACCCTCGCAACAGCGACGTGGTGTTCGTTGCGGCGCAGGGGCCGCTGTGGAAGAGCGGGGGCGAGCGAGGGCTCTATCGAACCGGCGACGGCGGGAAGACCTGGGAGCGTGTGCTCCACGTGGACGATGACACGGGCGTGAACGAGGTTCACCTTGACCCGAGAAACCCGGACGTGATGTACGCGTCGTCGTACCAGAGGCGGAGGCACGTCTGGACGCTGATCAACGGCGGGCCCGGGAGCGGCGTGCACAAGTCGACCGACGGCGGGAGGACCTGGCGGGCCATCAACAAGGGCCTGCCCGGGGGGGACCGCGGACGCATCGGCCTCGCGGTCGCGCCCGCGAACCCGGACGTGCTGTACGCGATCGTCGAAGCGCCGGAGGGCGGGGGCGGCGTCTTCCGGTCGGTGGACAGGGGCGAATCGTGGGAGAAGCGGTCGTCGTACATGACCAGCAGCCCGCAGTACTACAACGAGCTGGTGCCGCACCCCACCGACCCCGACACGCTGTACTTCCTGGACACGGTGATGCAGATCAGCACGGACGGGGGCGCGACCGTGCGGGCGACCCCCCTGCCCAACAAGCACGTGGACAGCCACGCCCTGTGGATCGACCCGGCGAACCCCGGGCACATGCTCGAGGGGAACGACGGCGGGATGTACGAAACCCGGGACGGCGGGGAGACATGGCGGATGTTCACGAACATCTCCATCACGCAGTTCTACAAGATCGCGGTGGACAACTCCGAGCCCTTCTACTGGGTGTATGGCGGCACGCAGGACAACAACACCGTCGGCGGGCCCAGCAGGACGTTCGACGACGCCGGCGTGCGGAACGAGGACTGGTTTGTGACCGTCGGCGGGGACGGCTTCGACCCCGCGGTCGACCCGACGAACCCGGACATCGTCTATTCGCAGTGGCAGCACGGGGGGCTGGTCCGGTTTGACCGGCGGAGCGGCGAGGCCATCGACATCAAGCCGCGGGAGCGCGAGGGCGACCCCCCGAACGTCTGGAACTGGGACAGCCCGCTCCTCATCAGCCCGCACGATCCGGCGAGGCTGTATTTCGCCGGGCGGAGGCTCTTCAGGAGCGACGACCGAGGGAACTCGTGGCGGGCGGTCTCGCCGGAGTTGCACCGGGGGATCGACCGAAACACACTCGAGGTGATGGGGAAGATCCAGACGCCGGAAGCGACGGCAAAGCACATGTCGACGTCGATCTACGGCAACTGCGTGGCGCTGAGCGAGTCGCCCCTGGTCGAGGGACTGCTGTACGTCGGTACGGACGACGGGCTGGTGCATGTGAGCGAGAACGCCGGGGAGACCTGGCGGAAGGTCGAGAACTTCCCCGTGGTGCCGGAACGGACCTACGTGAGTTGCCTGACGGCCTCGCCCAGCTCGCCCGACACGGTGTTCGCGACGTTCGACAACCACAAGATGGGCGACTTCAAACCCTACGTGCTCCGCAGCGACGACCGCGGGATGACCTGGAAGCCGATCGCGGGGGACCTGCCCGAGCGGAACACCTGCTACAGCATCCGGCAGGACCCGGTGAAGGCCGAGATGCTCTTCGTCGGGACCGAGTACGGCGCGTTCGTGACGCTCGACGGCGGCGAGAAGTGGTGGAAGGTACCCGGGCTGCCCACCATCAGCGTGCGGGACGTGGAGTTGCAGACGCGCGAGTGCGATCTGGTGCTGGGGACCTTCGGACGCGGGATCTACATCGCTGAGAACTACGCACCGCTGCGCGAACTGAACGAGGAACTGCTCGCGAAGGACGCGCACCTGTTCCACGTCCGGGACGCGGTGAGCTTTGTGCCTTGGGCAAGGCTCGGGAGCGCCAAGGGCTGGCAGGGGTCGGCGTACTACGCGGCGGCGAACCCCCCGGTGGCGGCGACGTTCACGTACTATCTCAAGGAGGGGCTCAAGAGCCGCAAGCAGCAGCGGAAGGACGACAAGGACCGCGACCTCAAGAACAACTATCCGACGACCGACGAGCAGCGCGCGGAGGACCGCGAGCTCGAACCCAAGGTGTTCATGGAGGTCCGGGACGCGGAGGGGGGCCTCGTCACGGCTTTCGGCGTGGGATCAGGCGCCGGCCTGCAGCGGGCGACCTGGAACCTGAAGTACCCGTCCGCGAGGCCCGCCCCCAGCGGCGACCTCCCCGACGGCATGAACGGCGGCGGGCCGCTCGCGCCCGCGGGGGACTACACCGTGACGCTCCTCAAGCGTGTGGACGGGGTGAACACCGTTCTTGCCGGGCCGGAGCCCTTCCGCGTGCGCACCCTCGACCGCGCGGCGTTCGCGGCCAAGGGAGAGGCGGCGGCGGAGAAGTTCGCCTATCAACGCGAGGTGCAGGCGCTGCAACGCGCGGTCGAGGCGGCGACGCTGTTCGTCGGTGAGGTCCAGGAGCGGATCGGCCACATCAGGCGGGCACTGGCGACAACTCCGGGCCTGCCTCACGACTGGTCCGCCGATCTTGAGAGACTACGCCTGGCGTCGGAAGAGGCCAGGATTGCCCTCCGCGGGGATCCGGTTCTCGGCAAGCGGGTGGAGCCCGAGCCACCCTCCATCGCGGAGCGGCTCTCGATCGCCATCGACGAGACGCTGGGCAACACGCAGCCCCCCACCACGACGATGCGCGAGCAGCACGCCATCGCGAAGAAGGAGTTTGACGCACTCATGGAGCGGCTGGCCGTGTTGAGGGATGACCTGAGAACGCTGGAAGCAGGGCTGGACAGCGCAGGGGCCCCACCCACGCCCGGACGGTTCCCGGTCTGGCCTGTGCCCGAGGGGAAGTAGGCCCCGCGGCGCCTGTGTGGGTCCTGACGACGCTGCACTCACCAAGTGAAAAGGGCCCCGCGCGGGCGGGGCCCCTGAGGCAAGGCCGGTCAAACCGGGCACGTCAGAAACCGGGCACGTCAGTTGGTGCGCTGCGCGACGTCGCACGGGATCGGCGGGTTGAAGTCGTACATGACCTTCGGTCCCTTGTTGAACGATTTGATGCTGCGGCCGAAGCTCACCTGGAAGATGAGGATGAGGCGTTGCTGCGGGCGGCTGCGGCTGAGGTTGGGCATCTCGCTCATCGCGCGGATGGGGCGGGCCGGGTCGAACCGCAGCTTGTACATCGTCTCGTCCTCGTACACGTATCCCACGGGCTCGTAGGTCTCGCCCAGCGTGTCGACGAGCAGGGGAGGCAGGATGGACTCCGCGGCATCGAGCGTGCGACCGAGCAGGCTCACGCGGCTGGTGCTGTCCACTCGGATCTGGACCATGACGCGGTCACTGCTGGCGGCGAACTGCGTGATGCGGAGCTTGCGTTCCGTCACGTTCTGCCACTTGCGGGCTTCTTCGATGGTGGCGGTGAGCTCGCCGGAGATCACGTGCCACTGGCTGCCCTCGCCGAGTTGCAGCGTGCCGTGCTGACCCTCCTGCAGGTTGTACATCGGGATGGCGTTGGAGACGCTCACATCGGGGATCTGCACCGGCTGGCCGGGCCTGGCCTGGGTCTGGATGGTGGTGTCGTTGCCTCCGGTCCCCGTTGGGAGCGCCGCGGGGTTTCCGACGCCCATGCTGGCGAGACCTCCCGCGTCTCGGTCACGGAAGGTTGCAAAGGTCTTGCTGGCGGGGGTGGTCACCTCGATGCGAGCGCCCTTGACGTAGACCGCAACGGGGTTGAACCCGTTTCGGCAGGGGAACTCGAAGGCCATGGTGGCCTCGGCGGCGGAGCCGATGGAGGCGATGAAGGTGCCGCCGGAATCGAACCGGAAGCGGGCCGCACCGGGAGTGGCCGGGTCCGCCTGCGTGGTGACGGCGACCGGGAAGGAGATGTCACGCTCGCCCGCGGCGTTCTCAGAGACCAGCATGATCTGCGGGGCGCCGATGGCGACGCGACCATCCTTCTCGCGGGCGGGCGCCTTGAAGGTGATGACGAAGCCCTCGAGGCGGGTGTCGGGGGGGTAGGCATCGCCCTGGGGGTCGACGACGCTCTGAACCCCGCCATTCCAGGTGTCCTTGAGTACCTCGGAGAACTGGCGGCCCTCGCCGCCGACGACGAACCGACCCCGGAGGTCGAAGTCGCCGGGGCGGAAGGTGTTTCTGCCGGCGTTGTCGAAGGGAGAGATGCGCATCCCGCTGCCCATCTCGTGGATGGCGGGGTGCCACTTGGCAAGGCTCTCGTTGCTGCGGAGGGCTCGCTCGGAGAGGTGGCCGTAGAGGCGAGCGGTCATCTTGTCGAAGGGGACCCAGAGGCCGGGATTGCGGACGACACTGCCGGTGGGCGAGTAGTCAAAGGACTGCGGGCCGATGAAGTCAACGCGAAGGTACGAGAGGGAGATGACGGCGATTCCGACGGAGATGGCACCGGACATGGCGCCGAGGAGTGCCCCCCCGGCGTAGTTGGCGCCGCCGCTGACAATGACGTTGGAGCGGAGGATTCGGTCGGCGATGAACCTGAAGACGATGAGGGCGACGGCAAAGGGGACGATGAGGGCGAGCCCCCAGGCCGAGCCGTCGATGAACCCGACGCCGTCGGTGGCACCGAGGATGCCGTAGGCCATCGGCTCCCAGAGCGCGAAGGCGAAAGCGCCGGCGATGATGGTGCAGAGGAAGTGGATGAGCGCGGAGAAGAAACCTCTGGTCAGCCAGATGTAGGCGATGAGGAAGACCAGAAAGATGGAAACAGCGGAAAGGATCATTGAGCCGGTCTCCTGGAGTTAGGCCTTCTGCTCGGCGCTGGCGGGCTTGGCGGGGGCGGGGGCGGGCTTGGCCTGCTCCTGCTCGGTGGTGACGCGGACGAGCTCCTCGATGCTGGTCGTACCGTCGAGGGCCTTGCGGAGCGCGGCCTGCTGGATGTCGGGGAGTTGCTTCTTGCGGAACTCCTGGCGGAGGCCCTGGAGGTTTCCGGCCTTGATGAGGGCACGCTCGGCGTCCCCGATGGGGTAGACCTCGAAGCAACCCTCGAGGCCGACGAATCCGATGCCGCCGCAGGCCGGGCAGGTCTCGGGCTTGTTCTTGACGAGGACCTGGCCGCCCTTCTTGAAGAGTTGCTTGATCTTGTCCGGCGGGAGGCCGAACTTCTTGAGCATGTCGGGCGACGGCTGGTAGGCGACGCGGCAGTTCGTGCAGAGCTTGCGGATGAGCCTCTGGGCGACCGCGCCCCGGAGGTTCTTGACGGCGGCCTCCGGGTCGCCCGCGAGCTTGTACCACTGGGCGATGGCCTGAAGGGCGCTGTCGGCCTTCATGCAGGCGTAGACGCGGGTCCGTTCCGCATCGGCCCGGCAGATCTCCTTCGCCGTGTTGGTATCCGGGATCTCCGCGACGCCCAGAACGTTCGGGTCGCGGCGGAGCATGGAGCGGACCGTCGTGGAGAACTCGGCCCCGTCGGCGAAGGGATCGAAGATGTTCTGGCGGACGCCCTCAATACTGTCCTGCACGTCGATCTCGACGGTCTGCACGTTGCTCGTGTAGGCGTCGTGCATCTTGATGACGGTGTACAAGGTCGTGGTGCGGCCCTGGTCGGGCGGGGCGGCAAGGAGCACAAGGCCCTTGCCGTCCTCGACCAGAGCCCGCAGTTCCTTGGCCTGCGGTTCGAGGAGTCCGAGGCCGTCGAACTTGCGGCGGACGGCGCCCTCCGGGTCGAAGAGCATGGTGGCACGGAGACCGGCCTGCGCGCCGATCGCGGAGATGCGGATCTTCGAGCGCTGGGTACCCCGCTCGATGATGACGTCGGCCGACTGCTTCTTGCGACGCTCGGCGACGTCGAGCTTCGCCGCGGCGCGCCAGAAGTCGATGACCTTTGCGGCCTCGGGGCCGGCCATGACGCCGGGGGGAGGCGGGGGCGGGACGCCCTCCTTCGGCGGCACCGGATCGTGGAGGACGGCGGGGACCCGCACGCCGTCGACGAGGAACGTGACGCGGTACGTGTTGCCCGCGGGGTCGAAGTCGATCTGGCTCGCCCTCGCCGCCTGGGCGCGGAGGACGACATTCTCCGCGGAGACGCGGAGGTCGTACTCCGGGGTACCGGCGTCGGGCACGGCAACGAGGGACTTGTCCGGGCCACGGACGGCGATCTCGGACTTGCCCGCGACGACCTTGGCCTTGGGATCCTTGGCCTTGGCCTGGTAGAACAGGGTGGAAACCTTCAGGCGGAAGTTCTCGGGAACGCGTTCATCCTTGTTCACGATGTTCATGAACACCGCAACGTCGGCGACGAGGATGATGATCATGACCCCGAAGCCGGCCCAGAAGGCGGCCTCGGATTTCATCGGCATCGAGATGGCCGCAAGAATCGCGACCACGCCCACGACAAGATGGACGGTGCCCCACTGCTCCCGCGGGAGGTGGAAGCGGGCGCAGTGCTTGTCGAAGTTCTTGGAGATGAGCCAGGCCCAGGGGAGAAAGGGGATGAGGAGCAGCACCGGCTTCCACCACGCCACCAGAATGTGTGCGGTGGCGGCCAAGGTGACATCGATCGGCAAATGGCTTTGCACTGGGGGCACCTGAAGAACAATGGCGGGGCAGCCCGCCTGGGTTACCGACTACCACGCCGCCCGGATGCACCGCAGCCGGGCTGGTCGGCGGGTTTTCGGTCTGAAGGGTACAGGATATCAGAGTCGGGCCGTCCCGTCCCGCCACCATACGCGCGGGGGGTAGGTGCGTTTCAGGTGCGGGGGCTGTCCGGGCCCGCAATCCCAAAAACACCAGACCCCTCCCAGAGGTGGGAGGGGCCCAGTGTCATGGGGCTGGGAGAGATGCCGTCAGTCGGTCGGGGGAACCGCGACGGTGATGTCCGGGGGAGCCCCCACCGCCGCGAGGAGCACCGGGCTCTGCATGAGCTCGGAGGCGGAGGCCTGGCGGCCTTGGGGAAGTCGCGAGAGATCGAGGGTCATCATGACGGAGCGGCTCCCATCGGGGGAGAGGAGGGCCCACTCGATGACGACGTGATCCCGGTCGAGGACACGGACCAGGTGCTGCATGGGGAGGGGCTTGACGCCGGCGGGGGCGAGCGTGCCCCCGAACGCCAGGGAGTTGGAGGCCGGGTCTGACTCCAACGAGGACTCCGCGGGGGCGTTGAGCGCGGTGGTGAAGCTGCGCATCTCGACGACGCCGCTCTTGGGATTCGAGCGGAGGCGGATGAGCCCCTCGAAGGGCTCGCCGCGCTCGAAGCCGTCGAACGCGGCGAGGATGGAGCCGTCGGGCTGGGATCGGATGGACATCGAGGCGATGGAACTGGAGGCCCCGTCCGCGTGCTTGAGCATCACGGCGCCATCCCACTCGCCCTGAAGGGCTACGAGGGCGGCCGGGAGCTTCTGCGGCGCAGGCGCCGGGTCAGCGGGAGGGGAGGACGGCACCGGGGGCTCCGTCGCCGCGGCGTGGCCGGCGAGAACAAGAAGCGAAGCGGCGCACGCGGTAGCCCTGGCAAACTTGTGCATGCTGAATCCTCCCTCACCCTGGGGCCCTCTCGGGCCCAACCCTCCACGCACGTGAGGAGCATCGGGTGCGTGGGACTGTCCCATCGCCCCGGAGCCGGGATCACGCGGAGGGTGAGGCAGCGCAAGCCGGGAGGCAGGCGCGCGCGGCAGAGGCGGAGGGGTCATAATCCCGCGCGTCTCGCCGCGGCACTACGCTCCTTCATGGCACTGACTGTGAGCGCGTTTCAACGGGTGATCCGGGACCGGTATTACGCGACGGACTTCGCGCGTGGGACACCGGGGACGTTCATGTGGCTGATGGAAGAGGTGGGCGAACTGGCCACGGCGCTTCAGAACAACGCGCCGGGGAAGAAGCCGACGCCCGAGGAGCGGGCGAACCTCGACGAGGAGTTCGCCGACGTCCTCGCGTGGCTGACCACGCTGGCGAACATCAATGGCGTGGACCTGGAGGTCGCCCTCCGGAAGTACACCGAGGGGGGCGTGGAAGGCGTGAAGGACTGAGCGGCGGGCG
>QWIH01000085.1 GCA_021405315.1 Leptolyngbya sp. PLA1
CTGTGGGCTTTTTCATGCGCGAGACCCACGCATGTCTTGACTACTTCCAAGACCCACGATCTACTCCACGCATGTCGCATCCCCCGTGGAACGACTGGTACCACGTCACCGGGAGCACCCATGGCTCCTGGCTCCGGGGCGACCCGCGGGGGTGGCGCACACGCCACCACCGCCAACACGTTGAGGGTGACTACAAGAACCCGCCCAAGCCTGAGGACTACCAAAGCCTGCTCGCGCAGTCCAAGGCACTCATGGCGCCAGACGAGGCCATCAGACTCTCTCCAGACGCTAGACGCCTTGCATGCGACATCTTTGCGGCAGCCCTCCGCTTTCACGAGATCGACACCGTCGCCATCGCCGTCGGCGCCACCCATTACCACATCCTCGCCCGCTTCCGCGACCACAACCCACGCAAATGGGTCGGCATCGCCAAGTCGCGCAGCGCCAGGCACCTCTCCGAATCCGGTCACTGCGACGCCGGCGGCGTCTGGGCCCTCCGCTGCCGCTGCTGGCCTATCAATGACCGCAACCACCAGGTCGCGACCGCCCGCTACATCGTGAGACACGCGCGTGAAGGCGCCGCAATCTGGCGCCTCGGAGTCGGCTGAAACCCGCATTCCCGGCGGGGTGGCACCGAACGCGCATCGACGCCCCCCGACCATCCCTGCGCGCGCATTTCAGCCCGATCCGCCCCGCGCGCTCACCCGCCCCACGCCGCGCGAGTACCTTCGCCACGCCGTCCCCCGGTGGAGGTCTCTCCCGTGCAGCACAACTCACCTCACCCCACCCCGCGCCTCTCCGACGCCGACCGCGCCATCCTCAACGCCCTTCTCAACCCCGGCATCGGGATCGGTGTCCTGCTTCAAGATACTGGCCTCTCCTTCGCCGACTTCGCCGACTGGTGCGCGAGGCCGGACATCAAGTCCTACCTCGCCGTCATCGCAGACATCAACCTCCTCCGCGCCCGCGTCCTCCTCGCCGATCGCGCCTGTGAACTCATCTCGCGTCTCACCGCCATCGCCGCCGAGTCCCGCAGCGACGAAACCTCGCGCCGCGCCGCCGCGCAGCTCCTCCGCGTCACCTTCCCCGAAAGCCGCCCGCGTCCTCCACGCCCTCCCCGCCGCGAGCCTCCACCCCAAGCCCCGCCACGTCCCGACCCGCGCCCCGACGCCGGCCCCCAGCCGCCGCACTCGCCCGCCCCGCCCGGCCGAAGCGATCTCCCCGCGCCGTCCCCGTACCCTCCCCGCGATGCGCGACTGGATGACGCTCAACCTCAATCCCGCGATGGCGGCACCCCCGCCCTTTCCCGGCCTTCGCCCCCTCACCACTCACGACGCCTCCGCCCTCGCCCACCTGATGTACCACGCCTATCGAGGCACGGTCGACGACGCCGGAGAATCACCCGACGACGCCCGCACCGAGGTCGCTCGCCTCTTCCGCGGCGATTTCGGCACCCTCGATCCCGCGTCGCTCGTCATCGACCTGGACAGCACCCTCGCCTCGGCCACCATCATCACGCGAGACAAGACCCGCTTTGCCACCGGCGAACCCTTCCTCGCCTTCTCCATGACCGCGCCGGCCACAAAGCGCCGGGGCCTCGCCCGCGCGGGCCTCCGCTCCGCCATGCACACCCTCGCGTCCCGTGGCGAGCCCCGTCTCCACCTCGTCGTCACCCGCGCCAACACGCCCGCGCTCAGCCTCTACCAGTCGCTCGGCTTTGCCGTGGTTGACCACCCGCGGTAGCACCCCCTACACCTCTTTCCCCTCCACCGTCAGTTTCGCCGCACGCCCGAACCAGGCGTTCTCCTTGGCGCCGGGCGGATAGTGCTTGTCGAGCGTCGCGGCAACCTCGGCCATGGTGCCGTCGGCCCGCACCCACCCGCCATTCACATCCGGGAAGTCGATCGAGCAGTTGTCGCACTTCTTCCCGTCATAAAACCTGATCGGGCACCAGAACGACTCGACGTTGCGGAGCATCTCGGTGCCCAGGGACCACACGCCCGTCATCCAGTCGCAGTAGAGGCACCAGATCAGGTCGTGCCCGACCAGTCCCTCGAACTTGTGGCGGGACACCGTCACCCACTCCCCCGACTTGTATCGGGGGAACCTCACGAGCATGGCAATCCCGGGCCACACGAAGACCTCCGCCACTCGCACGATCCAGAACAAGGGCACGACCAGCGCCGTGAGCCAGACCGCCCCGTGGTTCCGGAATCGCCCCACCGTGCGGTTGAGTTGCTTCACGATCCGGGGCCCGCGGGCGGCCTTCAGGTTCGCCAGTTCGTGCAACCATCCCCACACAAGCACGGATGCCACCTGCCCGGTCACCGCGCCCGCCAGCCCGACCCACCCCCCCACGATCGGCCCCACGATCAACGGTGTGACGGTGAAGTACGTGATGGGCAGGTCCAGCAGCGGGGCCCGGCACAGTGCGTCGGACAACGCCCGCAGCCCGAGTTTCGGGATCAGGTGCAGCACCCCCGCCATCAAGAGGAGTGCCGCAACGGTGCCACCGGCGATGACGAGATAGGTCTGGAGCATCCGGGAATGTACGGCGGCCCGGCTTGCGCCCCGGCGGCGACCTGCCCTGCTGCTTGTCGGCTCTCGGGACGGGGGTGGCCTCAGCCTGCGGCGAGGTGGGCCGCGACCATCCGGTAGATGACGTAGAGCACCACCAGGATGCCGATGGCCACCGCCACCCAGACCGGAGTCGCCCGCTGGACTCGCTCCTTGCCGGACATGGTCGCATGGTAGATGGCCCATGCGAGGCACGCCCCCGCCCGATAATGCGGACGACGCAGTCGCTCGCGGTCAAACGAAACTCGGGGATGATGTTCGCGCTAGACCACCGCTCGAAGTTGGGTACGATTTCTCACTCGCTGCCGGCGCCGGTGGCGATGCGTGACCCGGAGAGAGAGAGGATTACCGATGCATCGAGTTGTTGCCCTGGTGGGCGCGTGCGCCGCCGTTGCTGTCTCCCACGCCACCCCGATCGTCTACGACCCGGCCCTCGGCACGCTGCCTCAGGCCCAGGGGTGGACCTTCCCCGGCACCAC
>QWIH01000059.1 GCA_021405315.1 Leptolyngbya sp. PLA1
CCGGGAAGGCCGCGCGATCGGCGAGGGCGTCGGTCCGTCGCGCACGGGCCGCGCGGGCCGCGGCTGTGCGTGCAAAGCCGCCGCCGCTGCCTGCCGCGCGGGAGGGGAGCCCTGAACCGTTCTGGGGGGTGACCGGCCCGCTCCTCCTCGCGGCGATCGTGTTCGGAATGGCGTTGGGCACTCCCTGGAAGCCGGACGAATACGACAAAACCCACGGCTTTGGGTTTCTGGGCCTGTTCCTCACGCCCGGTCTTGCGCTCTGTGCTCCGCTCGTCATGGGCAACCGCACGAGGGTGACAGCTTCTCTTTCGGCGGCTGCGGCGTCGGTGATCTCGGCGGGGGCTGGGCTGACGCCGTTTCTCTTTGACGGGGGGTTCGTTCCGGACGCATTCCTGGCGTGGGCCTTCCTCTCGGCGCTCGTCGCCGCAGTCGTGGTTCCCCTCCGGGCAACGGTTTTCTGGGGCATGCCGAAAGACCACGCGGCGTGCATCGGGACACCGGCTTCGCCGGCCGCGGACTCGCGCGTCACGCGGGAGTAACGGCACGGGACATGGTCGCGTCGCCCGACGGGCGCCGCGGTATGCTCCGGCTCCGGGAGGTCCCATGGCCAGCACACTCGTCTGTCTGCTCACGCTTCTCGCAGTCCTGAAGCCGCCCGCGCTGCTTCCAGCGCAAACAAAGGAGGGCGTCACCTGCGAGCTCAAGTCGATCGATGTTCGGACGTCGGTGAGCTGGGAGCGCGACCCGGCGGCCCCGGTGGTGGGCCGCACGCTGGAGCTGGCAGCGGTCGCCTCCGCGCCGGAGGAGGGCGCCCCGTACGTTCAGGCTGCGTTCGACATCGTGGAGGCGCTGGGGCCTGACGGCAAGAACTGGCTCTCACCGCCGAAGGCCGCGCGGAAGGACTACGTCTTTGACCGCAACCAGCTCCGGGGGCGCTTCGCGTCGCAGCTCGCGGACGGTCGGGCCATGTCGGCGCGGGTGCACATGAGAGAAAGCGTGGATGTCGCGGATGGGCTGCCCGCCGAGTTCAGCCGCATCCGGGCCTGGGCCGACCTGATCATCGCGACGGGCACGCACACCAAGGCGATCGAGGCCGGGCTGGTGAACGAGGCGTTCGAGCTGGCGCCGGGAGTGAGCTTCCTGCTCACCAGGCTCGCGCGAGAGGGGGAGCAACTGAAGATCGACTACGAGGTGCGGGTCCGCCGCCGGGAGACGGTCGAGCCCGGAACGTACGAGCCGATCTTCGCCGGGCTGCGCGTGCGTGCGAAGGAGGGCAACGCGGGGCACTTCCTGCACGGCGGGCAGGAGTTCGAGACCCGGGACGAGTACATCATGGTGCAGAAGAACCTGTACCTTGACGCCGCGTGGCTCGAACGGGCGGGCGCCATCGAGGCGGTGGCGTTCGATGGCATCCACACTGTGAGGTTCGAGCTTGGGGCGGACAACGTGCCGGTGGGTGGCACGCGGTGATCCGCGCGGCCTCTGGGCCCGCCCCTACAGTCCCGCCCCATGTCACTCATTGTCACCGGCACCATCGGCATCGACACCGTCTATACCCCTACGGGCCACGGGGAGCGGATCCTGGGGGGGTCGTGCACATACTTCGCTGCGGCGGCGTCGTTCTATGGCCCGGTGCGGATGGTCGCGGCGGTGGGGGGGGATTTCCCGCCCGAGTTCATGGCGACCCTGGGTCACTTCCGGAATGTCGATGTCGCGGGGCTGGAGGTTCGGAAGGGTTCCAAGACCTTCGCGTGGGGTGGGAAGTACCGCGATGACATGAACTCGCGGGACACGCTTTTCACGGAGCTCGGCGTGCTCGCGGAGGCGCCGCCCAAGGTCCCGGCCTCGTTCGCCGATTCTCGGTTCGTGTTTCTGGCGAACACGCACCCCGGTGTCCAGGCGGGCATGCTGGGACAGCTCCCCAGGCGGGCGCTCACCGTCGCGGACACGATGGACCTGTGGATCAACGTCGCCAAGCCCGAACTGCTCGCGCTCCTGAAGCAGGTGGACGGGCTGGTGCTGAACTACGACGAGGCCGAGCTGCTGACGGGCCGGAAGAACCCGGTGACGGCGGGCCGGCAGATCCTCGGCCTTGGGCCCCGGTTTGTCGTGATCAAGAAGGGCGAGCACGGCGCGCTGCTCGTGCACCGGGACGGCCTGGCGGCACTCCCCGCATATCCCGCGGAGAAGGTGATCGACCCCACGGGCGCGGGAGACAGCTTCGCGGGAGGGATGATGGGCTCGCTCGCGGCGGCGGGGAGCGCCCCAGGTGCGGACGCGGGCTCGTTCGACGCGATCCGGCGGGCGCTGGTGCACGGCACGGTGGTCGCGAGCTTCAACATCGAGGCCTTCAGCCTTGACCGCCTGCGGACGCTCACCCGTGCGGAGCTCGACGCCAGGTACAACGAGTACGCCGCGATGGTGAGGGTGTAGACAAGCCGCGCCCGCGTCCCGCCGCGCCTCCCCTATATTCCTCGCATGTCCATCATCATCCTTCAGCATTCAGATATCGGCGGCCCGGGTCGCCTGGGCGCATGCCTCCGCGACCACGGCTTCGCCCTCGACCACCGCAGACCGGACAAGCACCCTGTGGGTTCGGCCCTGGGTGTGCCGGCGGACCTTGACAACGTGCACGGCCTGGTGATCCTGGGCGGGCCACAGAACGTCTCCGACGCACCGGGGTTGCCCTGGATGCAGGCGGAGTTCGACCTGGTCCGCAAGGCCCATGCCGCCCAACTGCCGGTCGTCGGGATCTGCCTCGGTGCTCAGCTCATCGCCCACGCGCTTGGAGGGCAGGTCGGCCCGCGCGAGAAGCCCGCGGTGGGCTTCTACGACATGCAGATCAACACGACCGGCCAGACAGACCCCATCCTCGCGGGGGTCGCCTGGAACAGCCCGCAGGTGTTCTCCTGCGGGCAGGAGATCAAGCAGACCCCGCCCGGTGCGGTGACGCTGGCGTCCGGTGCGGGCACGAAGCACGTGGTGTTCCGCGCAGGGGTGCGGACGCTGGGCTATCTCTGTCACTTCGAGTGCGATCGACCCATGCTCGACGCCCTGATGGCGGCCAGCAAGGGCGACATGCCGGGCGCGGGGATCACGCCCGGCGAGATCACCGCCCAGGCTGACCAGCAGTATCAGACATACGCGAGGCTCTCCGACCGGATGTGCGTGAACGTGGCCACCCTCTGCTTCCCCGTCACCAAGCGGATGTCCGCCTGAGGCGCGCGAACACCCCGCCCGGGTGCGTGCGGGCGGGGCGTGCGGAGCAGCATGGCCTCGGGCTCCGCCCGGGGCGGGAGGGGTGATCAGCGGACCGTGTTACGGCGGCGGCCGGTGAGGCAGACAAGGCCAAGGCCGGCGAGCACCGCAGAGCCCGGCGCGGGGATGGGGACGATCTGGTCCTGGTAGCCGGTGCTGCGGATGCCCGCGAGGTGGGTCGAGCCATTGCCCTCGGTGGTGGCGGCACCGAGCAGCGCCGCGAGTTGGGTCTGCACGCCGGTCCACAGTGAGGAGCCGTCGGTCTTCGTGGCCCGGAAGGAGCCGGAGGTCACGCTCAAGTTCCCGCCGAAGATCGAGGGGTTGTAGTCGGTGATGATCTCCCAGACGGCGAGCTGGAACGCGGCGCCGAGGTCGGTGGAGGTGGTGCCGAGCAACTGGCTTCCTCCGGCGAAGTCGTACATCTTGCGGATGGCGTCGGCCTTTGCCCCGCCCATCGGGGTGGAGTTGGGCATGTCATCGAGGCCGACGATCTCGTAGGTGCGCGGGGTGGAGGTCACGCGCTGAGAGAGGTCCGTGCAGAAGGTCAGGTGGTTCCCGTTGTACTCCGCGTCGTCTCCGAGGCCGCCGGAGATCGTGTGCTTGAGCTGACCCGCGAACACGTTGCCGTTGAACTCGGGCGAAGCGACGTGCACCGTGCGGCCCTGGCCCGTGCCCGTGTACTGCACAGTGACCACGCCGGCGCTGGCCAGGCCGCAGGTCGTGGCGATGGCGGCGGCGGCGGTGGCGATGGTGCGAGTCTTCATGTCTTCTCTCCTCTTCCTGGCCGGGGGTGGCTCGTAGCGGGCCTCGTGGCCCTGGCGGCTGTCCGTGCCGCCGATGCCCCAAAGATGCCACAGGAATGGCCCTGTGGGGGAAAAGCGGGCCGATTGGACCCCCGCCGGGTTCGCGCCGGGACCCCTGTGACGGCCACGCCGACACGCCCGTCCTGTCGGCGCCGCTATTCGGACCCCGCCCCGCGGGATCCCACGCCCGATACGCTCTTTGACCGGCGGTCACCCCGATGAGCACCCTCTCCCGAAAGCACCCGGGCCAGTTCGCCCACCTCCACCTGCACACCGAGTACTCCCTGCTCGATGGTGGCAATCAGGTCGAGAAGCTCGTCGCCCGTCTTGCCGAGCTCGGGATGTCCTCCTGCGCCATCACAGATCACGGCAACATCTTCGGGGCCGTGGCCTTCTACCAGGCGTGCAAGGACAAGGGGATCCACCCGATCCTGGGCGTGGAGGCGTACGTCACCCCGCCCGGAAAGCCTCGCACCGATCGCACATACTCGGGGGGTGGCGAAGGCGGCTATCACCTCGTGCTTCTGGCGGAGAACGACGAGGGGTGGCGCAACCTGCTGGTGCTGTGCAGCGAGGCGTTCCTCACCGGCTTCTACTACAAGCCGCGGATCGACCGCGAGCTTCTCGCGAAGCACAACCGGGGGCTTATCGCGATCAATGGTCACCTGGGCAGCGAGATCGGCGACCACCTGCTGGACTTCCACCGCTCACAGGACCAGAAGTTCTGGGACGCCGCGGTGGAGAGCGCCAGGTGGCACGCGTCGGTGTTCACGGACGACGGCACGGGCCCGCGCGCGTTCATCGAGATGCAGCACCATGTGCCCGAGCAGAATGCGATCAACCCGCTGCTCGTGAAACTCGCGAGGCAGGAGGGAATGCCTCTGGTCTGCGACAACGACGCACACTTCCTGCGGGCGGAAGACCACGACGCGCACGACACTCTGATCTGCATCTCCACGGCCCGGGGCAAGAACGACGACAACAGGATGCGATATCCGCGGGAGCTCTACGTCAAGAGCCCCCGCGAGATGGAGGATCTCTTCGAGGCGTACGGGGAGGTGGGAGCAGAGGCGCTGGACAACTCGGTGGCCATCGCGGCGCGCTGCAGGGTGAACCTGCCCCTGGGCGCCAACAACGCCCCGGCGGTTCAGATCGACCTCCCGGACCCGTCGGCGCTCCCCGCGCACGATGACCCGCGATTCGGGGGCGATCTCTCGGCGTGGTACACAACGTACTGCGCCGCGTTCGAGCTCAAACCCTTCCGCGAGCCGCCCACCGCGGCCCAGATCGAGGCGTCCAAGGCCAACTGCGACCGCGCGCTGCGCATGCTCGCCGAGGCTGGGTACGTCTGGCGGTACGGAGCCGGCGGGTCCGGGGCGGAGGCGGACCGGCGCGCGAGGCTGGAGCGAGAGCTGCGCGTCCTCGCGGACAAGAACATCTCCGCGTACTTCCTGATCGTCTGGGACTTCGTGAACTGGGGCCGCCAGCGCGGCATCCCCGCCAACGCCCGTGGCTCGGGCGTGGGCACGATGGTCGGCTACGTGCTCGGACTCTCCAACGCCTGCCCGGTCAAGTACGGACTGCTCTTCGAGCGATTCACGGACCCCGACCGCAGCGAGTATCCCGATATCGATATCGACCTGTGCCAGGACGGCCGGGGCGATGTCATCAACTACGTCCGCGAAAAGTACGGCCACGTGGCGCAGATCATCACCTTCGGCACACTGGGGGCCAAGGCCGCCATCCGTGACGTGGGGCGCGTTCTCGAGGTGCCCCTGGGCGAGGTCGACCGGCTGTGCAAGCTCATCCCCGCGCAGCTCAACATCTCCATCCAGGAGGCCATCGATCAGGAGGCCGAGCTCAAGAAGCTGTACAACACCGAGCCCCGCTACCGCCAACTCCTCGACAACGCCATTCAGCTCGAGGGGCACACCCGCCACGCGGGCGTGCACGCCGCGGGCGTCATCGTCGCCACCCGGCCTCTGCAGGAGATCATCCCGCTCTACCGGCCCCCGGGCACGGACGGCAACGAGATCATCACCCAGTGGGACGGGCCCACGTGCGAGAAGATGGGTCTGCTCAAGATGGACTTCCTGGGCCTTCGCACGCTCAGCGTGATCGAGCGCGCCAAGAAGCTCATCCGTCAGGGCCTGAGCGAGGATGACATCTACGCCGCCGTCGGGCGCTCGCGGGGTGACGGCGGCCCGCACCCGCTGGACCTGGACCGCCTGGAGTACGACGACCAGAACGTGCTGGAGCTCTTCCGCCGGGGCGAGACCACGGGCGTCTTCCAGTTCGAATCCGGGGGCATGCGCCGCCTGCTGGTGGAGATGAAGCCCGACCGGCTGGAGGATCTGATCGCCGCGAACGCACTCTTCCGCCCGGGCCCGATGGAGCTCATCCCGGACTACAACCGGCGCAAGCACCGGCTCGACGTTGTGCCCACGCTCCACCCGATCGTCGACACCTTCACCAGCGAGACGTACGGCGTGATGGTCTACCAGGAGCAGATCATGCAGATCGTGCATGGCCTGGGCGGCATCAAGCTCCGCGACGCGTACTCGCTCATCAAGAATATCAGCAAGAAGAAGCACGACAAGATCGAGAAGGAACGCCCGAAGTTCGTCCAGGGGGCGCAGCAGCAGGGCCTCTCCGCGGCGGACGCGCAGGCCCTCTTCGAGCTGATCCTGAAGTTTGCCGGCTACGGCTTCAACAAGAGCCATTCCACGGGCTATGCGATCGTCGCGTACCACACCGCGTATCTCAAGACCTACTTCCCGCGCCAGTACATGGCGGCGTTCCTCACGTACGAGAGCCAGGCGGGCAAGGCCAGCGAGTGGATTCCCTACCTCGACGACTGCCGCCGTACGAGGAGCATCGATCCTCGGAGCGGGGAAACGGTCGGTGTGGGTGTGGAGGTCCGCCCCCCCGAGATCAACCTGTCGGAGGCGGACTTTGCCGTGGTGTACGCGGACGAGCAGGCGACGCTCCGTTCGCACCAGGGGCATCTGCGCTTCGGGCTGAAGGCCATCAAGGGGCTGGGGGAGAAGGCGGTGGGGGCGATCATCGCCGAGCGCGAGCGGGCCGGGCCCTACACGAGCCTCTTCGATCTCACGGAGCGCCTGCCGACAGGCGTGCTGAACAAAACCGGGCTGGAATCGCTCATCAAGTGCGGTGCGCTCGACGGCTGCCACGGGCGCGCGCTCCGCGCCGCCATGACGGCGACGATCGACCAGGCGCTCACCGCCGGCTCGAAGGCAGCGGCGGACAAGGCCGCGGGGCAGGGCGGGCTCTTCGGGGGCGGGGCGGGCCCCGCCTCGGCGAAACCCGCCGCGGGTACCCTCGCCCGCGCCGAGCCGTGGTCCGAAGCCGAGACGCTCAAGCAGGAGAAGGACACCGTCGGGTTCTACATCTCCAGCCACCCGCTGGAGCGCTGGCGAGCCTGGGGCAACGCGTTCTCCACGACCAGCGTGGCGGGCGTGAAGGATCTTCCTCAGGACACGCGCGTCGTGGTCGCCGCCATGATCCAGTCCGTGCGCACGATCCTGGTGCGCAACGGCAGGTCCGCGGGGCAGAAGATGGCGATTGTGACCATCGAGGACCTCTCCGGCTCGTGCGACAGCGTGATCTTCTCCGACAACTACACCAAGTTCGGGCATCTTGCGGTCGCCGAACAGGTCGTCTTTGTCCTCGGGCGAGTCGACCGCGCCCGGGGAGAGCCCCAGGTGCTCATCGAGCGCCTCGTGCCGATCGACGGCGTGCCGCTCGATGGCGGAAAGCTCCGGCTCTTCGTGGACGAGACCCGGCTCAACGGCGGGGCGGGCGCCGCCATCGAGCGCGTCGCCAGGGCGCTGCAGGCCCCGCCCCCCCAGGCGCAGCGGGCGCCGGGCGAGATGCCGCCCGCCTTCAGCGTCGAGCTCTTCATCGGCACAGACTCGCAGGTCGCGGTGCTCTCCGCGGACCCCAAGCTCCGCGTGCAGCTCGCGCCGGACCTCGTGCAGGCCATCGAGGCCGAGCTCGGGCACGGCATGGTGCGTGCCACGGGCATCGCCATCGACAAGGCCGAGAAGGACAAGAAGCCATGGCAGCGGCGTCGGAGCGGCGGGGACGACGAATAGCCCCCGCTACGACAGCCTCGAGACCTTGTTCGCGAAGATCGACAGGAGCCCGCCCAGCAGCAGGAAGCTCACCAGCCCCTGCGCAGAGAGCAGCACCTTGCCGAGCGCGCCGACCGGGAACTGCCCGCTCGTGCCCGGCGCCGTGAAGGTCGTGATCGCGAAGAAGAGCGCCTGGCCGAAGTCAGGCCTGGCAACGTACCGCACGACGTCCCCGCCCGCCGCGCCGGGGCGGGCCAGCGAGAAATCGGAGAGCATGTAGGCTCCGACGAAGAGGAGCAGGATCGCGACCGCCGTGAGGCCGAGGCGGCCCAGGCTCTGGCCAAACCCGCAGCACACGCCCCAGAGCCACACCAGCCGACGCGCCGCCCCGTGTGAGCGCCGGTGCATGTCCCGCAGGTGCTGCACGTCGGCGATCTGCCTGCGGAGCAGCGGGGGGAGGCCCAGCACGCCCTGAATTGGGTGCTCGGGAATCGCTGACTGAAAGAGCACCTCACCCCGCAGCGTGGCCGTGGGGAGGTTGACCCACCACGTCGGCTCCGTGATCCGGGTTCCGAAGAGCCGCGCCGTCCGAAAGTCCACGCGGGTCAGGTCGCATTGGTGCAGGGTCGCGTCGCTGAGGTCGGCGCCGGAGAGGTCCGCCTCGGCGAGCTTTGTGCTGTGCAGGTTCGCGCGGCTCAGCCGTGCGCGGTTGAGCGAGGCCCCCTCCAAGGACGCGGCGAAGAGGTCGCACCCCGTGAGGTCCGCCCCGGACAGGTCCGCGCCCCGAAGATCGGCGCGGGACAGGTCCGCGCCGGCGAGGCTCAGGCCGGACAGGTCGTAATGGGCCAGGCACAGCCCCGCGAGGTTCGCACGGCCCCTCCGCTCGTCCCACAGCCCACCCCCGGGCTCGAGCGCGCTCGTGAAATCGTCACGCCAGGCGGCACGCTCGTCCGGGCTTGCGCCGAGCCACCCGGTGCGGAGCGGCGCCGCGCTTCGCAGTCTCTGGGAGGAACGGGATTGGGTGGGTGCGACTGGTTGGGACATGGCAACGCTCAATGCGATGTTTCCCGCCCGAGCCGCCACTCAATCCATACAGTCTCGTTCCCATGTCTCAGCGCGTGCGCATCACCGACGTTTCGCCCCGCGACGGGCTCCAGAACGAGCCCGGGGTGATCCCAGCGTCGGACAAGGCCCGCCTGGTGGAACTGCTGTGCGGCACGGGGGTTGACGAGATCGAGGTCGCGAGCTTCGTAAGCCCCCGATGGGTCCCGCAACTCGGCGACGGGGCCGAGGTGCTCGCGGCGCTGGCCGCCAGGTTTCCGGCAGGGTCGCAGCGCCCGATGTTCTCCGCGCTCGTCCCCAACGAGAAGGGCCTGGACGGAGCGCTCGCTGTCAACGGCGCCGCCGGGCGGCCCCTCCTCGAGAAGATCTCACTGTTCACCGCGGCCAGCGAGACCTTCAGCCGCAGGAACACCAACGCCAGCATCGCGGAAACGTTCGAGAGGTTCGCGCCCGTACTGGACCGCGCCGCCCTTGCCGGCCTCCGCGTCAGGCTGTACATCTCCTGCGTCGTGGCCTGCCCCTTCGAGGGGCCGATCGTGCCCGACACCGTTGCGGCGGTCGCGCGGCAGGGGTTGCTCGCCATGCTCCGGGCACACAGCGGGCGTCCCGGCGATGCACCGGGGATTCCGGGGATCGAGATCGATCTTGGGGACACCATCGGCGCGGCGACCCCCGAGACGATTGCCCCGGTCATCGAGCGGACGCTCGCGGTACCGGAATGGGGATGCACCCGTGGTCTGGATGCCGGGCTGGTGCTGCACCTCCACGACACGTTCGGGAGAGCCGCCTCCTGCGTGGTGCGCGCCCTGTCGCTGGGTGTGCGGTCGTTCGATTCCGCCGCGGGAGGGCTGGGGGGCTGTCCGTACGCGAGCACGCCGGGGAGGCGAGCCCCGGGGAACATCGCGACGGGCACGTTGGTTCGCGCGATCCGCGATGCCGGGTTCGAGGCGGGCATCGACGACGCGGCGCTCGCGCGGGCCTCGGAGTTCGCGGCGAGCCTGGCGGCCCGGCGCCCGCTGGGGGAGGGTGCTTCATGATCTCCTTCGAGCCGGTGGGCGAGGTGGCGGTACTCCGGTTCGACCGCGCCGCAAAGAAGAACGCGCTGACACCCGCCATGCTCCGCGACCTTGTGGTACGCATCGCGGGCTGCAACTCCGCGCGCGCCGTGGTGCTCTCCGGCGCTGGCGATGTGTTCTGTGCCGGCTTTGATCTGACGCTCGCGAAGGACGACGACGGGGCGCTGGCGGCGCTCATCACCGAGCTTGCCGCCGCGATCGGGGCCTTGCGGGACGTGCCCGTGCCGGTCGTCGCCTCCGCGCACGGCGCCGCCATCGCCGGGGGGTGCGCGCTCCTGTGCGCGTGCGACTTCGTCGTGGCGGATCAGGCATCGCGGATCGGCTATCCGGCGCTGCGGCTGGGCATCTCGCCCGCCGTCTCCGCGCCGTCCCTCGCCTCGGTCATCGGCTGCGGCCCCGCCCGGCGACTGCAGCTTGATCCGGGCGTCATCTCGGGCGCCGAGGCGGCCCGAATCGGGCTCGTGAGCGACCTGATGAATACCCCGGCGGAGTGCGAGCCGCGGGCGATCGATCTCGCGACGGCGCTGGGCCGCAAGCCCGCCGCGGCGATGGCGCACACGAAGCGGTGGCTGAACCGCATCAACCCGTTGATGGAATCGGGGGCGTGCGAGGCCGCCCTGCGGGCCTCGCTGGAGGGAGTGGGGGGGACCGAGCAACGGCGACTGCTCGCCGAGGCATGGAGCCGCACGTGACAGTGGAGGTGGCATGACCGAACTGACGACTCTCACGCGGGCGGGTCCCATCGCCACGCTGACGCTCAAACGCCCGGAGGCCCGCAATGCGCTCTCCGTGGACCTCCTCAACGACCTGCACGCGCGCGTCGCGTCGCTGGCGGCCTCGCGCGACGTCTCGGTGCTCGTGCTTACCGGCGAGGGGCGCGCGTTCTGCGCCGGCATGGACCTCAAGGCGGTGCTGGACGACGCGGACGCCGCGCTGAGCCTGCTGACGTCCCTCGCCGACCTCACGCTCGCATTGCGGGCCCTGCCCATGGTGACGGTTGCCCGGGTGAACGGTGCCGCGATCGGGGGCGGGTGCGGGCTCGCGTGCGTGTGCGACATCGCCGTCACGCACGCAGATTCACGCATGGGATTCCCCGAGGTTGATCTGGGTGTGTGCCCGGCGGTGGTGGCACCGTGGCTGGTGAAGAAGGTCGGCGCGGGCCGGGCCCGGCGGGTGCTGCTCTCGGGGGGCCTCATGACCGGGGCCGAGGCCCACGCCGTCGGCATTGTCGATCACGTCGCGCCGGATGCCGCGGGGCTCGACACGCTCTGCTCCGCGCTTACGGCGCGCCTGGCGACGGGCGGACACGTGGCCATGCTCGCGACGAAGGAGTTGCTGAACCGCCTCGACCACTCCATGGACGCCGCGGTGCTGCAGGCCGGCGCGGAACTGTCCGCGGCGATCGTGAGCAGCGAGGAAACCAGGGCCATCCTGCGGGCCAGGCTGAAGGCCTGAGCCCGGCTATCGCGGCTCGGCGCTGGCCGCCCGGGCCGCCCTGCCCCGCGAGAGGATGTTCAGCATCTCCACCGCGAGCGAGAAGGCCATCGCGAAGTAGACATAGCCCTTGGGGATGTGCTGGCCGAAGCCGTCCGCCACGAGCAGCACGCCGATCAGGATGAGGAACGAGAGAGCGAGCATCTTCAGCGTGGGGTGCTTGTCGATGAAGTGGCTGATGGTCCCCGCGAAGGCGAGCATGACTCCCACGGAGATGACCACCGCCACGATCATGACCTCCAGCGCCCGGGCCATGCCGACGGCGGTGATGACGGAGTCGAGCGAGAAGACGATGTCGATCACCAGCACCTGGGCGATGATGGCCCAGAACGAGGAGTGCTTGTTCTTCTGTTCCTGATCCGGCTTCTGCTCGATCTTGTGGTGAATCTCGAGCGTTGCCTTCGCGAGGAGGAATCCGCCCCCGAGGATCAGGATGATGTCCCGTCCCGAGATCTGGTTGGGGATGTCGATCATCTTGCCGTCCCGCTCGACGGACTCCGTGACCCAGGGCACCTCGAAGAGGGGCGTCTGCGCGAGGCCGATGATCCAGGCGATGGTGCTGAGCAGGGCGATGCGCGTGATGAGCGCGAGCGCCAGGCCGGTGTTGCGGGCCTTGGCACGTTGTTCCTCGGGCAGCCTGCCGCAGAGAATTGCGATGAAGACGATGTTGTCGACCCCCAGGACGATCTCGAGGAGGGTGAGCGTGAGCAGCGCGATGGCGTTGTCGATGGTGAGCAGGGCCGCGGGGTCAAAGGCGAGGGTCATCATGGGGCAAGAGCGTACCAACCCGGCGCGGGAATCGCCCGCCACGCCCTACGATGCGACACCCGGGTGGGGTGGCAGAGCGGTTGAACGCGGCGGACTTGAAATCCGCTAGGGGGCCTGTCCCCCTCAGGGGTTCGAATCCCCTCCCCACCGCTTGACGGCGCTCGGTCTGGCGTGGTGGTCCTCAGACCACCACGTTGACCATTTTGCCCGGCACCACGATCACCTTCCGCACAGGCTTGCCCGCGATGAACTCCTGCACGCGGGCATCCGCCAGCGCCAGTCGTTCATGCGCGCCCGCGTCCGCTCCCGCGGGCACCATCACGCGGCTGCGCACCTTCCCCGCCACCTGCACCGGCACCTCAACCTCATCGTCCACCAGCAGTCTTGCGTCCGTCTTGGGCCAGGGCTGATGAGACGCGAAGCCCGAGCCCCCGTTCCGAGCCCACAGTTCCTCGGCGATGTGAGGCACGAAGGGACACAGGACGAGCGACAACCTCCGGACCTGGTCCGCAGTCAATACACCCTGGCTCTTGTCCACCCCGACACAGGCGTTGACGAACTCGATGGCCGCGGCGATCGCCGTGTTGAGCGACAGGCGTTCGATGTCCGCACCGACCTTCACGATCAGCCGATGGAGGAGCTTCTCGAGCTGGAGGCTTGGCTCCGTTGCGGTGCGCGCCCTGCCGGTCTCTTCGTCCACGGCGAGGCGCCACAGGCGCTGGAGGAATCGGAAGAGCCCGGCGATGTCCCGCGGATTCCAGGGCTTGCTGGCCTCCAGGGGGCCCATGTACATCTCGTAGAGCCGGAATGTGTCGGCCCCGAACTCCGCGATCACCTCGTCGGGGTTCACGACGTTCTTGAGGCTCTTGGACATCTTCGCGACGATCTGCGAGACCGGAGCGCCCGTGGCGGTCTCGACGTAGACGCCCTCGCTCGG
This sequence comes from Leptolyngbya sp. PLA1, assembly GCA_021405315.1. Classification (GTDB taxonomy): domain Bacteria; phylum Planctomycetota; class Phycisphaerae; order Phycisphaerales; family UBA1924; genus RI-211. The sequence continues at coordinate 13,496 of QWIH01000059.1, forward strand.
CTCCGAGACCTGGTCCACGGGCACCAGCGTCTTGTCCTTCCGCTGGTAGGCGAAGCTGGTGATGAGCCCCTGGTGGAAGAGTCTCCTGAACGGCTCCGGTGTCGTGACCTCACCCAGGTCGAAGAGCACGTTCTGCCAGAAGCGTGAGTACAGCAGGTGGCCCACCGCGTGCTCGGACCCGCCCACATACAGGTCGACGCCGCCCGCCATCCAGTACGCCTCCGCCTCGCGACCCACGAATCTCCCGGGGTTCAGCGCGTCGCAGTAGCGGATGGCGTACCAGGAGGAGCCGGCGCTGCCCGGCATCGTGTTGGTCTCCCGCCACACCGGCGACTCGGGCGCCAGGAGCGCGGCATCGACCCCCGCCTCGCCCGCGGTCGTCTTCACCCAGTCCTGCGCCTTGGCGAGAAGGGGCATCGGGTCTTCGCTCTCCACAGGCGCATAGTCCGCCAGTGAAGGGAGCTTCACCGGGAGGTGATCCTCGCCCACCGGGTACGCCCGCCCCCCCGCGTCGTACACGATCGGGAAGGGCTCGCCCCAGTACCGCTGACGCGAAAAGACCCAGTCTCGGAGCCTGTAGTTGACCTTTCGGGTCCCGTACCCCTTCGCCTCCAGCCACGCGATCACCGCTTCCTTGGCCTCGGCGCTGTGCAGCCCATCGAGGCTGAGGTCGGCGTTCGTCGAGTTGGCGGCGATTCCCGCCTCCGCGAGCGCCCCGTCGTGGTTCCTGTGGTACATCCCGGCCTCGAACTCGCGACGCAGGGAGTTGAAATCGCTGATGTGCAGGTCCTCGATGACCTCCAGCCACACACGCTGCGTCACGCCCCGGCGCGAGCCCAGGGTGCCGCCCTCGCACACCTGGTCGGACGCGGCGACCCGCGGCTCAAAGACCCGGCGCAGGCGCTCTTCCGCGGGCTTGCCCGGGGCGCCGGTTGTTGAGATCCCGATGAAGTCCGCGAGGCGCTCGCGCCAGCGTTCTTCGACGACGCCGTCGGGGTACGCGTGCATCGCGAAGTAGCGCATGGCGAAGACGGGGAGCTGATAGACCACGTCCCGCATCGGCAGGCCGTGGGTCTGCGCGAACTCGAAGTCACGCTCGTCGTGCGCCGGCACCGCCATGATGGCGCCGGTCCCGTAGCCCATCAGCACGTACTCCGCGGTCCACACGGGGATGGCCTGCCCGGTCGCCGGGTTGATGGCGCGGAGGCCGGTGAAGACGCCCGTCTTCTCGCGGTTCTCCTGGCGTTCGACGTCGCTGCGTCGGCGCGTGCGGGCGGCGTAGTCGGCCACGGCCGACGCGTGGGGCCCTCCCCCTTCGATCACCATCTGCACCAGCGGGTGCTCCGGGGCGATCACCATGTAGGTGGCCCCGAAGAGCGTGTCCGGTCGGGTCGTGAAGACCCGCAGGTTCTGGTCCGTCCCCTCGATTGCAAAGTCGATCTCGGCGCCCTCGCTGCGCCCGATCCACTCCCGCTGCATGGTCTTGGTGGAGGCGGGCCACTCCAGCGTCTCCAGTTGGCTGAGCAGTCGCTCCGCGTACGCCGTGATCCTGAACGCCCACTGGCTGAGGGGCTTGCGGACCACGGGGTGCCCGCCCCGCTCGCTGCGGCCCTCGATCACCTCGTCGTTGGCCAGCACCGTGCCGAGCTTCGGGCACCAGTTCACGGTCGTCTCGCTCCGATAGGCCAGGCGGTACGAGTCGAGGAGTGCCGAACGCTCCTCGTCGGTCAGCTCGTGCCACATCCGCACGCCCACCACGCTGCCCGTGATCGCCTGCGACCCGGTCGGGAGCGCGACGACCTCGCCGAAGGTGTTGACCCCGACGCGCCCGCGTTCCAGCGCCGTCACCAGTTCGCTGATCGGCCTTGCGCGTCCCTGCCCCGGATCGAACCACGACCCGTACAGCTTCAGGAAGATCCACTGCGTCCACCGGTAGTAGCCCTCGTCGATGGTGCCGAACTCGCGCGACCAGTCGTACGAGAACCCGAACCGCTTGAGCTGTCGCCGGAAGTTGTCGATCGCCTGCCGCGTGGTCGTGGCGGGGTGGATGCCCGTCTGGATGGCGTACTGCTCCGCGGGCAGGCCGAAGGCGTCCCACCCCATGGGGTGCAGCACGTTGTGCCCGGTCATCCGCCGATAGCGCGAGACGATGTCCGTCGCCGTGTACCCCTCCGGGTGTCCGACGTGCAGGCCGGCGCCGCTCGGGTAGGGGAACATGTCCAGGCAGTAGTACTTGGGTCGTGCGGCGTCAAATCCCTCCTCGCCGGGGTTGGGCTGGCGGAACGCGGACTGCTCCTCCCACCTCGCCTGCCACCGACGCTCGATCTCGTCGGCCATGTGCGCGGTGTAGCGGAACGGGTGGGGCCGATCGGCCCCCTGATGGCTGGTCGCTGGCTGGCTGCTCATGCTGATTCCGGCGGAACGTGGTCGAAGCATCGCGCGGTCGAACGCAACCGAGGCTCGGGCCGGGGTGCGCGCGACGCCCCGAGACCCGCCCGGCGGTCAGATCGTTCTTCGTCGCGGCGAGCGAGGCACCTCGGACCTCATGGTTCAACCTTAGGCGCCGGGCCGATCCGTCCCGCCACGACGGCCCAGCCGCCGCAGCGCCGCGTAGATGCGGCGCCATTCGCCCGCGGGGCCCGC
>QWIH01000010.1 GCA_021405315.1 Leptolyngbya sp. PLA1
CAACCTCACCTCCCCGACGCCCCGGCCGCCACCGCCTCCGACCCCGCGGCTGGCGACGCCGCGCCCCAGTCGCCCCCGGACTCCCTCCCCCAGCCCTTCGTCCCCGTCACCTTCCCAGACCTTCCGCCGCTATCCCACGCCCACCAAGACCTCCTCCACGCCCTCATCCAGCACAACCAGGACTTCCGCGCCCTCGCCGCCGCCACCGGCCACCACATCTTCGACCTCTACGCCTGGGCCGCCTCCCCAGACATCGTCCCATGGCTCAAACTCCACCGCACCCTCTCCGCTCACGCCGACCGTGCCGCGGCTCTCGCCGCGCTCCGCCACGCCCTCGCCACCTCAGACTCCCCCATCGAGCAGCGCCGCGCCGCCGTCGCCATCCTCCGCGCCCACTCTCCCGCCCGCCGCGGCAGACCCACGCCCGCCTCCACACCCGGCCCCGCGCCTTCCCACTCCCCGACCAACACGCACGCCACGACGCCAGACGACGACGACCCTTCCGACGACGACCCAGACTCCGACGACGACCCAGACTCCGACGACGACTCCGACCACGAGGCGCCCGGCAAGCATCAACACGAAGATGCCCCACGGCGCCTTCGCAGCGACGACCGCGATCTCGCGCACGCCGTCACAACGACCCAGCCGCCCAAGGCACCCACGACCGCCGTCCCGTCTCCCGCAATCTCCGTGGCCGCCGCCCCGGGCGACTCGCCAATCCTCTACCCCGACGAACTCGACGAATACTCCATCTTCCCGCCGGACTTCATCCCCGGTCGCCACCCGCTCGCGCCCAGACCCACGCCGAGCGACGCCCCGACCACGCCCCGCCCCGATTCCTCCTGAGCCACCCGACGCACCGCTCTCCTCGGCGGTGTTCTCCGGGAGCCGCTCCCCTGGCGCTTCCCTCCGCGGCCATCGTCCCGTCTCCCGCATAGTCGGGATATGATCGGGTAACGCCGCCGGGGGTACCCGGGGCACAAGGAGCACCCACGATGGCCAGTTACAACAAGGTTCTGCTGATGGGCAACATCACCCGCGACATCGAGCTCAAGTCGATCGGCAGCGGGAACACCGTCGCCAACATCGGCCTGGCCGTCAACCGCCGCTACACCACGCAGGCCGGCGAGAAGCGAGAAGAAGTCACCTTCGTCGACTGCGAAGCCTGGGGCAAGACCGGCGAGAACATCGCCAAGTTCTTCTCGAAGGGCCGCCCCATCTTCATCGAGGGCCGCCTCAAGCTCGACCAGTGGGACGACAAGGAAGGCAAGAAGCACTCCCGCCTGCGCGTCGTCGTCGAGTCCTTCGAGTTCGTCGACAGCAAGGCCGGCGGCGGCGGTGGTGGGGGCGGTGGTGGTGGCAACAGCGAGGGTGCGCCCACCGGCGGCTGGTCCAAGCCCGCCCCGCGCTCCGCCGCGCCCAGCCAGCCGGAGGCCATGGCCCCGGACGACATCCCGTTCTGATCTAGATCCGCACCTGCGGCGCACGCTCCAGCAGCGCCCGCTCGCTCTCCAGAACGTAAATCTGGTTCACCGCGAGCCAGCCCAGGAAGCGGTACGGGTAGCGCTTCATGTGGTCCGCCACGCGCGTATCGCGCCCCTGCGTGTTGTCCTCCAGGAACACCACCCGGGGCTTCCACTTCGCGAGGTCAAAGCCCGTGAGCAGCTCGTACTCGCCGCCCTCCACGTCGATGGACGCGAAATCGATGGTGCCGGGCGGCGCCGCCGCGAGCACCGCGTCCATTGTCGTCATGGGCACGGTCACGCGCTCCCGCGCAAACGCGCGGCTGTCCAGCGCCTGCCGGTGGTCTGGCCGATCAAACGCGTACGAGCACTGGTCCCACTGCCCGTCCTTCACCGCCGTGAACTCCACCGTCGCCGGCGAGCCCGGCGCCCCGAGCGCGCTGTGCACCACGCGAGAGCCCGTCCGACGGGCCGCGCACTCCGCGTGCCGGTTGGGCAGGGCCTCCACCAGCAGGCCCGTCCACCCCGCCGCCTCGAAGGCGTACGACACGCTGCTGCGGTACCCGTCGTACGCCCCCACCTCGATGAAGTACCCGCCGGTCTTCCCCTCGAACAGGTCCCACAGCCACATGTCCTCGCCGTACTCCGAGCGGAACTCGACGGGGAACCGCGGCTTCCGGCCCTCCCGCGCCAGCCTCGCCTCCGCCTCGACGGCAAGGAAGCGCCGGCGGATCTGCATCACGCTCTGCCCGAGGTAATCCACCGCCTGCTGAAGGCCCTGGACCTGCTGCACGAGTGATTCCAGCGCGGGCTGCTGCATGAACGGCTCCGGAAGAGGAAGGGCTATCGTACCGCAGGTCGAGCGCACCGACGGGAGCATCCGCGGCATGGACATCGTGAGTTTCTACACCGGGGAGGGGGCGTACAAGGACTTCGCCGAGAAACTGCGCGCAAGCTGCGTCCGCTTCGGCATCACCCCGCACGTCGAGAAGCTGGAGAGCACGGGCGTCTGGGCCCGGAACAACTCAAAGAAGCCCGCGTTCATGCAGCGGAAGCTGCTCGAACTCAAGCGACCGATCATCTGGTGCGACGCGGACTGCGAGGTCTGCAAGCCCCCGGTGCTGCTGGAGAGCCCGGGCGTGGACTTCGCCGCGTACAACTGGGCCGCGGACCCCAGCGAGTCCGTGCCCGACCAGTCGTGCAAGGTGCTCAAGTGCACCAGCGGCGTGCTGTACTTCGCGTACACACCCGCGTCGCTCCAACTGATGTACCAGTGGGTGCAGGCGAGCACGAAGGAGCCGACGATCCCGGACGACACGGTGCTGGACATGGTGTGGGCACGCTGGCGCGGTCCCAAGATCAAGCACCTCTGGCTGCCCAGGGAGTACAACCGGATGGACCTGCGCTGGCCCACCATCGAGCCGGTGATCAACCATGTCTATCGCGACGGGGCCATCTTCACGGGTGCGCAGACACTGGAGAAGGATCCGTGGCTGGGCCGGCTGCCGGAGAGGCCGCTCGGCATGGGACCGGAGACTCACGGCGGGCCCGGGGGCGCGGGGGCCTGATCGTCCTTGGGCCTGGGGAGGGTGTGGGTGAGATAGAGCAGTTCCTTGGCGCTCGCCGCGAGCGCCGGATCGTCGCCCTGCGCGAGCGCCTCGAGGGTTGCGATGATCGTCGGGGGCAGAGGGCCGGGGTGTTGCGCAGCGATGAGAGCGCCGAGGATGGCCTCCGCCTCGTCTCCGCGCTGCTGGAGCCGGGGGAGCACGGCTGCGACGAGCGTCTCATCCCACTCTCCCGCGTTCATGACGCGCCAGTTGATGACTGCCGCGCCGGCCCGCGAGGTGTCCGGGGCCGGATCGAGGAGCAGATCGATCACGAGCGGGGTGTCGAAGGCCAGTGCGCGGAGGTGCGAGGTCCAGGCACCGGCTCCGGACTCCGCGGCGGCGCGCAGCCCGAGGGCGACGCACCGGCGCGTCGCCGGATCGGCACGGGTGAGCAGGGCGGTGAGGTCGTAGTCGCTGAGGCGACCCGCCACGTCGTTCGCGGGCGCGAGGATCAGGGCGGTGGCGGCGAGCGTGCGCTGATCCTCGGGCAGGGCGCGGTCGCGCAGGCGGTCGGCGAGCGATGAGCTGAGGACCGGGCTCGCGTTGGCGAAGTACGGCAGGAGCGAGAGGGCGGCGGAGCGGACGGCGGGGTTCTCTGAGCTGAGGAGACCAAGGAGCCACTCGTCGTTTCGCCGGCTCTCGGAGGGATCAAACACCCATCCCAGGCCGGTTCCCAGCTCGATCGCGCGCGCCCGGATGGCCGGATCGGGCGAGGCGAGATCGCGGGCGACCCAGACGCGGAGTCGCTGGCACGTTCCGGAGTCGGTGCCCCCGGAGATGCCTCCCAGGTGCATGGCACGGAGCGCGTCCCTGGGGTCGCGTGCCTCGCGGTAGAGGTCCGTCGCGCGGCGGCGGAGCCACTCTTCCTGCCACGGCGCCATGACCGTGTTGTCGACGCGGTAGGCGAGGGTGCCCCTCCAGGCGGCGCCTCCCGCGGGGTTGCGCGGGCGGATGAGCGAGTCCGGCAGGTGCTTCAGACCCAGGATGAGGACGGTGGTGGGGATCACACCCCGCCACCCCATGGCGCGGACGGCGGTGACGCGTGAGAGCGAGATGGCGACGAGGAGCAGCGCGACGCCGCAGGCGATGACGGGTTGCGAGCGGCGGGTGCGGTAGAGGTGGGCGTGGGGCCCGGGTGGCCTGCCGCACTCGGGGCACGTCATGTTCTCGAAGCCGGGCATGGCGTACCAGCAGGCGGGGCAGCGTGGGCGGCCTCGGGAAGGGTCGAACTGAACGCCGACGAAGATGAGGGCGAGAGAGGCGAAGCCGCAGACGATGGCGATGCTGGTCCAGAGGCTGGGGAGCGCGTCGGAGAGGTCCGAGCCCGGGTCGTAGTTGAGGGCGAGGAGGCAGAGGATGCAACCTACGGGGAGCAGGCTGAGGCCGGCGAGGGTGCCGACGATGCTGGCGGTCCTTCCGATGGTGCGTGCGCGGGCGCCGACGCGGAGCAGGCGAGAGGCGAGGGCGTCGATGCGGGCGGCGAGGCCCCTGACGGCGAGGCTGGCGCCCCAGAGGGCGAGGATGGCGCCGAGGACGCCGAGGATCAGCCTTGAGATGAGGATCCAGATCAGGCGGCGTTCCTCAAAACGGGCGACTGGAAGTTCCGAAGAGTGCGTGGCGGCCGGCGCGGGGCGGGATCGACGCTATGGTACAACCGGGCACCCACAGGGATGCACCAGCGGGAGGAATCAGGCGATGATGATGACGAAGCAGCGGAACGTGCGGGGCCGCGGGTGGGGGATGACGGGGGCGCGGCGCGGGGGTGCGGCGAAGGGTTGCCTGATCGCGGCGGGCGTGGTGGTGGTGCTGATCGTGGCCCTCGTGGTCACCGTGATGCTCACCTGGAAGAAGATGGCGGGTGCGGCGATGACCGCGACCACGGTGGCGGTGGTGGACTCGTCATCGATCCCCGACGATCAGAAGACCCGGATCAAGGCGCGGGTCGAGGGAGTGGTGAAGGACTGGAAGGACGGGAAGGTGAGCGGCGAGCAACTGGGCGAGGTGATGAAGCAGATCGTGGAGAGCCCTGTGTTCCCCGCGGCGATGGCGGGGCTGGCGGACAAGCAGTACCTCAGCCGCTCCGGCCTGACGGACGAGGAGAAGGCGGCGGGGCGGCGGGTGCTGCAGCGGTTTGCGCGGGGCGTCTTCGAGAAGAAGATTCCCGAGGCCGAATCGCAGCCTGTGATCGCCCTCATGCAAGCCAAGGACATGGCGGGGAACGAGAAGTTCAAGGAGACGATGACGGATGATGAGGTGAAGGCGATGCTGGTGAAGGCGAAGGCCGCCGCGGACAAGGCGGAGGTTCCGGACGAGGAGTTCAACGTGGACTTCGCGGGGGAGATCGACCGGGCGATCGATCGTGCGCTGGCGCCGACGAAGTGAGGGGTGGCGAAGCGGGCGGGACGAGTGCGTCGCGAAAGCAGACCGATCGATGGCACTCCCTCGAAGGTACACCGCGGAGCGGGATACGCCACGAATGTGGTACGACGAGTTGGCATGTGGTGGCGCCCGATGTAGTTGGGCGACGCGGATCAGCCGCCCTGCCCCGTCGTCCACTCGACCTGGCGCCGGATGCCCAGCGCGAAGGGGGTCGAGGGCGAATAGCCGAGTTCGGCGCGGCTGCGGGCGAGGTCTGCCCACGTGGTTTTGACGTCGCCGGGCTGGACTGGGAGGCGGTTGAGCGTGGCCTTGGCGCCGAGGGTGGATTCGATGGTGGCGAGCATGTCGGCGAGCGTGACGGGCGCGTCGCTGCCGAGGTTCCAGATGCGATAGCCGTGTGAATCGATGCGGTCGTAGGCGGCAAGGACGCCGGCGACGATGTCGTCGATGAAGGTGAAGTCGCGGCTCATGGAGCCGTCGCCGAAGAAGTCGATGGGGCGGTTGTCGCGGATGGAGCGGATGAACTTGGCGATGGCAAGGTCGGGGCGCTGGCGGGGGCCATAGACGGTGAAGAAGCGGAGCATGGCGGTGGGCATGCCGGTGAGGTGCCAGTGCGTGTGGCCCAGGAGTTCGCAGGCGCGCTTGGAGGCGGCGTAGGGGCTGATGGGGCAACTGACGTCGGCGGTTTCGGAGTATGGGGGCGTGCAGGAGTCGCCGTAGACGGAGCTGGAAGAGGCGATGACGGCGCGCTCGCACCCGGCACGGTGGGCCTCTGCGAGGATGACGGCGGTGCCTGTGACGTTGGCGTGCATGTAGCCCGCGGGATCGGCGATGGAGGGGCGGACGCCGGCCTTGGCGGCGAGGTGGATGACGCCGGTGGGTTTGTGCTGCTCGAAGAGGCGGCGCATGGCCGGCGCGGAGGTGAGGTCGGCCTCGACGAAGGTGAAGGAAGAGTGGCGGCGGAGCCACGCGAGGTTGCGGTCCTTGAGAGCGCGGTCGTAGAAAGGGTCGAAGTTGTCGATGGCGAGGACGGGCGAGCCCCGTTGGCAGAGGGCGTCGGCGACGTGGCAGCCGATGAAGCCGGCAGCGCCGGTGACGAGGATGGGTGTGGAGGTGGGTGCCAGGGGGCGGCTCCTAGGCCCCGGAGGGGGCGCGAGGAGACATTATGCCCCGGGACGTCAAGGCCGGGGCGATCGGGCTTTGGATGGGGATGGGGAGGCCGGTGGTGCCGGCCGGAGAAACAAGCAGGGCGCCATCAGTGACAGCGCCCCGCTGGAGGAGAGAGAGATCAAAGTGATTATAGGAACCTAACCAAGTCTTGGTTTCAATGTCTCGGATTGACGGCCTCAAGACCGACAGGATTTCCCCGTGAATTCATGGACGGCAGCATGACTTACGAACCGGATGCGAACCGCCGCGCAAGGTTGGCGTGGCGCCAGCGGTCGAAACCCCCCGAACGCGGGATGGCGAAACCTGGTCGAAGGTGGCCCGAATAAGTTGATATGCAATGGCTCACAGCGATCCTGGGGCTCTTTTTCCCGCGTCTGGCGCTGGCGTTGATCTGGCTGTTCAGCGACTACCTTGGCCGTGCGTTCGAGACGACGGTCTGGCCGTTGCTGGGGTTCCTGTTCATGCCGTTCACGACGCTGGCGTGGGCCCTGGCGCAGAACGAGGGCGGGGGCGTCCACGGAGTGTGGATTGCGGTGGTGGTGATCGCGGCGTTGATGGATGTCGGCGTGATCGGGAGGGGGGCGAAGAAGCGGCCCAAGCACGCGTGCAAGGCCTGCCGCGAGTGACCCCGTTGGAATCTAGTGGCGGAAGTGGCGCAGGCCGGAGGTGAGGCAGGCGACACCAGCGGCGGCGCAGAGGTCAAAGGTGTCCTGATCTCGCTTGGAGCCGCCGGGATGGACGATGGTGGTGACCCCGGCCTTGATGAGGAGCTCGGGACCGTCGGAAAAGGGGAAGAAGGCGTCGCTGACGCAGATGGCGCCCTTGCAGAGGGGGCCTGCTTTTTCGATGGCGAGGCGGCAACTGGCGACGCGGTCCATCTGGCCGGCGCCCGCGCCGAAGACGCGAATCCCGCCTGGCACGATGCCGCCGATGACGACGGCGTTGCTGAAGAGGAATCGGACGACGGCTTCGAGGAAGACGGCGGCGCGGCGGGTGTCCGCTCCGGGCTCTGGGCCTGCGCGGAGGGCGAGTGCGCCCGGGGCGGAGAGCGCGGAGTCTCGCTCCTGGACGAGGAGGCCATCTCCGAGGGCGCGGAACTCCATGCGTGAGAGGCCGTGGCAGGGATCGGCGGCGTCGGCGGGGCCGGTGGCGAGGAGTCGGACGTTGGTCCAGCGAGCGCGGAGGATCTCGAGGGCGTCAGCGGCGAAGGAGGGGGCGACGATGACTTCGAGGAAGAGGTCCTTGGCGCGGAGGCGGTCGGCGGCGTCGGCGTCGAAGTGGCGGTTGACCGCGAGGATCCCGCCGTAGGCGGCGAGGGGATCGCCCGCGAGCGCAAGGTCGACGGCGCCGCGGAGGGAGTGGGAGATGGCGGCGCCGCAGGGGTTGGTGTGCTTGACGATGGCGGCGCCGCACTGCGCCGGGTCGACGGCATCGAGGCTCTGAACGAGCGAGAATGCGGCGTGTGCGTCGTTGAGGTTGTTGTAGCTGAGTTCCTTGCCGTGGAGCTGTTCGGCGGCGACGACGGAGCCGTGTCCCGCTCTGGCGCCGATGCGGCGGTAGAGCGCGGCGGGCTGGTGGGGGTTTTCGCCGTAGCGGAGTTCGTCGGCGCGGGCAAAGGAGAGGTTGAGGAGGTGTGGGAAGGTGGTATCTGGCGAGGCGGCGAGGTAGCAGGCGATGGCGGAGTCGTAGCGGGCGGTGAGGGCGAAGGCCTCGCGGGCGAGGTCCTTGCGGAGGGAGAGGGAGGTCGCGCCGTTGTTGGCGGCCATGTCGGCGAGGATGCGGTCGTACTGGCCCGGCGAGGTGACGACGGTCACGAACTCGTGGTTCTTGGCTGCGGAGCGGAGCATGGAGGGGCCGCCGATGTCGATGTTCTCGATGGCGTCCTCACGGGTGCAGCCCGGGCGTGCCACGGTCTGCTCGAAGGGGTAGAGGTTGACGCAGACGAGGTCGATGGGGCTGATGGCGTTGGCGGCCATCTGGGCGAGGTGAAGGGGGAGGTCGCGTCGTGCGAGGAGCCCGCCGTGGACCTTCGGGTGGAGGGTTTTGACCCGGCCGTCCATGATCTCTGGAAAGCCGGTGAGCTCGTCGATGGGCGTGACTGGGATTCCGGCGTCACGGAGCGTAGCGGCGGTGCCGCCGGTGGAGACGATGCGGATGCCCCGGGAGGCGAGCCCCCGGACGAACGGCACGAGCCCTGTCTTGTCGGAGACGGAGACGAGGGCGGTGCGGATGGGGGCGTCGGTCATTGTGCTGGTGGGAAAAGTGGTTACTTGGTGATGAACTTGGCGACGACGTTTCGCGTGGAGAGGGCGTAGAGCTCGGAGTCCTCGAGGGAGAGCGGGATGAGCCTGGCGACGCCGGGGAGCTCGACGCGGTCGACGCGGTCGCCCCGCTGGGGGTCGACGACGGTGAGTCCCTTGCCGTCCCAGACGAGGAGGCGTCCGGCGCGGACGGCGACGACCTTGCCGTGGATCTCCTTGGCGTGCCAGCGGACGACGCCGGAGGGGGCGTCGAAGGCAGTGAGGCCCAGGGCGCCGATGTCGCAGTAGAGAGTGCCGTTGTGCCAGACGGGGTCGGCGACGAGGGGGTTGGTGGTGCGGAAGCGCCAGACGGGCTGGCCGGAGGTGTCAAAGGCCCAGACGGACTGGTCGCGGCCGGCGATGAAGAGCATGTTGCCGTCGGTGGCGGGGGCGGTATCGACGCCGGAGAGGATGGAGCCTCGGCCGATGAGGTCGCCCCTGTCGGAGAAGAAGAGGACGTCGCCGGCCTGGGAGACGGCGGCGAGGAAGTCACCGACGCGGGTGAGCGGCGCGTCGATGGCGCCGCGGGAGCCGAAGTTCCACGCGGAGACGTCGCGGCCGATGAGGTGAGCCTGCACGACGCCGACGGAGGTGCCGGCGACGGCGGTGGATCCCGCGAGCATCGCGGGGGTGTTGATGACGCGCTCGAACTTCTCGCGGCCCACGAGGTTGCCGGTGCCGACGGCGAGGAGGAAGAGCTCCGACTCGCTGGAGACGAGGAGGCGCCCGGCATCGCCGAGCTCGCGGGTGATGCCGGTCCACTTGGTGAGGGGGCCGGTGAGTTCGGTGCTCCAGCGGACCCGGCCGGTGGAGGACTCCATCAGCGAGGTGGTGCTGGCGGAGTTCTGGACGACGACGGCGTCGGGGTAGATGGACGCGGCGACGACCTTGGAGGTGGCCTCGGAGGGGGCGAAGGGGAAGCCGACCCAGTCGAGCCGGTAGCCCAGGCGGCCCCAGTCGTCGTACACGACGGGGAAGGCGGAGTTGGCGCCGGCCGCGGGCTTCTTGGGCTCGGACGCGGGTTCGCCCGAGGTGGGCGTCGCGGTGCAGGCAGAGAGGAGGGAACTCGTGAGGGCGGCGGCGAGGAGCAGACGGGCTGAGGTGAAGGACATCGCGAGAACTCTCCGAGAATGGTGCGGTGCGCGGGCGGCCCCGTGGGCCGGCGGACCCCGGCGGGGTTCCGGCCCGGGCGGAGCAGTATCGAGCAGGGTAGGGCGGGCGTCAACCGGGGGGGGGCGGTGGAAGTGGGCGGATCGTTGAGGGATTGCGGGGGTGCGGCCTTTGCCTTTGGGGGCGTGGCCCCCAACATTGCTGCATGTTCACGGGTATCGTGCAGACCACGGGGCTTGTGCGGAGCGCGTCGCCGGCGCCGGGGGGGATGAGGCTGGTCGTGGACACCCTCGGGTGGGCGCACCGCCCCGGGTTGGGTGATTCGATCGCCGTGAACGGGTGCTGCCTGACGGTGGCGGCGTTTGAGGACGCCGGGCTGGCGTTCGACGTGGTGCCCGAGACGATCCGAAAGACGACACTGGGGAGTTGGCGCGCCGGGCGCCGCGTGAACCTGGAGCACGCGGCCACGGTCGCGACGCTCTTGGGCGGGCACCTGGTGCAGGGGCACGTGGATGGTCGGGGAAGGGTGTGCCGGAGCGGTCAGTCCGGGGAAGGTGGATGGGAATTGGAGGTGGCGTGCGATGCCTCGGTGGCCGAGTGTCTCGTGGCGCAGGGTTCGGTCTGCCTGGACGGGGTGTCACTGACGGTGGCGGGGCTGCAGGGATCGGTGGTGCGGGTGTGCCTGATCCCGACGACGCTGGCGGTGACGAATCTGGGGGAACTACGGGACGGTGACGAGGTCAACGTCGAGGCCGACATCATCTCCAAGCAGGTGGTGCGGTTTCTTCGCATGCGTGCGCAGGGAGAATGAGCAACCCGGGGGCGTGTGGCAGGTACGAACTGCAGGCACGCGGGTGCCGAGCCGGTGCGGAGCCGATCGGACAGGAGGAGCAGGCAGATGCGGGATGGTGCGACGGTCCGTTGGGGGATGGTGGCGTCACTGCTGGTGGCGGTGGGTTGCGCTTCGCTGGTGGCCTGCTCATCGGGCGGCGGCGCGCGGGTGAAGGGAACGGTCGCGCCCCCGTTGATGGGTGAGGAGTCGCCCCGGGACTACGCGGGGCTGCACAACGTGGTGGCGTATCACCCTGATGTGTTCTCCGGCGGCGTGCCGGAGGGAGACGCCGGCTTCGAGACGCTGGCGAGGATGGGGATCCGGACGGTGATCAGCGTGGACGGGGCGGCGCCGGACCTGGTCGAGGCGAAGAAGCACGGGCTGAGGTACATCCACCTGCCGATCGGGTACAACGGCTTTGGGGAGGCGCGGGGCGAGGAGTTGGCGCGGGCGACCCGCGATGCACTCGGGGATGGCCCGGTCTATATCCACTGCCATCACGGGAAGCATCGGAGCGCCGGCGCGGCGGCGGCGGTCGCGGTGTCTCTGGGCTGGATGTCGGCGGACGAGGCGGTGGCGCGGATGAAGGTGTCCGGGACTTCGCCGGCGTACAGGGGGTTGTACGCGTGCGCGGCGGCGGCGAGCGTGATGAGCGAGGCGGAACTTGACGCGGTGACCGCGGACTTTCCCGAGGCGTGCAAGCCCGAGGGGATGGTGGACACGATGGTGCGCATGGACGAGGCGATGGAGTACCTGAAGGCGATCGAGGCGGCGGGTTGGAAGCCCCCGAGCGAGCACCCGGATCTGGTGCCGGTGGCGGAAGCGGGGAAGCTCGCCGACCTGTTGAGGCTCCTGCACGACGATCGGAGCCCCGTGGCGAAGCGGGAAGGATTTGCCGCGAAGATCGACGCGAACCACGCGCCGGCGCAGAGGCTCGAAGACCTGCTGGAGGCAGGTTCGACGGATGTGGCGGCGATGTCGGCGGAGTTCAAGAGAGTGAGCAGCGCGTGCAAGTCATGCCATGCGGCGTTCCGCGACTGAGAGGGCTCAGCCTGCGAGAACGGACTGGCGCCGGTGCAGGGTGCAGAGGGCGATGGCGAGCGCGTCGGCGAGGTCCGGCGGGCTGGGTGGCGTGTCCAGGCCGCACTCGGCCTGGACGGCGCGCTGCACCTGTGCCTTGTCGGCGCCGCCGAAGCCGGTGAGGGACTTCTTGACCTGTGTGGGCTTGAGTTCGAGGATGGGGATCCCCGCGCGCTGGGCCGCGAGGAGGAGGACGCCCCGGCCGTGGCCCATGATGATGGCGGTGGCGGGGTGCTTGTAGTGGGCGAAGAGGCCCTCGACAGCGACGATCTGCGGTGAGGTGCGTTCGAGGAGGGAGGAGAAGTCGCGGTCGAGTTCGTCGAGTCGCTGGGCGAGGGTGGCGTGCGCGCGCGGGAGTCGGAAAACGCCGGCCTCGATGATGGCGGGGCGGGCGGGGCCGGGCTCGATGCAGGCATAGCCGGTGATGCGGAGGCCGGGATCGACGCCGAGGACGCGCATGTCGGAGAGTATCGGCGATCGTGGGGCGCGGGCGGGAGCGGGACGGCGCCTCTAGACTGACGGATGCACGGAGACGACGCGATCCAGGGACGGTTCATGTGGCACGGCCCGCGGCTGTGGGTTGTGTCGGCGGTGCTGGGTGCGGGGGGCGGATGGCTGCTGAGCCGCACGGCGCCGATGCCGGTGGGAGCGGACGGCGCGCCGGAGATCCCGCTGTGGCTGGTGGCGCCGTTCGCGGTGCTGCTGCTGAGCATTGCGGTGGTGCCGTTGCTGAGCGCGAGATGGTGGCACCGGCACTTTCCGGACGTTTCGTTCTTCCTCGGGGCGATGGTGGCGACGTACTACCTGGTGGCGGTGAAGGGCCCCTCGGCGATGGGCTCCCTGAGCCTGGGGCAGGAGAAGGTGGCGCACGCGGGGCTGGAGTTTTATTCGTTCATCGCGCTGGTGGGCGGGCTGTTCGTGGTGGCGGGCGGGATCCTGGTCGAGTTCAGGGGCCGGGGCGGGCCGGTTTTCAACGCGATGATCCTGCTCGTCGGGGCGGTGCTGGCAAATCTCGTCGGGACGACCGGCGCGTCGATGCTGCTGGTGCGGCCCTTCATGCGGGCCAACGAGGGGCGGCTGCACCCGCTGCACCTGGTGATGTTCATCTTCATCGTCTCGAACTGCGGCGGCTGCCTGACGCCGATCGGGGACCCCCCGCTGTACCTGGGGTACATCAAGGGCGTGCCGTTCCTGTGGACGCTGGAGCACCTCTGGCACGACTGGATCGTGACGGTGGGGGGCCTGCTGGTCGTCTTTGTGATCATCGACCTGTGGGTGGAAAAGCGGGTGAAGGCGACCCGGGAGCGCGAGGGCCTGCCGGAGCTGGGACCCGCCGCGAAGATCCCGATGCCCCGGATCGCGGGCGGGGTGGGGCTGGTGTGCCTGGTGCTGATGATCGCGGGGGTGTTCGTGGACCCGGTGCTGCACAGGGTGGCGCCCCACCTGCCTCATCTGCCGTATGGGGCGACGTTCCAGGTGCTGGTGGCGGCGGTGTCGTACGTGCTGGCAC
This sequence comes from Leptolyngbya sp. PLA1, assembly GCA_021405315.1. Classification (GTDB taxonomy): domain Bacteria; phylum Planctomycetota; class Phycisphaerae; order Phycisphaerales; family UBA1924; genus RI-211. Next base: position 13,455 of record QWIH01000010.1, read on the forward strand.
CGAAGCGGATCCTGGAGGCGAACGACTTCACGTTCTTCCCGGTGAAGGAGGTGGGGCTGCTGTTCCTGGGGATCTTCATGACGATGATTCCGGCGCTGGGGTATCTGGCGGCGAACGGGGGCAAGCTGGGGGTGGACAACCCGACGGCGTTCTACTTCGCGACCGGGGCGCTCTCGGCGATGCTGGACAACGCACCGACCTACCTGAACTTCCTGCAGGTGGCGGTGCCCGGGGAACTGACGAGGGAATCGATCGGGGTGCTGATCTCCACGCCCGAGGGCGTGCGGGACCTGATGGGCATCTCGACGGGCGCCGTGTTCTTCGGGGCGATGACGTACATCGGGAACGGGCCGAACTTCATGGTGAGGACCATCGCGGAGTCACACGGGGTGCGGATGCCATCGTTCTTCGGATATCTGGCGTGGGCGCTGGTGCTGCTGCTGCCGGTGCTTGTGGTGCAGTGGCTGCTGTTCATCCGGTAGGGGCCGGGCCGATAGAGAGAAGGCCCGGAGGGGCCGGCCGACCTCGAGATGGAGCAGGAATCAGGGGACAACTCGGCGGCGGGCTCGACCCCGAGCGGGGCCGGGGGTGGCGATGCGCACTCCGGGCTCGGGCGCGCGGTGCGGACGGTGTCCGGGCTCACGCTGGTGTCCAGGTTCGCGGGATTGGCGCGGGACGTGGTGACGGCGAGGCTCTTCGGCGACGACGCGCTGGGATCGGCGTTCAGGGCCGCGTACGCCCTGCCCAACCTGTTCCGGCGGCTGTTCGGCGAGGGGGCGCTGTCGGCGGCGTTTCTCCCGACGTACGTGATCCTGAGGCGGGATGAAGAGGCGAGAGCGGACGAACTGGCGACGGTGGTGGTGAGGGCGCTGACGCTGGTCACGAGCGTGCTGACGCTGGCTGCGATGGGCGTGCTGGTGCTCCTGCTGGCGGTCCTTCCGGCGGACGAGGAGCGGAGCCTCTCGTTCAAGCTGATGCTGCTGATGCTGCCCATGATGCCGGCGGTCTGCCTGACCGCGATCCTGGGGGGCGTGCTTCAGGCGGTGGGACGGTTCGGGCCGCCCGCGGCGGCACCGATCGTGCTGAACGTCTTTCAGATCGGCGCGGGGCTGGTCTTCTACGCCGGGCTGATGGCGGACCGGGTGATGGCGGCGTATCTCGTGGGCGCGGCGGCGGTGGTCGCGAGCCTGGTGCAGATCGTGTGGTCGCTGTGGGCGCTGCGCGGACGCGTGAAGTGGGGGGCCGCCGCGGGGGCGGCGAGGGAGCACGCGCGTGCGGTCTTCGACAAGTTTCTGCCCGCGACCGTCGGTCTGGGCGCTGTGCAACTCAACAGCGTGATGGACATGGTGATCGCGATGTGGCCGTTGTGGGTGGGGCCCACGGTGCTGGGAGTGGCGGTGCCGCTGGATGCGAAGTCCAACGCGGTGCTGAGCTACACGCAGACGATCTACCAGTTTCCGCTCGGGGTCTTTGGCATCGCGGTGGCGACGGCGGTGTTTCCGATGCTGTCCAGGGCGGCCGACCGCGGGGAGGAGTTCGCGGGGGTGCTGAGGCGGGGCCTTCGGCTGTCGCTGTTCATCGGGCTTCCCGCGACGCTCGGGCTGATCGTGGTGAGGCACGATCTGGTGGCGGTGATCTTCGGCGGCGGGGGACGGCACTCGTTCACGCCGGAGGGCGTGGCACGGTGCGCCGACGCGCTGCTCGGGTTCTCGGTCGGGGTGTGGGCGTACTCGCTGAATCACGTGTACACGCGGGCGTTCTACGCGAGGGGGGACACGGGCACACCGATGCGCGTGGCGGTGGGCAGCGTGCTGCTCAACCTGGCGCTGAACCTCACGCTGATCTGGCCCCTGCGCGAGGCGGGGATGGCCTGGGCCACCGGCATCGCGGCGACGGTGCAGTGCGCCGTGCTCGGGTGGTTGTGCCAGACCAGGCTGGGCGTGAGGTCGTTGGACCGCGGGACGCTCACGGGGATGGCACGGATCACGGCGCTCTCCCTGTTGATGGCCGCGGGCGTGTGGGTCGCGGGGTGGATTGGGCCGCCGGCGGCGGGCTGGGGGGCGCACCTGCTGAGGCTGTGCGTGGGCGTGGCGTGCGGCGTGGTGGTGTTCGGGGCCGGCGCCGTGATGCTGAGACTGCCGGAACTGCGGTGGCTGCTGGCGCGGGGCGGCGGGCCTGCGGGCCCGGTGTCCATGGAGTGAGCCGGGTCACGCGCCGCAGTCGACCTCGAACGTGCGCTGGCTGGTGCCCTGGGCGCCGACGACGAAGCGGACGACCTTGCCGCAGGTCGGGCAGCGGGCGTTGTAGCGTGTGCCGTCGGCGGAGCGATAGACGCGGAGGTACTTGTTGGCGCACTTGAAGAAGACGCCGAGGGACGGGCGGGGGTCGTTCGGGCTTGAGGGGCCGGTGGGCGATGGGGACGGAGAGGCCATGGTTCAGGCGTCGTGGGGTCGGACGAGGTAGAAGCGGGCGACGCTCACCTCGAAGCGTTCGCCCTCGGCGGTGGCAAAGGTGTACGAGCCCTCCATCGTGCCCCAGGGGGTGGGGAGGGGGCAGAAGCTGGCGTACTCGAATGACTGGCCCGGCGCGAGGGTCGGGGTGCGGCCCACGACGCCCTCGCCGCGCACCTCGTGCCGTTCACCGTCGGCGTCGACGATGATCCAGTGTCGAGAGAGCAGTGTGGCGACGGGACCGGACTCGTTGACGATGCGGACTCGATAGCCGAAGACGAACCGGCCGGCGCCGGGGTCAGATTCTTCGGGGATGTAGCGTGGCTGCACCTCGACGCGGAGGCCTCGGGTGGTCGTGGAGGAACCGAGTGTGTGCGCGGCGGATCCCAAGCGCCGGAATGGTAAGGCGAGGGGCGGCGGGAGAGGGGCTACTCCTTTTTCAGCACGCCGCCGAGGCTTCGGGAGGGGGTCGTCTCGCGGATGTGGGCGATGAGGTCGAAGTGAGGCCTGAGCGTGGTGGGGACGAACTGCCTGTCCATGGCGAGTGCGCCGACCATTCGGAAGGGCGTCGGGGAGGTGAGCCACGCGGACGCGGGGTCGGAGGCGTCGGCGGCACGAAGGTCGGCGATGAAGCGGGGCCAGGGGAGGGCGTCGAAGCGGGCTTCGGCGCTGCGGGCGGGAGGGGCCTGAAGGCGGTTGTCGGCGAGGCCGACGCCGGAGCGGATGGCGGTGTATCCGCCGGTGCTGGTCGAGAAGCCGATGACGATCTGGGAGCCCGGGTAGATGTCTTCGAGGAACGCACCCATGGCCCAGGGCGCTCGGGACACGTGGCCGTTGTGGGCCCAGAGCACGGCTCGCTCTCCGGGATGCTGGTCCAGCAGCCACCTGACGTTCTGGGCCATGGCGTAATCGCGGTGGAGTTCGGGCGGGGGGTCGTTGAGCGTCATGGCGAGGCGGAGGCGCGCGCCCTGAGCGACGATCTCGGCGTTGTGGGCGGCCCACTCGGCACGCTCGGGGCCGAGCGCCCGGGCGTAAACGGCTCGATGATCGACGAAGCGGCGTGCGAGAGCTTCCGCCGCGTCGCGCGGAGATGGGAGCGGCGCGTCGTCGGGTTGGGCTGGCGGCGGGGGCGCCGCGGGCGGCTGCGGGGCGTCCTTTGAGATCCGGAGGCAGCACCTGCCCTGGGCGGGGTTCTCGCGGTCGGGGCGTATCTCAAAGCCGGGGGCGGCCATGGCGAAGCCGGCGGGCGGGACGGCGCCGGACTCGAACCCGAGATCGAGGTCGCCGGGGAGGCTGAGGGTGCGGTCCGGGAGGGAGAGAGACAGATCGTCGTACCACGCGGTTCCGGCGGAGATGGGGGCGAGTATGCCGAAATAGATCGCGTGGGCGGAGGCGGGCACATCGAGCTCGATGGTGCAGGCGGTCCAGTCGGTAGTTCCGGTGCGGCCCCGGGTGTGCATGTTGTCGAAGGCGAGGACGTTGCCCCCGGCGTCGTCGACGCGCATCCAGAGGGCCGCGTGCCCGATGACGTCCCGCGTGCGGAGCTTGCCCGTGAGCGTGAGGCGCGAGCCCCGGGCCAGTGCGCCCGGCGCCCGCGCGGTGATGATGGCGGGGGGTGCGCCGTCGGCGGGGGCGTTCGGTTGTGCCGCGACCCGCGCGAGGCGGTCGAACTCGGCGAGGAAGTCCGGCTCGGCGACGGCGACCGCCTCGCGGGCGATCGCGAGCGCGACGGTGTCCGTCTGCATGTCGAAGCCCGTGAACCGCACCGGAGGGCGGCCCGCGGCGGCGGCGGCCTGGTTGTGGGTGCGCATCCACTCGACCATCGCGAGCACTTCTTCGGTGTCCCAGGTCCAGAAGTACATGCCCTTGATGAGAGCGCGGGGGTCGCCCTCGCCCCGCAGGACGTAGTCATTCAGGCGGAATGACTCCGGGCTGCTGGCCTCGATGGAGAAGAGCGTGAAGCCGAGCTCGGTGACGAGGTACTCGAGGAGGCGGTGCTTGAGTTGAAAGGCCTCGCGCGTGCCGTGGGTCGGTTCGCCCAGCGAGACGATGCGGGCGTCGCCGATGAGCGCCCGGAGGGGTCGGAGATCGTCGAATCCGTGACCGGCTTCAACGGCGGCGAGGGGGAAGGCGTGGTCGCGGAGCCACGCGGTCTCGGGGGAGGGTTCGGGCTGGGCCGGGTGCAGGAGGGTGAGCGAGGCGAGCAGAGCATGGACCATGTCGGCCTCCTCACGGTTGTTCCGGCCGGCGCGGCCGGGGGTTTCAGGATCGAGTATCCTCGGGTGATCGGCGGCCCCGGCCCGAAGGAGCAGCGATGGCGGACAAGAAGTCGGACCTTGCGATCTCGATGGTGACGATGCTCGTGCTCGGCGCGGGGCTGTGTGTCGGGGCGTACTTCATGCTTCGGGGCGCGTGGTCCGTGATGGACGAGGCAGAGGGGGTGGGGGCGAAAGCCGCGGCGGAGCGGATGAGCGGGCTGATCGGGGTGCTGGGAGCCGCGGGGCTGCTCCTGGGCCTGGGGGGCGTGGCGCTGGTGGGGCTTGCGGGCAAGTGCGCGTGGATGATCGCCCGCGGGAATCGAGAGGACGAACAGGAGGGTTGAGCGTCGGACGAGCCGGTGGGCTCACCAGGGCATCGGGGTGCCGTCGTAGTTCAGGAAGCGGCCCGAGTCCGCGGGCGTGAGCCGGTCGATGGTGGCGAGGATGTGGGCAACGGCCTGCCCGGGCGTGAGCGGGGCCTTGGGACCGCCCATGTCGGTCTTGACCCACCCCGGGTGGATGGCGACGACGGTGAAGCCCTCGGGCCGGAGCTCATTGGCCATGCAGACGGTGAGCTGGTTGAGGGCGGTCTTGCTGGCGCGATAGGCGTAGCTGGAGCCGCCCGAGTTGTTGGCGATGCTGGCGAGTTGGGTGGAGACGTTGACGATGAGCCTTCGGGACCCGGCGCGAAGGGCCGGCAACAGGGCCTTGGCGACCATGACGGGCGAGGTCGCGTTGATGGCGAAGCAGCGGGCGAGTTCCTCCGCGGTGGTGAGGGCGAGGGTGGCGCTCTGGCTGCTCACGCCCGCGTTGTTGATGAGCACGTCGAGGCCGGCGCCGTCGAGGGCACGGGCGAGTGCGTCGATGGAGGACTGGTCGGTGACCTCCAGCGGCAGGGTGCGGACCGCGCCCGGCGGCGGGGCGGTGGGAGGGCGGAGCGTGGCGAGCGGATGGTCGCCGCGGGCGGCGAGCTGGCGGACGAGTTCGGCGCCGATGCCACGGGACGCGCCGGTGACGAGATAGGTCTGGGGCATGGCGGATGGTACTCGCGGCCCCGTACGGTTGAGGATGAAGCAATCCACGCCGCCGGACCGTTCGCACCTGAGCACGGAGAAGCGCAACCCGCGGACGATGGGGCTGCACCGGGCGAGCGTCGACGAGTGCGTCGCGATGATGCAGCGTGAGGACAAGGAGGCGGTGCAGGCGGTAAAGCGGGCGGGGAAGCGGCTCTCGCGGTTCATCTCGGCGGCGGAGCCGGGGTTTGTCGCGGGGGGGCGGCTGGTGTACGTGGGAGCGGGCACGTCGGGGAGGTTGGGGGTGCTCGACGCGAGCGAGGCGCCGCCCACGTTCTGCGTGCCGCCGGGCAGGGTGGTGGGCATCATCGCCGGGGGTGACGGCGCCCTGCGGAAGAGCAGCGAGGGGGCGGAGGATGATCCGCGCGGCGCGTGGCCGGAACTGGCGGCGCTGTCGCTCAACGCCTCGGACGCGGTGATCGCCATCGCGGCGGGCGGGACGACGCCCTACGCGCTGGGTGTCTTCGAGTTCTGCGCGGGGTTGCCTGAGGGTGGGCGGCCTGTCACGGCTCTCCTGTGCTGCGTGCAGGGAGAGGCCCCGCCCGGGTGCGATCACGTCATCTCGCTGCGGACGGGCCCGGAAGCGCTCACGGGCTCGACGCGGCTGAAGGCGGGGACCGCGACGAAGCTGGCGCTGAACACGATCTCCACGACGCTCATGGTGCGGAGCGGGCGCGTCTACGAGAACCTCATGGTGGACGTGCGTGCGACCAACGAGAAGCTGCGTGATCGAGCGGCGAGGATCATCGGGACGCTCACGGGGCTCTCGCGTGCGGAGTGCTTTGCGTTGCTCGAGCGGGCGGGGGGCGAGGTGAAGACCGCGGTGGTGATGCACCGGCTCGGGGCGGACGCGGCGGGTGCGCGGGCGCAGCTCGACGCCGCGGGGGGCAGGCTGGGCGAGGCGCTGGGCGAAACCACGAGCGGTGCGTGAGGACTACCAGTCCAGCGGGGCACGCCAGATTCGGGCGAGGTCGTTGACGTCCTCGCGGAGGTCCGCGCCGGGCCAGGCGAGGGTGCCGGAGTCGTTGAGCGTGCCGATGGTGCGTGCGATGACGCCCCCCTCGTCACGGAGGACGGTGCGGAGGCGCGGGAGGTCCTCGGGGCGGACTTCGAGGATGTAGCGAGAGGGCGTCTCGGCGAAGGCGACCTGCGAGAGCTCGAGGAGGTCGTCCTCGGCGGTGAGTTCCGCGCCCAGGGGACGGAGGGCCGGTCCCCTGGACGCGAGAAGCTGCGCGAGGGGCGAGTCGGCGGCGGCGGCGCTTCCCGCGGACGAGCCGGTGGTGGCGATGAGCATCTCCGCGACCGCGCAGAGCATGCCGCCCTCGGAGCAGTCGTGCGCGCTGCGGACGAGGCCGGCCTCGATGGCGCCGTGCACGGCGCGTGCGGCCGCGGGGCCGGCACGGAGGTCGACGGAGGGGATGTGCCAGGTGGTGTCGTCGCTGACGGCCCTCGTGCCCTTGGCGAAGAGGCGCTGGAAGTGCGAGCCTCCCATGCGGCCATCGGTGCTCCCGATGAGCACGAGCAGATTGCCGGGCTGCTTGGCGTCCATGGTGACGCATCGGGAGACGTTCTTGACGCGGGCGAGGCCGGAGATGAGGAGGGTGTAGGGGATCTCGATGAGGCGCTTCCCGCCCCCGGCGGGGTCGTCGTAGCGGAACTGGTTGTTGAGGGAGTCCTTGCCGGAGACGAAGGGCGTTCGGTACGCGATGGCTCCGTCGTAGCAGCCCTCGCAGGCGCGGACGAGCGCGCCCATGTGCTCGGGCTTGTCGCAGCTGGGCCAGCAGAAGTTGTCGAGGATGGCGGTGCGCCGGGGATCGCCCCCGACGCAGACGAGGTTTCGGACGCACTCGTCGATGGCGGCGATGGCCATGTGGTAGGGGTCGCCGCCGATGGCGGGGTCACCCAGCCCTGTGGCCAGGCCGCAGGAGAGGGCGATGCCGGGTCCGGCGCCGGGAACGGGCTCGAGCACGCTGGCGTCGCCGGGGCCGTGGCCCCCGGGGCCGACGAGTGGCTTGAGCACGGTGTTTCCCTGGACCTCGTGGTCGTACTGGCGGATGATCCAGTGCTTGCTGGCGATGTCCGGGTGCGCCAGGAGCGTGCGGAGCGAGTCCGAGACGGGGCGGGCGAGCGGTGCGGCGGCGGCGGCGGGGAGCGAGCCCCTCACGACGGGTGCGTGCCATGTGGCCTTCCTGGTGGGCATGGGCAGCCCGTCGTGGAGGAACTCCATGGTGAGCTGCCCGACCTGCGTGCCGTGGAAGAAGAGATCAAGGGTGCGGTCCGGGGTGCCGAAGTGGCCCAGGTCCGCGAGTTCAACGCCCTCCTGCTCGCAGATCTCCTGCAGCGGGGCGACGTGATGCTCGGGGACGGCCAGGACGAGGCGCTCCTGTGCTTCGCTGATCCAGATCTCGGTATAGGTGAGGCCGTCGTACTTGAGGGGCGCGCGGTCGAGATGCACTTCGGCACCGAGGTCCTTCGCCATCTCGCCGATGGCGGAGGAGAACCCGCCCGCGCCGCAGTCGGTCATGGCGGAATAGAGCGGCCCGCCCACGGCGTCACGGGCGCGGAGGACGGCGTCGAGCAGGCGTTTCTCCTCGATGGCGTTGCCGATCTGCACGGCGTGGGCGAACTCGTCGGCATGGGTGTGTTCGAGCTCGGCGGAGGAGAAGGTGGCGCCGTGCACGCCATCGCGGCCGGTGCGGCCCCCGAGGGCGATGATGCGGTCGCCCTCGCGGACCTTGCCCTCGACGAGGGCGGCGGGTATGAGGCCGACGCAGCCGCAGAAGACCAGGGGGTTGCCGACGTACCTGTCGTCGAAGGCAACGGCGCCGCTGATGGTGGGGATGCCCATGCGGTTGCCGTAGTCACGGACGCCTGCGACGACCTCTCGGAGGATGCGAGCGGGGTGGAGCGCGCCTGGGGGAGGAGGTGGGGCTGAGTCGGAGGTGCGCTGGGCCCAGGAGGCGGGCAGCGCCACGCAGAAGATGTCGGTGTTGGCGATGGGCTTGGCGCCGAGGCCGGTGGCGATGACGTCCCGGATGCAGCCGCCGGCGCCGGTGGCGGCCCCGCCGTAGGGCTCGATGGCGCTGGGCCGGTTGTGAGTCTCGACCTTGATGTTGATGCCCCAGCGGTCGTCGAAGCGGACGACGCCGGAGTTGTCCTTGAAGACCGAGAGGGTCCAGTCGAGGCCGTCGTCGATGAGTTGGTGTGTGGCGGCGGCGACGGTGCGTTTGAGGAGGTTGTCGATGGTGACGGCGTGGCCCTGCGGGGCGGCGATGGTCTCGTGGCCTTCGGGGCGCTCCGACCAGTCGATGGGGTCGCCGGCGGAGGGACCGACGTAGTGCACGGTGCTCTTGAGGGTCTTGTGGACGCAGTGCTCGGACCAGGTCTGGGCGATCGTCTCGAGCTCGATGTCCGTGGGGTCGCGGTCGAGGGCCTCGTAGTAGTCGCGCACGGCCCGGAGCTCTGCGAGGCTCATGAAGAGGTGTGCCTCGCGGCTGAATGCTTCGAGGCTGGCGTCGTCGCGGCCTCGGAGCGGGGCCGTGGTGATGGTGAACTCGCGGGCGGAGCCGTGCGGGAGCGAGGTGGGGAGGTAGGCGTTCTGCGTGAGGCGGTGGATGACCTTGTTCGCGACGAGTCGCTCGCCGATGGCGCGGGCGTCCTCGGCGGAGACGCCCGAGAGGTCGAAACGGACACCCGTGGAGACCGCCGCGTCACGGCCGAGGAGCGCGCGGATGGCGTCTCGGACGGATTGGGCCGCCGGGTCCATGACGCCGGGGAGCGGGTGCACCTCGATGTGGGCGTCACCCTTCGAGGCTGGGCCCGCGCCGAGGGTGTATTCCTCGACCACGGGGTCCACGAGCAGGGATTCGGCGATGCGGCGGCGCTCGGAGTCGTTGAAGGGCGCCTCGATGAAGTACACCCGGGCGGAGCGGGCGGCGGCGATCGGGTAACCGAGCGAAACCGCCCGCGCGCGGAGGGACTCTGCTCGGGCGTCCGGCACGCCGGGACGGGGGCGGACTTCGACGCGGATGAGCGATGGCGTGGTGGTGGTCACGCGGGATCGTATTGGGGGCGAGGTCGCGGACGAACTCACAAGGGGGCCGGGCCCGGGGAGCCCGCGCGGACGGTGCCGTCGGAGCGGAGTTCGGCCCAGCACGCGCCGCGTTCGCCGGTGGAGAGCCAGACGGCGCGTTCGCGGAGGGTGCGCCAGGCCGGGGCTGAATCCCGCGCGCGGGCGGGCCCCGCGGACTGGATGACGACGCGGGGCGAGAGGCGTCGGGCCCAGTCCGCCGCGGGGGCTCGAACGGAGCCGTGGTGCGGGAGTTCGAGGATGTCAACGCCCTCCAGGCTTGGGGCAAGGTGCTCGAGGGAGGCGATGGCGTGGTCGGCGATGTCGCCGGTGAGCAGGAGCTTGGCCCGGCGCGTGGCGAGGAGGGCGACCAGCGAGTGGTCGTTGTCGCCCGGCCATGGCGCCCCGGATGCGGGAGACAGGATGGTGACACTCGCGGCGCCAAACCGCCAGGTGTCGCCGGCGGTGAGAACCCTGACCTTGACCCCACGCTCGGCAAGGAACGAGAGCGAGCGGGCGGCGCCGCCACGAGGCCGCTCGCGGGCGTCCACGAGGAAGCGGTCGGCCAGCAGGACCAGTTTCACGTCCAACCCGTCGACGGCTTCGACGAGGCCCGCGAAGTGGTCCGAATCCGGGTGTGAGAGGACGAGCGTGGGGACGTGGTGGGCGCCCAGGGCGCGGGCGGCGCGCACGACGTGTGGGCGGAGCCCGCCCGTGCCCATCGGCCCCGCGTCCCAGAGCATGGCCTGACCCCCGCTGCGCAGAAGGTGGCAGGTGCCGTCGCCCACCGCGAGGGTGTCGATGCGGAGGTCAACGCCGCGAGCGGGGCCGGGGAGACGCGCCCACTGGAATACGAGCCATGCGCCCGCGAGGACCGCCGCGAGCGCGAGGCGGGGAAGGGGCCGCACGCCACGCGGTCCGCGTGGCGTCGCACCGTAGCGGGCGAGGATGACAAGCGTGAGCGTGGCGGCGAGGGTCCACCAGCCGCTGACCGGGGGGGTGTCGAGCGAAGAAAGCGGGAGTGCGTCCAGCCCCGAAACGCACCGGTCCGCGGCGCGGAGAAGCCACGCGATGACCGAGGAGGCCAGCGAGGCCGCCGGGGTGAAGATCACGCCCGCGGCGAGCGAGGCATACGCGAGCCAGAGCACCAGCGTGATGAGCGGGGTGATGAGCAGCGTGGCGAGGATGCCGAGCGGGCTCACGATGCCGACGTGGTACATGATCGCGGGGAGGGAAACACACCAGCACAGAAGCGATGCGGAGACGGCCTGTCGGAGGCGTGCCGCCACGGCGCTCGCGAGTGTCGAGCGTCGGACGGTGCCACGCAGGCGGCGGCCCCAGAGCCGCTCGTTGAAGGCTTCGCCAAGCCACAGCAGCACGCCTGTGAGCCCGACGCTCAACTGAAACCCGAGCGACCAGAGATCCATCGGCCTCCACGCGAGCAGCACGATGGCGATCCAGAGCAGCAGCGTCACGCGGTCGTAGCGACGGCCCAGCGCCTCCGCGAGCAGCAGCGCCAGCACCATCGCCGCGGAGCGGGAGAGTGGCGCGGAGGCCGGTACCAGCAGCCAATAGGCCAGAACGATGACGGAGACGAGGAGCGGCTCGATGCGGCCCCAGTCGCCGGTGAAGCGGATCGTGGCGAGCAGCAGCCACGCCATCACCGCGAGGTGAAACCCGGAGATCGAGAGGAGGTGCGCGAGGCCCTGCCGGGCCCAGGCGGCCCGCAGCGTGGACGCGTCGGGTTCGTACTCGCCCAGGAGAAGCGCCGCGAGCAGGGCGCGGTCTTCCGGGTCGCCCCCGGAGGCGAGGCGGACAACCTCCGCGGCCCGGGCGCGGAGGAGTCCGAGTACGCGGGTGAGGTTCGCGCGGGCTCGCGCCGCCACGGAATCGGCAGCGATGGGGGTGATCAGCGAGGGATCGGAGAGTTGGAGGCGGCCGGAGACGCCGTCCTGGCGTGCGAGCAAGTGCGAGGGCGCCTCGCCCGGGTTGTCCGGGGGCGCGATGGGCAGGAAGCGGCCCGTCAGTCGCACGGTGTCGCCGGGGCGGACGCCCGGGTCTCCGCCCGTGACGGACACGCGCAGGGCACCCCGCACAGGGGTCGGCCCCGCGTCCGTCATGGCGCGGGAGGTGCGGAGCTCAAAGGTCCATGAAGTGGCGGCTCGCGCGGGTATCGCCAGCGGGGACGCGGGAGCGTGCCTCTCGCGGACGCCGGAGACGACCAGACCCTCGACGGTGAGGAGTGCGCCGGGCGGGGAGCCGGCCAGCAGGCGAGAGACATCCCGATCCGGGATCGTGAGGACGCGGGCAGTAAACCAGCCCCCCGAGAGCCCGGCGAGCGCCAGCGAGAGAAGCACCATGCACGCGCGGCCCCGCGTGAAGGTGGCGAGCACGAGACTTCCGGAGGCGAGAGCCCACCAGTGCCAGGCAGGGCCCTCCCACGCGCGGGCGAGGGCAAACCCCGTGGCGACGCAGGCGCACGCGACGGCAGCGCGGCCTCGGGCGAGGGCGACAGAGTTGTGCGCACCCGGCTCCACGCGCGAAGCCTACCACGCGATGGCCCGGGAGCGGGTCAGGGGCAGTCGCCGCCCGCGACCACGTTGATGAGCGCGAAGACGTCGTCCTGGTCGACGTTGCCGTCCCGGTTGAAGTCCGGGTCGATGCCGGTGGGGTTGTCGCCTCCGCCCACGACGTTGATGAGGTAGGTCACGTCGTCCTGGTCGACGTTGCCGTCGAGGTTGACGTCGGGGTCGCAGCCCGTCGGTGGCAGGACGGAGATGAGGATGGTGTCGGACGCGGAGCCGCCGAGATTGTCGGTCACGGTGAGGGTGACGGTGTGGTCTCCCACGGGCAGCGTGAGATTGGCGGCGGGGCCGGTCGCGAGGGTGGTCGGCCCGAGCGACCACGTGTAGGTGGTGATGGTGCCATCGGGGTCCGAACTCCCCGAGGCTGAGACCGGGACGAGCTCGCTGCCGCTGGCGTCGAGGTCGGTGGTGGTGATGTCGGAGCCGGCGACGGCGATGGGGAGGCGGTTGACGGTGACGAGGACCGTGTCGGCGTGCGACGCGCCGAGGTTGTCGGTGACGGTGAGGGTGATGGCGTGGGCGCCCCAGGCCAGGCTGACGGTGGGAGCGGGGATGGGTCCGCTGGCGATGGTGGTGGAGCCTTCGCGCCAGAGGTAGTTGACGATGGAGCCGTCCGGGTCGAAGCTGGCGGTGCCGTTGAGCGTGGCGGGCTGGCTGCCGTCGGAGTCGGCGTCGTGGACGACAAAGTCGGGCCCGGCGTTGGCGACGGGTGGGAGGTTGCCGCCGGTGACGACGCCCGTCAGGACGATGGTCCTGGCGGGCAGGTCGGGGTCGTCGCTGTTGATCGTGAGGGTGCCGTTGATGGTGCCGACGGTGGCGGTGCTCATCGAGATCGTGTGGGCGTTGGCGCCGCCGCCCGGCGCGTCGACAAAGGAGCCCGCGGGTGCCGAGAAGCCGGCGGTGGCCGCGAGGGAGTAGTTGAGGTTTGCGATTCCCGCGGCATTCCAGAGCGCGACGTTGCCGGCGTTGGAGATTTGTATGGACCGGGTGGGACTGGCGGATCCCTGGGTGACGGAGCCGAAGTCGAGGATCGACACGTCCGTGCCGACCTTGGCGGGGACTCGGAGGTCGAGGAAGACCGGCGCATGGCCCGCGCCGCCCGTGCAGTCGATGATGGCCTGGGCGATGGCGGGCCCGACCATGGTGTTGCCGGAGGTGGTCATGGGTGCGTTGAAGGCGGAGCCGTCGTTGCCCCAGACGCGATAGGAGTGGTTGGGGTCGTTCCAGGTGCTGGTGCTGTAGGGGATGGAGACGTTGCCGATGTAGTGCAGACCGATGCTGTCGGCGAGGCTCTCGGAGATGAGGATCTGGTCGTGGCGGTCGTCCATGCCGCCGGAGCCGGCGGGGTCCTGGGTGTGCACGAAGCGGTACGTGCCGCTGTTGTTCCAGGAGCCCGGGGTGTTGACGGGGTCCAGGAATCTCGCCGTTCCCGTGGCGACGAGCTCGAGATAGGCGGTCTGGCTCGCGCTCTGGACGTTGAAGTCACCCAGGATGATGTGGGCGTAGCCGGCCGGCAGCCCGTCGAAGATGCCGTTCGAGGGATTGGTGTCGAGGCCCGACGCGTTGTCGCGGATGCGCTGGGTCTCTACCAGCCGGCGGGCGTTGTCATCGCTGGTGCTGCCGGCCTTGAGGTGTACGTTGTACAACGCGATGTGGTTGGTCGGGGCGGCGGCATAGCCCACGGGGCGGATGTCGTAGCGGTAGGTGTTGCGGGGCTGGTTGTTGGTTGCCGACGAGCCGACCGCGATGGTCAGGGCGTTCTGCAGCGAGACGCGGGTTGTGCGATAGACCAGGACGCTCTGTGTGTCCGGGCCGGAGATGAACGGGGCGGCGGCCCAGTCGCCCGGGCTGCCCGGCGCGGTGTTGAGCACACCGACAAACGTCGACAGAGCGGAGGCTGAGGTGAACTCCTGAGCCGCGATCACGTCCGGGCTCATCGAACGCCCGCTGAAGGAGGCGTACACCGCGGTCTGGATCGCGGAAGCGCGGTCACTGCCCGAGTAGTTGGAGATGTTCCAGGTGGCGATCCGGAGTTGGGCGTGCGAGGCGGCGGCGCCGGCGCAGAGGGAGAGCAGGCAGGTCGCGGAAGCGAGGGGTCGCATGAATACTCCGAACGAGAAGCTGTGCGGGATGGGAGGGCGCCGGGCGGGACGGTCGCGAGGCAAGTATACGTGGGCAAAGTGGTTGTGAGCAGGGATGTGGTGGGTGCCGGCGGCCATTTGCTGGCTATCGGAACTGCAGATCAGCAATCGCCGGAGGCGATGGCCTGGACCAGCCAGGTGATGTCGTCGACGTCGGCATTCCCGTCGGCGTTGAAGTCCGGGTCGTCGGTCCAGTCGCCGGAGGCGATGGCCTGGAGGAGAGCGAGGATGTCGTCCTGGTCGCGGCTGCCGTCGAGGTTGTAATCCAGGCGCTGACAGAACGAGCGTGGCCTCGCGGCGGCCATGCCGAAGCCCGACCCGAACAGGCCGCCGGTGGGCCCGACCGGAGTCGCGGCGCCCGTGGCGGGATTGATCCGAAGGAGGAGTTCAGATCCCGCATTGATGGTGTAGAGGAAGCCGTCGGCGCCCGCGGCCAGACCGTTGCAATCCGTGATGCCGGTCCCCAGAGGCCCGACGCTGCTCCGTGAGCCCGTGCCGGGGTTCAACCGGGTGAGGACGGAGCCGGACGGGGTGTCGTCGATGCCGAAGAGAGATTGGCTGTCGGGGTCAAAGTCGAGCGCGCCGATGTTCCCACCCAACGGCTCACCGATGCGGGTGGCCCAGAGGGAGGCGGTGTTGATGCGCCAGAGCTGGCCGTCGGCCTGTGAGATGCCGAAGAGCGTGCGGGACGCGGGGTCGAATCCGAGGCCGGTGATCGGCGCGGGGTTTCCCATGATTCGGCCCAGGAGACGAGCCCCGCCGGTCGCGGGGTAGACCTGGTAGAGGTCCCTGTCAAAGCTCACGGCGTAGAGGCGGTCCTCGACAGGGTCGTGGGCGAGGCCCTGCATGCTGGCGGCGATCTGCGAGAACTGGCCGAAGGTGCCCGTGGCTTCGTCGATGGTTCCGAAGTTGTTGTTGGCGTCGCCGATCACGAAGATGGTGCCCGAGCGGGGCGCGACCCCGGATCGGCAGATGCCCCGCGGGTTCGCGAGCGCAGCCTGCAGGCTGGGGCAGGCGATGGGGGTGCCGAGGTTGCCGCCGGAGGAGTCGGTGCAGCCGGCGTTGGTGTGGATCGCGACGGCGGCGCCGGTGTCCGCGCGGACGACGGCGCTCCCGCTGTTCCCGCTGGTGGTGTCGACGGCGTAGGCGATCGTGGAGGCCGAGGACGCGACAAAGGGCCCGGTGTCGGTCTTGAGGACGCTGTTCCAGGTTGGTGAGACGGGCGCCGCGACGATGCCGTAGCCGCTGATGCTGGCGGTGCGTCCCGGGGTTGGGGCTGCGGCGGAGAGGGGGAGTGCCGCGAGCTGTGTCTGGTAGGCGGTCAGGCCGGTCTGGGTGCTCGGATAGCAACCGAAGTACGACCAGTCCTCGCCGATGCCGAGGTAGCGATTCTGCACGGAGCCCGGCTCGACGGGGTATTGGTCACGGGGGAGCGGATGAACGATCGTCCCATCGGGCTGAGAGAGGGGGACGTGGAACTGCGCGACGCCCGTGGAGCCGACGAAGCAGTGACCGGCGGTGAGGAACGTGTGGTTGGCGTCCTCGAAGAGCCAGGTGGTGCAGCCGGTGGGCATGTATCGGGCGGCGAAGGGCTGAGCGGAGGGCGAGCGGTTGTCTACGCCGCAGAGCGAGCGTGAGTCGTAGGTTGAGGCGGGGCCGCCGGCCCAGGCGCCGGTGACTTCGAGGGCGACAACGCCGGGCTCGCCCCGCGAGAGGAGTTCGACGGTGATCGTGTCGCCGTTGAAGTAGGCGGAGGTCGAGTTCCACCACGCGAGGGACTCTGAGGTGAGTTCCTGGACGGCGCCGTCGGCGGCGGAGGTGAGGCGGATGACCGCCCCGCGTCCGGCCGGGTCTCCGGGGAGCGAGGTTGCGCCGAACTGGAGGCGCAGCCAGCGTGCGCCGGGCACACGGATGGACGTGGAGGCGAGCGGTCCCTCGACGCCCTGGGGCGCGACGATGGGGCCGAGGCCCTCCTTGAACGAGAGTTCGGTGGCCGGCGGGGGCGCGGTCTGGGCGAGCACGCACCAAGCGCCGGCCAGCAAGGCAACGGGATCCATCCCGCAAAGCTCCAGTGCCCCCTGGAAACCCGTGGACATGGTTTCGGATGTCTCTCTCGACCACAGCCGCGTGACGCGAAAACGAGGACCCATGCGTCGCGCGGAGGCCCACGGTATCGGACCTTCGGCCGGAATCAAGGAAATTTGCTGTGGGAAGCTCGGGGCGGCGGGGATGGGAGCCGTCCGAGATAGCCCGAAGGGGGTCAGTCCGGCATGCGGAACTCGTTCTTGGGGCGGTAGCAGGGGTCCGCGCTGCCGCAGGGCACATCCCGGGTATGGATCTTGCAGGGGGGGGCCGGCAGGAAGGCGTCAAAGAGGGTCTTGGCTTCGAGACGGCTCTTCATGAAGGCTCCGGCGGTGGAGTAGTGCACATTGTCCCAGAGGAAGGGGAGCCAGAAGCCGGCAGTCCAGCCGGCGCTTTCGGTCAGGCGGCGGGAGTTGACGCTGCAGACCAAGGGGTCACCGAGGGCGACGTCGTAGGCGGCGCGGGGGTAGCGGTCGTACTGGGCCTGCTGCTGGTCGTTAAGACCTCGGCGGTAGGGGTCGGTGAGGATGATGACAGGGAGGTCCGGGCGGGTGTTCTGGCGGACGAAGTTGATGAGGATGACCAGCCAGGCTTCGAACTGCTCGGCGGTGACGCCTCGGCCACAGTCGTTGGCGCCGAATGAGATCAGGAGGACATCCGGGTCGAGCGCGCCGAGAACGGGGCCAGAGTCTGCGTGGTGGTTGAGGGAGTCTTCGATGGTGTAGCCGCCCGCCGCGAGTCCGGTGAAGACCCATCCCCGGGGATTGCGGGTGTTGACGAAGCGAGCACCGAGCACGTCGGTGAGCTTGGTCGGGTCGGTGCCGCTGAGGGAAACCTGGAGGTAGCCCGTGGGGGAGTACGGCATTGGGCCGATTCGCTGGGACTTGATGGCGGGGACGGGACTTTCAAGGCCCATGGAGGTGACGAACTCGGCAAGGGGCGGAGCGCTGTAGAGGGGCGTGGAGGTGGGGGCGTAGGAGGCCTGGACGCGGACCTCGCCGCTGGAGGGGTTGGTGGCGGCGAAGATGTCGAGGTAGATCTGGTCGTTCAGTTGGAAGTAGGGCTTTCCGCGGAGTCCTGTGTAGGGATGAACGTCCCAGGCATCGTGCTGGAGGAGGACGACCTGCGGGTACCACTGCCCGTTGGCGTTGGTGCCGTCGAGCGTGGAGGTGCTGCCGGCGCTGAGGCCGGGCGGGAGGGAGGCCGGGGGGAGGCGCGAGGGAGACATGCCCGGGACCGGGTTCGCGACTCGGAGGAGCCAGTCGGCGTAGACGGGGGCGGTGCCGTAGGACGCGGCCATGGGCGCGAGCGGGGTCTCTGGTGCGTTGGCGTAGCGATCCCAGAACTCGAACTGGAGGCGGGGGACATAGATCGCCCCGGCTCCGCCCGGGGAAGTTTCCTGAGAGTCGCCCATGATGATGCCGGAAACGGTCTCGCACCGAGCGCGCTCGAACATGGACCTGAAGACCTCGGGCGAGCGCGTGTAGAGGGTGGGGACGTCGAAGTAATCCTGCGCGACGGCCCCGGAGGTGAGGAGGCCACCGAGCAGCAGGGGCGGAATCTGGAGCAGTTGGCGCACGGGAACTCCTGGCGTGGCATCGCCACAGGTGAACCATGCGCCCGGATGGCGGTTTGGGCAACCAAAGCGGCGGGATTTTCGGCGGGCAGTGGAAAGTGCGGGGGTGCGGGTCCGAGTAGAGAGGCTGCCGGGCCGGCGGTCGGCCTTTCGGGCAGGCCGGGCGGGGGACCCGGGCCATTCGGGGTTGGAGGGGGGCGTGCGGCACCTACCCTGCTGACCGAAAGAGGCCCCGCAGGCCTCATGAGGAGTGTTCCATGTCCGAAGGTCACCAGCCCCACGGGAAGTTCGCCACACGCTGCATCCACGCCGGCCAGGCCCC
The DNA here is from genome assembly GCA_021405315.1 of Leptolyngbya sp. PLA1. GTDB lineage: Bacteria > Planctomycetota > Phycisphaerae > Phycisphaerales > UBA1924 > RI-211. Next base: position 32,011 of record QWIH01000010.1, read on the forward strand.
CGATCCGACCACGGGGGCGATCATGACGCCGGTGTACATGACGTCGACGTTCGTGCAGGCGTCCCCGGGGGTGTTTAAGGACGGGTACGACTACGCGAGGTCGAAGAACCCGACGCGAACGGCGCTGGAAGCGAACCTCGCCGCGTTGGAGGACGCCGGGCCCGATGGCGCCGGGATGGTCTTCTCGAGCGGGCTGGCCGCGATGGACTGCGTGCTGCACCAGTTGCGGGCCGGGGACCATGTGGTGCTCTCGGACGACGTGTACGGCGGGACGTTCCGACAACTCGACAAGGTCTACCGGCACCTGGGGCTTGAGGTGACCCGGGTGGACATGACGAACCTGGACCTTCTGCGGGGCGCGATGAAGCCTGCGACGAGGCTCGTGTGGCTGGAGACGCCAAGCAACCCCATGCTGAAGGTGATCGACATCGCGGGGGTGAAGCGCGTGGTGGATGGCGCCAGCCCGGCCCCCGCGAGCGGCGTGCGCAGCAGCGAACTGGGCCCGCTGGGGACGCCCATCGAGAGGCCCCTGCTGCTGGTGGACAACACCTTCGCGTCCCCGTACCTGCAGAATCCGCTGACGCTGGGCGCGGACATCGTGCTGCACTCGTGCACGAAGTACATCGGGGGGCACAGCGACCTGGTGGCTGGGGCGCTGGTGACGCGGAGCGCGGCGCTGGCGGACCGCCTGAAGTACGTGCAGAACGCCGTGGGGGCCGTGCCGGGCGCGATGGACTGCTTCATGATGCTCCGGAGCACCAAGACGCTCCACGTGCGCATGCAGCGGCACTGCGACAATGCCATGACCATCGCCCAGTGGCTGGAGAAGCACCCGAAGATCCAGAGGGTGATCTACCCCGGGCTGGCAAGCCACCCTCAGCACGCGCTCGCGTCGAAGCAGATGCGGGCGTTCGGCGGGATGATCTCCGTGGTGGTGAAGGGCGGGCTCGCGCCCTCTCGCCAGATGCTCGAGCGGGTCAGGCTGTTCAGTCTCGCGGAGTCGCTGGGGGGAGTGGAGTCGCTGATCGAGCACCCGGCGATCATGACGCACGCGAGCATCCCCGCGGAGGCACGGCGCGTCCTGGGCATCGACGACGGGCTCGTCCGGCTGTCGGTGGGCATCGAGGACGTGAACGACCTGGTCGCGGACCTCGAGCAGTCGCTCCGCTGAGAGGCGTCAGCGGGCGCGGGCGGCGCGGCGCTTGCGGCCCGTGGGCTCGCCCGTGATCGGGTTGGTGAAGTGCTTCTCCTGCACGGGCACGACGTGGGTGAGGATCTGGTCGAGCACGGCGGCGGGTGAGCCGGTGGCCTCGACCTCGCGGATGATCGCGCGAGGATAGAACTTCAGGACGGGGAAGGTCTCCCGCTCGTAGACCTCCCAGCGCTTGCGGATGACTTCTTCCTTGGCGTCGTCGATGCGGTTTTCCTTCAGGGCCCGGCGGCGGAGGCGCTTGATCATCTCTTCCTTGTCCCGGCAGACGAGGTGGATGATTTCCAGCACGTTGATGTATTTTTCGAGGAGGCGGGCCTGGGGCACGTTGCGGGGGATGCCGTCCAGGACCAGCAGGTCGGCGTGGGGCTTGTACTCCGAGAGGACGGTGCGGGCCTGCATGTTGCGGCGCCACATCTCCACGGTGACCTTGTCGGGCACGAGCAGGCCCTTGGACGAGTAGCGCAGGAACGTGCGCCCCAGGTCGGAGGTGGTGTCGAGGGTCCTGAAGACCTCGCCGCAGGAGAGGTGGTAGAAGCCCGGGATCTGCCCGAGGATCTTGCCCTGGGTTCCCTTGCCCGCACCGGGGGCGCCGAAGAGGAGGATCGTCTGAAAGCGGGTGGCTTTGTCGCTCATGTCGCGTGCTTCGGATGGGTGGTGGTGGGTCGGTCAGACGGGTAGGGAGCGCCGAACGGCGGCCTCCGCGAGGATGTCCGCGGCGTCGTAGACGGGGAGGGTGGAGTTTTCCCGGGTGATGAGCATGGGGGCCTCGCTGCACGCGAGGATCACGCCGTCGCAACCCTTGGCGGCGAAGTGGTTGATGATGCGGAGGACCTGAAGGCGGCTCTCGGGTCGGATCTCGCCGTAGATGAGCTCCCCGAAGATGATCTGCTCGAGGGCTGCGGCCTCGTCAGGCTCTGGGGCCGCCACGCGGATGCCGCGCACGCCGAGGTGGGTCTGGTAGGTGGAGGAGTTGGAGACGAGCTGCGTTCCGATGATCCCGAGGCGTGAGCGCTTGTCGCGGGCTGCAGCCTCGGCGACGAGATCGGTCATGGCGAGCCATGGGATGGGGCTTCCGACCTCGGCCATCTGCAGGGCGTGCTGGACGACGTTATCGGGGCAGACGCAGCACTGCGCGCCGCAGCGGTGGAGGAGATCGGCGGAGCGGCGGAGCAGGCGGTCCACGGCGTGCCAGTCGTTCTGCCGGATGGCGTCGAGGTAGAGCGAGAGCGGCTCATTGTGGATGGTGATGCGGGGCTGCTCGCGCGGGCTGTGGAGGCGGCTGGCCCAGCGTGTGACCTGCTGGTAGAAGAGGGCCGCGCCCTCGGGGCTGACGCCGACGATGCCGATGTGCGTGGGCACGGGTGGAGGGTAGCCCCGGGCGCGGGGCGCGATCGGGCGTGACCCCGCGTGACGGGGCAACGCGAGGGGTGGGGGGCTATCTTCAGGCGATGTCGAGGTCGAGTGATCCATTCGAGCTGCTCGGCCTGCCGCGCACGTTTGAGCTGGACTCGGAGCGTGTCCGGCGTGCGTACCTGCGCGCGGTGGCGGGGATTCACCCGGACGCCGGGGGCGAGGATGAGGCGGCGTCGGCGATCAACGAGGCGCGGGAGACCCTGGCGGACCCGATGCGGCGGGCACGGGCGCTGCTGGGGGATGGCGGTGCGGGCACGGGCGGGGCGTTGCCTCCCGGGTTCCTGGCGGAGATGCTCGAACTGCGGGAGCGGATCGACGAGGATCTGAGGGCGGAGGGGGAGGGCGCGCGAGCCCGCTGGCGGGCGTGGGCCCGCCAGAGAGAGGACGAGCACGAGGCGCGCGTGGCCGCGATGTTCAGGGCGGGGGAGCAGGGCGCCGTGCCGGGCGAGCTCAACCGGTGGCGGTACGTGCGTCGGCTGATGGACCAGCTCGATCCCGCGACGCGTGCCGGTGGGCCGGACTGATGAGCACGCTCCACCTCGTCATGGCGCTCCTGATGCTGCCGCTGGTCATGGTATCGGCGGCGTGTTCGGGGGCGGAGACGGCGCTCTTCGGCCTCACACAGGCCGACAAGATGAGGCTCCGCAAGAGCCACCCCAGGGTGCACGCGGCGGTGGGGGTGCTCCTGGCTCACCCGGGCGAGTTGCTGGTCACGATCCTGCTCACGAATGTCGCGGTGAACACGCTGCTGATGGTGTGCGGCACGCTGATCGCGGGTGCGCTCCCGCCGGTGGGTGCGGCGGCGGTGGGCGTGGGTGTGGTGTTCGCGCTGATCGTCTTCGGAGAGATTGTGCCCAAGGCGTTGGCGGCGCTGCACCGGGAGAAGGCGCTTCGGGCGCTCGCGCTGCCCCTGAAGTGGTGGATGCTGCTGCTGGGGCCGCTCCGCACGGTGTCGAGCCGCTTTCTGATCTCGCCCCTGGTGCGGGTGCTGCACCCGCCGGAACGGCGGGCCTTCGCGCTGACATCGAGCGATCTCTCGGCGCTGCTGACGGTTGGGGCGGCGCAGGGAGTGCTGGACGAGGAGGAGCAGACGCTGCTGGACGACGTGGTGGGGCTCTCGACGGTTCGGGTCCGGGAGGCGATGACCCCCCGGGTGGACCTCCGCTGGCTGAGGGGCGACGCCTCGGCGCGGGAGTTGCTGGAAGCGGCGGGGCGGACGGGAAGGTCGAAGTTTCCGCTGTACGAAGGGGATGTGGACACGCCGACGGTGCTGGGCGTGGTGCGCGTGCAGCGCGTGCTCGGGAGCCTGAACGCGGGCGTGCCGGCGGAGCGCATCAGGCTGCGCGAGGTCGCCGACCCGCTGCGGTTCGTGCCCGACCGAGCGAGGCTGGACCAGGTGCTGGACCACTTCCGCACGACGCGGAGCGACATCGCGATGTGCGTGAGTGAGACTGGGGACGTGACGGGGCTTGTGACGCTGGACGACGTGGTGAGGCAGTTGCTGGGAGGGGCACGGGGAGAGAGCGTCTCTCCCCATCAGCAGGTGAGGCTGCGGGAACTCGGCGTGTGGGAGGTCTCGGGGCGTCTGCCCCTGCGGGACTGGGAGGACTACTTCGAACCGGGCGAGTTCGATCTGCCCCCGCACGTCTCGACGGTCGCCGGGCTGATCCTGTTCAAGCTGGGCCGGGTGCCGAAGGTGGGGGATGAGGTCGCCGTGGGCGGGGTGCGCCTGCGGGTGGAGGCCATGACCGGGCGCGTCATCGGCCTGGTGAGCGTGGGGCTGCGCGAAGCGCCGGAAGGAGGCTCCGCGTGAATCCGATCCTGGAAGCCACGCTGTGGGCCCTCCTCTTCGTCGGTTCGATCGTCATGTCCGCGATGATCAGCGGGACGGAGATGGGGTGCTACTCGCTGAACAGGGTCCGGCTTCACGTGCGGGCCAACGCAACGCCCCCGGACCGACTCGCCCGGATGACCATGGAGGAAATCGCCCGGCCCGTCCGGCTGCTGATCACGGTGCTCGTGAGCAACAACATCGTGAACTACTTCGGTGCCATGGCGACGGCGGAACTGTTCTCGCGGAGCGGGCTGGGCGAGGCCGGGGTGGCGCTGGTGAGCACGTGCGTGCTGGCGCCGTTGCTCTTTGTGCTTGGCGAGGCCGTGCCCAAGGAACTGTTCAGGCTGGCGGCGGACCGGCTGACGCCCCGGATGGCGCCGCTGCTCCGCGGGCTGCGGGTCTTGCTGCAGGTTACGGGGGTGGTGGCGCTGATGAGCGGGGTGATCGCGCTGGTGGAGAAGGTGGCGGGCGTGCGGGCTCTGGAGGTGACCGACCCGAGGCAGCGCATGGCGCAACTGCTCAAAGAGGGGCATGGAGAGGGCGTGCTGTCGGAGGCGCAGGTGTCGCTGCTGGACCGGGCGATGCTCCTTCGGGGGATCACGGTGGGTGACGAGATGGTGCCCTGGGCGCTGGTGAGAGCGATCCCCGTGGAGGCGACGCGGGAGCGGGCGATGAAGCTGATCGGGCAGGTGCCCCACGCACGGATCGCGGTGGTGGACCGCGCGGGCCGGGTCGTCGGGATGCTGAGGCAGATCGACCTTCACCTGAGGCCGGAGGCTGCCCCGGCCGACCTGCTCGTGCAGCCGGCGAGGCTGACGAGGGACATGCGGATCCGCGCGGCGCTGAGCGCGGTCGTGGAGTCCGCCGCGAAGGTGGGTGTGGTGCAGGACGCGGCGGGGCGCCCGGTCGGGCTCGTGACGCTGAAGGATCTGGTCGAGCCGCTGACGGGCGAACTCGCGGACCTGTAGCGGGGCGGCCTGTGGAACGGGTGGGCGTGAAAGGCCGATATCGTTGTCCATGGCGTCACGGGGCTCAAGGTCGCGCGGCAAGGGCGTGCTGATCGTCAGCGTGCTGCTCTTCGTGGTCTTCGGCGTGCTGGCCAGGTGGGGCGAGAGCAGGAGAAAGGAGCCGCTGCCCGCGTTCAGGCACGCCACGCTCACGGAGGCGAGGGACGCGGCGGCGGCGAGCGGGCTGCCCGTGCTCGTCTATGTCTCGGCGGACTGGTGCGCGCCCTGCACGCGGCTGCGGGCCGAGGCGCTGAGCGACCCCGAGATATCGAGGTGGATCCGCGAGAACACGCACGGCGTGATCCTCGACGCGACCACGCCCAACCCGGAGGCGGCGGCCCTTCGGGTCTACACCATCCCGACGATGCTGGTCATGCGGGACGGTCAGATCGTGGCGAAGCTGGAGGGATACCGCGACACGGCGGCGTTCCGCCAGTGGCTTACCGGGGTCACGGGCGCCGTCGCGGACTGGAAGCACCGCAACCCGGGCGCCGTACAGCCGGCGGCTACTCAAGGGGGTTGATGAAGAGGCCCGTGGCGAGCTTCGGATAGAAGAAGGTGCTCTTCTGGGGCATGAGTTCACCGGCCCGGCTGACGTCCTTGACGGCGTCCAGGGGCGTGGGATTGACGAGGACCGCAAGCTGGGCGAACTGCTTGCCCCCGCCGGCGCCCGTCTCCGCGCCGCTCACGATGTCCTGCACTTCCTTGAGGGTGTGAGGGAAGGCCCACTTGACGGGGTTGCCGGAGTTCAGGGCGGGCTGGCAGATCTGCTCGACGAGGACGTGCTGGCAGAAGGCGACAGAGAGGTCTCGCCACGCGCGGGGCTTGGCCGGGAAGCGGGCGGCCAGCGGATCGTCGGCGATCGGGGCGGCGATGAGCGCGGCGCCGGTCGCGGCGTCGAGCAGGCCGAAGCGGCGGGGTCCCATGGACGTGTCGGATTCGAGCGCCTTTCCGAGCGAGGCCAGGCCGCCGGGGACGGGCTTGGCGCGAATGTGGGCGGAGGCGGCCTTCTGGAAGGCGTCCCAGGAGTAGCCGGCCATGCCGCCCAGCACGCGGTGGGTGGGCCAGATCACCAGGCCCGGGTCGCTCATGCCGATGAGCACCATCATGCAGCGGCGTGCAGGGTGATCGACGGGGAGCGTTCCCAGAGACTCCAGCGACTTGAGGTAGTTGAGGCCGGTGTTATAGCGGTGGTGGCCATCGGCGATGAAGACATCCTCGCCCGCGAGCGCGTCCTGGTAGGCCCTGATGGTGGGGGCGTCCGTGATGTTCCAGACCTCGTGGAGGGTTCCGTCGTCGGTCGTGGCGCGCGTATCCGCGGGGCGGGAGGCCATGACCTTGGAGAGAAGGGCGGTGGCGAGCCCCCTCTCGTCGGCGTGGAGGCCGAAGATGGGGGAGAGCTGGGCGCGGGTGGCCTTCATGAGCGCCATGCGGTCTTCCTTGGGGCCACTGAAGGTCTCTTCGTGGGGCAGAATGCCGCCACCGGGGCGCGGACCGAAGGGGACGGTGTCGACGCAGGCGCACATGCCGGAGCGGCGAACCTGGGCTCCCGACTGGCCTGTGAAGGTCTGGCGGTAGGCGTAGATGGTGGGTGTCGCGGCGCGCTTGAGCGTGCCGTCCCGGAGGAGAGCGCGGTACCTGTCTCCCGCGGCGGCGTAGGCGTCGGGCGGACCCAACTCCTTGGCGGGGGTGTGAGGGAGGTCGATCGCGACGATGTTGCGCGGGTCCTTGGCGAGCAGCCGCCGCTTCCCCTCGGCATCGAGCACGTCATACGGAGGGGCGACGAGAGCGGAGAGATCGCCGTGGGCGGCGAACTGGACGCCGGCGAAGGGATGAACGGTGGGCATGACGGATGTTACCCGGGGGGTGGTGGGGCAAGGCTGAGAAACGGGCGAGGCGGAGGCAACAGGCGGGGTCTTGGTGCGAAGGGAATGGACGGCGTTCGGAGTACGGTCGGACCCGGTGGACCTGACAATTTGTTCGGATTCAAATCGGGGTACTGGACGGCGAGCGGTGGACTTCGTTATGCTGGTGTCGGAAGAGCGGGTGCGGTGGTCGCGCTGCCTACGCCTCCGCGGCGATGGCGGTGAAAGCGCTGCCCGGAGCAGACTGACCGCCGCCGTTCGGAGCGAAAGCCCGACGGTCGCTCGGCTTGAGACACAGCAAGCGCAGCGCCGGAATGATCCGGCGCGTTCATGGAACTGGACAGAGTCTTTGTGGAGCCCGACATGAACAGCAGGACCCTTCGTTCTCTCTTCGGCAAGTTCGGCCTCGGGCGCGCAGGCGGCTCGCGGATCGACGCGCTGCTCCGGCATGTGGGGCGAGCGATGGGCGCCGAGGGAGAGCGGCCGTTCGACGGCGCGATGACGCTCGAGGACCGCAAGCTCCTCGAAGGGTCGTTCGCGACGGCGATCGTCGTGACGCTGGACGGGCAGGGCAACGGCTCCTCCGCCGGGGCGATCAATCCCGCGGTCAACTCCACGGACAACGACTACTACCAGTTCACGGCGACGGGCAACGACTTCGTGCGTGTGCTGGCGGACACGGTCAACGAGACACCCACGAGCAGCCTGAACACCCGGGTGACGGTGTACGGCTCTGCGGACCTGGCGGACATCGTGGCGCAGGGAACGTCCAACGGCAGCCTGACGTCCGGCGTGCAGCGAGATGGCTGGGCGGGGTTCGTGGCGGAGGCGGGCCGCACCTATTTCGTGGTGGTCTCGAGCGACTTCTCGGGGACCGCGCCGAATCAGCCGACGAACAACACGTACACGCTGCAGATCGGCGCGACGAGCAAGACCTTTGATCTGTGGACGGAGACGGGCATCGGCATCGAGGCGGGCAGCCCGCCCCCGGCGCCGCCCGCGGTCCCGCCCACGCCGATCGTGGATGCGCTGACCCGCCGCCAGGAGGACGTGGTCTATCGGTTCATTGCGCCCAACGACGCGTCGCACAACAGCCTGGTCACGGTGAACGTGCAGTTCAGCAACTACAACCCGGCGCCGCTGCCGGCGAGCACGATCCCGGACCGCATGGACACGCGGGTGGAGATCTACAACGCCGCGGGCGTTCTGATCTCCGCGGACAGCGACGCGGGACGGATCAACGACGCGTTTGCGGCGTTCAAGGCGACCCCGGGCGCGACGTACTACTTCCGTGTGCGCAGCGACGAGGTGAGGCCCCGAAACGCGGCGAACCCGGCGTTCGATGTCTCGCTCGCGACCGGGCCGTTCTACATCGTCGTGGACACGGCGTCGGAGAACATCGAGCTGAACCCCGTCCGGCGGCTCGGCTCGGTGCCGGGCGGCGCGTTCGAGGGCTTCGGCGCCCCGACGACTCCCCCCACGCCCAACATCCCCGCGCCCACGTTCCAGACACACCTGTACGACTTCACGGCGCAGGGCGATGGTCTGGCGTTCATCACGGTGCAGCCCACGGGGCTCGCGCCCGTCACCGACCCCGCGGTGCGCGTGTACGACGCCTCGGGCAACCTCATCGGGTTCAACGACAACTACTCGGGCGCGAGCGCGGAGCTGCAGATCCGGCTGGTCGGCGGGCAGAAGTACTTCGTCGTGGTGGACGGCTTTGAGATCAACAGCCAGGTCCAGTACACGGTGAACATCGAGGCCCAGCACACCTTCACGCCCAGCAACGGCACCACGACGGTCGACGACCACGTCAACACGCCGACGATCCCGCAGACCCCCACCCCCGCGGATCTCGAGCGGATCCGGAGGCAGTTCAACCTCGCCACCGGCCTCACGTGGACCGATCCCTTCGCCACGTTTGATGCCGACCAGAACGTGGTGCGCGACCGCGGGCTGCGCGTGGGCGCGCAGGGCACGGGCCGCCTGTGGACCGCGGGCGATACGGACCTCTTCCAGATCGTGCCCCAGGTCGACATGCTGATCGACTACTCGGGCAACAACGACGACAACGGGACGTCGCTGTTCATCGGCGGCATCTTCGACACGGCGGACCCGGGCACGGCGTGGCCTGTGGGGAGCAGGAACCTCACGCTGTGGGACGCCGCGGACTACTGGTTCACCGGCGCGCAGTTCTTCGACGAGCAGGAGAACGTGACGTACGGGTTCAACGACAACGCGGACACCGCGGGCACCGCGGGTCCGGAGATCTACGTCCTCCAGGACTGGGACACCGACCCCACGGCGCAGCCGGCCAACGGCTTCACCGACCGCGTGCTGGTTGTGGGTGGTGACTTCGATCTGATCATCCCCACGCCCTTCGGCCCGCAGATCATCAAGAACCTCGCGTTCTGGGTCCAGAACACGCAGACCGGCCGGTTCGAATGGGCCACGCTGGGCGACGCGAACGGGCCCGTGCGGGCCGCGACCATCTACAACCCGGTGCCCTGGGACATCGACCCGCAGTCGACGCTGCCCGAGGACACGCTGGACGAGGGTCTGGTGCTGGGCGGCGACTTCACGGACATCGGCGGCGCGGCGGTGCAGCGGCTCGCGTACATCAACCTCGAGGTTGGCGTTCTTCCGATCGGCGCGGGCATCGACAACGGGTCCGTGCGGGCGCTTTCCGTCTTCGATCCGGCCTACGCGCTCACCGAGCGCCAGGCCACCGCGGGCCCACCCCCGCTGGACGAGGTGCTGGGCGTGCGGGACACGGAGCCGTCGCTGTTCATCGGCGGCGATTTCGACATCAACGGCAACGACGAGAACTTCGCCGTTTCCGTCGGCCTGCTCGGAGACCCCACGCCCCCGGGCGAGATCTTTGTGTCCCCCTCGCGTCCGGTGGTCGACACGAGCGTCGCCGGCGTGATCAACGCCTTCACGACCGCGACCTTCACCATCGAGGACCCGGAGAACCCCGGCGAGTTCATCGACGCGCCGATGCTCGTGGCGGGCGGCTCGTTCACGTCCGCGGGCGGCGTGAACCGCGAGAACATCGCGCGGTTCGGCCTGCTGCAGGGCGATCTCGACGATCAGAGCCCGACATTCAACCCCTTCATCAACTGGACCGACATCACGGACAACGACACCGGCATCCCCAACGCCGAGGTCTTCGCGCTCACCGTCTGGGACCCCGCGGACATCAACAACACCACCATCGACCCCGTGCTGGTCGTGGGCGGCTCGTGGACCGGCTTCAACGGGTTTGACAACCTCATCGGCCTCGACACCTTCGAGGGCGAGGACGGCGGGTTCGGCGCGTGGGGCTGGTTCTCCCAGGGCGCGGGCCCGCAGGGGGCCGTCCGCGCGCTCACCGTCGTGAACGACGAGCAGGAGCCCGGCATCGCGACGAATCTCCGCACGGGCGCCCCCCAGCAGGTGCTCTACGCCGGCGGCGATTTCACGCTCATCGACGACGGATCTCCCGCCGGCCTGCGCGCGAACCACGTTGCCCAGTATTCCGCCTTCCGCGGGCAGGTCGCGGATTTCTTCGCGTACTCGCGCATGACCAACGGCGTGGAGAACACCGCCGCCAACCCGCCCGCGAACGCGACGGTGTTCGCGCTCTCCCCCTTCGACGACGGGAACCCGCTCGAGTGGGACCGTCACGACCGGCGCCAGACGCGCATGGAGATCACGGTCGCGGGGAGCGACGGGTCGTTCATCAACGCGTTCGTGCGGGTGTACGACTCGACCTTCACGCTCATCTACAGCAACGAGACCAAGTCCCCGCCCTTCCCCGATCCGGCGGGCTCGATCGATTACTCCCTCGCGGCGGCGGGCGCGCAGCCCCAGTTCGAGATGCCCCCGATCTGGGGCGGCGAGACGTACTACATCGAGGTGTCGGGCACCGGCACGGGTCGGTACACCCTCACCGTCATCGCCGATGCCCTCCCCGTGGACCTCAACGGCGACGGCGTGCTCGACGATGTGAACGCCGTGATGGTCGAAGAGCCCGACGAGAACCAGTTCGTGAGTGCGATCCCGGTGGGATCGACCCTCGCGACCGGCGACGGGACGAACTTCGTCGCGGCGAACACCCAGCCCCTGCACGGCAACGCGCAGCGCGTGCAGAAGATCAACCCCTCGACCAACCTGCGGTTCCAGACGACCACGGACCTTGGCAACATCGAGACGATCGACGACACCGACCTGTACCTCTTCCGCGCCGAGTTCACGGGGAACGTCGAGATCCGCCTCAGCACGAGCCTGCTGATCGACGCGTACGGCGAGCAGTACGGCACGGACTTCCGCGGCCTGGTCACCGACGGCCAGCAGGTGCGGACCAAGACCAGCCTGCTCGACGGGGCCATCCGAGTCTTCCGCAACGACTTCGAGCAGATCGCGTACGCGGACGACAACCCGGCGATCGCCGGCGAGTTCGCGGACATCCAGTTCGCGAACCTCGTGGACGGGAACGGGAACCCGGTGATCAACCGGTTCTTCGGGCGTGATCCGCGCGTCGTCATCCCCGTGGTCGCGGGCAACACGTACTACATCCAGGTCGAGAGCGGGATGATGTTCCAGGACGGCTCGCCGGCCCTCATCGAGGACCGCGTGCCCAACATCGCCCGCGAGACCGATATCCGGCGCGCGACCGGCGGCTATCAGCTTCTGCTCAACGCCATGCCTCAGCTCGCGAACGACGTCGAGAACGGGCAGACGGTGCAGGACGACCACATCGACACCAACCCCAACGCGGCGGCGTTCAACCTCGCCACGCCCATCATCATGGGCGACCTCCGCCATGGCCAGAACGGCGTGGGCTCGATCTCGGGCGTCATCAACAACACGCCCTTCCAGGCCGTTGATGTCGACTCCTTCACGTTCATCTCCCCGGGCTCCGGGGAGTTGCAGGTCAGGCTCACCCGGCCCACCGGGTCCGTCCTCGACGCCGCGCTCGTGCTCTACGAGATCACTGACCAGGGCACGAACCTCATCGCCATCGGCAACCCGACCAACGACGGCGGGCAGATCATCAGCGGCTCGGCCATCCGTGGCGGGCGGTACGGCATCGTGGTCCTGGGCTCCGGCGGGAGCGAGGGCGCGTACACCGTGACCGTCTCCAACGTGCCGGAGGTCGACGACTACGCCGACTTCGCCAAGCTCGCCGATGCGCAGTCCATCACGCTGCGGGACTTCCTGGGCCAGGGCTCCATCGCGGGCTCCATCGAGGAGCCCGGTGACACCGACCTCTTCCGTTTCGCCTTCCCCGACTTCTTCGCCTCCATGACCGTCACGGTCACCTCGCTGGACAGCACCCTCGACCCGACCGTCACGCTCTACGAACTGAGCGAGGACCCGCTGGGCAACCCGATCCTCGTTCGCGTGGCCTTCAACGACAACGCCTCGGGCACGACCGTCAACTCCCGCCTCATCGTCCCCCTCTCGCCCTCCCGCGAGAAGGACGGCCCGCCGGCCCGGGACTATCCCTTCTACTACATGGTCGTCGAGGACGCGAACTCCTCCGGCGGCTACGGCCGGTACTCCGTCTCGCTCACGTTCCCGCCCACCGACGACCAGCCCGACGGCGACACCGACCTCGACTCCACCTTGGACACCGGCGAGTTCCCCCTCGCGTCGGGCGTCGTCATCGATGCCTCCACCGGCCTTGGCACCCTCACGGGTGATGTCGAGATCGACACCGACTCGGACCTCGTCAAGTTCACGGCGCCCGCAGGCGGCGTCGCGACGCTCACGGTCGATCGTGAGGGCGTCAGCACGCTGCGACTGCGGATCAGCGTCATGAACAGCTCGGGCACGATCCTCGCCGACAGCATCGGCGGCGATACGACCGGCTCCGACCCGCTCTCGGTGAGCGTGAATGTCGTCCGCGGCCAGCAGTACTTCGTGGTCGTGTGGGGCTTCGAGGATCCGGGCAATCCCAACGTCAACACCACGCTCAACGGCGAGTGGAATCTCTCCATCCAGACGCCCCCGATCGACGACCACCCGAACGAGGGCGAGTTCACCCTCGCCGCGACGGACCAGGTCTTCTTCAACACCACGACGGGCATCGCGCAGATGGGTGGCAGCGAGGCTGGCGACCCCTCGAACTCGCGTCTGAGCCCGACCAATGACACCGACCTCGTGACGTTCGTCTCGCTGCTGGCGGGCAATCAGCAGATCCGTCTGACGCCGTTCGCGGCGGCGGGCGGGTTCGTGCCGCGACTGCGCGTCTTCGATGCCGGCCTGAACCTCATCGCGGATGTGAGCGGCAGCGCGGCGCTGGAGGAAGTGTCAACCACCGTGACGGCGGCGGCCGCCGGCACGCGGTACTACGTGCTCATCTCCGCCATTGACAACAGCTCCGACCCGCTCACGGGCGAGTACTCGCTGCGGATCACCGGGCCGGTGCCCAGCGGCGGAGGCGGCGGTCCCGATCCTTCCGTCATCGACTTCAACACGCCCACGGCGATCACTCTCAACCCGCGCACCGGCTACGGCGCCGCCTTCGACGTGATCAGCCCGGCGCACGACCGCGATCTGTTCACCTTCACCACCGCGGCGGCGGGCAAGGTCTTCGTGCAGATCACGACGCCCAGCGGGTCGATCCTCGACGCGTCGGTCCGGATCCTGAACGCGGCGAACGAGCTCGTGACCTCGGAGGTCCGCTTCGATGCCGATGGCATCCCCGGAACGACGGCCTCCGTTGACTTCGTGTCTCCGGCGGGCACGCAGTACTGGGTCGTTGTGGACGGGCTCGGCGAATCCACCGGCTCGTACCAGATCCGCGTGCAGGTGCAGCCTTTCACCAACTTCCTCTACTTCCCCGAGGGGTACGCGAACGACAACATCCGCGAGTTCCTCTCCATCACCAACCCGAACAACGTCGCGGCGACCTACAGCGTGTACCTCCGCTACGAGTCCGGGAGTCAGCTCGAGTCGTTCCTGGGCACGACGACGATCCCCGCGAACAGCCGCGGCGGCCTGACCATCGTCGACGGCGCCTCGTACATCACGCCCGGCGTGCTGCGTGACACGCCCTACTCCATCGTGCTCGAGTCCGATCAGCCCCTGGGCGCGACGCTCGCCCACTACGACTTCGGCAACGCCATCGGCGACAGCCTGACCTCCACGACCTCGCCCACGTGGTACTTCCCGCGCGTCGAGCGCAACCCGGGCGCGGTGCAGGACTACATCCTGCTCTACAACCCCAACAACTTCGACATCACCGTCACGCTCACCGCCTTCAAGGACGGCTCGGAGGTTTCTCTCGTCCGCACGTTCGGAGCCCTCCGCCGCGGCGGGTTCTCCATCAACGACATCACCGAGTTCCCCATCGGCTCCTTCGGTGTCCGTCTCTCCGCCGTCGCGTCCAACTCCGCCAACGACTCGGCCTTCATCGGCATCGTCGGATCCATGAGCCACTACACGCCGGGCGGCGACGCGGGCTGGGCCACGCTGGGCGACCCCACGGGCGGCTCGAAGGTCGGTGTGATCACCAACATCGCGCAGAGCTCGAAGGTCAACTCCGACATCACCTTCTTCAACCCCAACGACGTGGCGATCACCGTCACGCTCACCGGCACCTACGTCCGCGAGAACCTGCCCCAGTTCGGACGGAGCATCGAGATCGCCGCCAAGGGCCAGGCCATCGTCACCGCCGCGTCGCTCGGCCTGCTCGCGGATCAGCCCGCCGGCGTCCGGTGGTCGGCGAGCGAGGCCGTCGTCGCGACCAGCGCGGAGTATCAGCAGGGTGACGCGGACTCCACCACGCCAACCACCGTCGCGGGCACCCAGTTCCGCTTCGGCGACGCGTTCATCAACACCAGCACCGCCGGGAGCGAGCAGTTCGAGACGCTCTACCTCTACAACCCCACCGGCCTCTCCAACACCGTCACGATCAACCTCGTCTTCTTCGACGGCTCGACCTCATCCTTCACCACCACGATCCGTGCCCGTGGCTTCGCGGAGGTCAAGCTCCACGAGCGGCCCGAGATCATCACGCAGCGCTCCGGCCCGCAGTGGTTCGGCGTCGACCTTGCGTCCAACCTGCCCTTCGCCGCGACCATGGTCCACTACGACCTGGCGGTCAACGGCGGCTGGGCGACGACGGGCATCCCGCTGGGTCTGCTCAACCCGCTCTCGTCGATCGGTTGATCGACAGCTTCGGCAGAAACACCATGGCCCGGGAGGAGCGCCTCCCGGGCCGTGTTCGCTTTGCGCAACCGGGTGAGGAGCCGGGCTGCCTGGAGAGTTCCGGTGCTCAGGGAGCCGCGGGGGGAGGCGGTGCGACATCCACGAGCGGCTGGGGCGTGACCTCCGCGGCGTGCCAGGCCAGCGCGGTCATCGCCCGAGAGATCAGCAGGGCCTCGCGGTCATCGCGAGGGCATGAGAAGGTCCCGCTCACGACCGACTGCCCGAGGGCGTCGGCGAAACCCGGCGTCGCGCGCGTGAGTTCGAGCGTGCCCGCACGGAGGCGCGCCGTGAGGTTGGCTTCGTCGACCCCGCCCCCGCGAGACATGAACCCGCCCCCGCCGTAGACGCCGATCTGCCCGTCGGCGATGACGAGCACCCGCACGATGCAGGTAGAGGCGGAAGGCGAGAGCGGGGTGCGCCCGGCTTTCGGGTTCAGGAACATGTGAACGTGGAGGATGGTCCCCCGCAGGGCGGAGGCATCCGCGCCCTGGTGAAAGACTTCGGGCGGGAGGTCCGTCAGATAGAAGTCGGCCCAGTTGCCGTCCCGGGCTGTGAAGCAGCGCGTGGGGAGGTCCAGCGACAGGGCGCCTCCGTCCGGGGAGGTACTCGCGACCCGGGGCGTCCCGCCGCCACCGAACGAGGAGCAGCCGGACAGGCAGGCCGCCCCCGAACACATCGCGAGCAGAACAGCGGCACGGCGGCGGAGCAGAGGCCTCATGATGTGAGGATACCACCCGGTTGCCCGAAGTGTGAACCCGGACGCCGCTCGGGTGTCGAATAGGTAGACTGAAGGGGCCGAAGCTCAGAAGCGGGCGGCGCCCGACCCCCCGAACACGAGGAGTGATTCATGCGGACGATCGCGATGGTGGCGGCTGTGGGTTTGTGCTCCTCCGCGATGGGCCAGGCGCAGCCCGAGCGCGTGGTGATTCCCAGCGGTCCTTCGTGGGGAGTGGGCGCGGGACGCGCGAACATCAATCTGCTGGAGCGGCGCACGCCTCTGATCGCGCCGACTCCGGCTGCGGTTCTGCCTCCGTCGAGCGGCCCCTCGCGGCCTGTGTTCCCGTGCCGCCCGGTGCCGCGGCCGTGTCCCGTGGGCTGGGAGCGGCCCTCAACCGGAGTCGTCACGGATGGCTCCGGTCTCACGGTCGACGGAACCTACCGTGGCGAGAAGTGGGGGATCGACTTCCACCTGGGCACAGGACAGACGACACGCGGCGTCTCCGGACACTGCGACACGGGATGGCTTCCGGGCGGCTACTCCTACCCGTATCCGATCGGCTACACGCGGGGCGCGTGGTACGCCACGCCCATGCAGCAGGAGCAGCCTCAGGTGATCGTGCTGCCGGTGCCGAGCGTGGGCAGCCCGACGATCCCGGAGACCCCGCCCCCTCCGCCGACAGACCTTGAGCGTGGGGTCGGCTTCCTGCGGGAGGGCGAGGTACCGAAGGCGATCGCGGCGCTCACGCTGCACTTGGGTGCGGAACCTGAGGATGCGCGGGCCATGAGATTGCTCGCGGCGGCGCTCCTGCTCGACAAGCGGAGCGACGACGGCGTGGCCATGATGCGGAGCGCATACCGGGCGGAGCCGTCGCTGGCGCGCGAGCCGCTCAGGGCCGAGGAGCTCGGCCTGCGCGACGCGGGGCTTCGCGATCTTGTGATCCGGGCCGTGATGCACGCGAACCGACTGGGCAGCGCCTCGTCATGGTGGACGGTGGCGGTCCTCATGCAGGCGCAGGGCAAGGCGGAGCAAGCCCGGGCCATGCTGGGGAAGGCCAAGGCGCAGGGGATTGACCCGGAACTGGACGCGGCGATGACGTCCGCGCTCGCGCCCTGAGCCATCGGACGCCGCGGCCCGCTGTAAGGAATGTGATAGGATGGCCTAAGGCATCGGAGGGGGAGGGGTTCCCCGGGAGGTGATGGCCAAAGCCTTGCCTTGAGCGGGGAAGGCGCTAGCATTGCCTCTTCACTCGAGAGGACCGGGCGCCCCGAAGGGCATTCGGAAAAACTCGGACCGCGGGCACTACCGAGCGTCGCCGACCCTGGCCGGGTCGGCCCATGGCGCCGGTGGGAGGTTGGAACGATGGCCAAGAGAGAAGTCACAAACGTCTTTAAGCTGATGGCAGTGGGCGGGGCGGCAACGCCCGCGCCGCCGCTGGGTCCTGTGCTGGGCTCCAAGGGTGTGAACCCCGGGCAGTTCATCCAGAAGTTCAACGCCGCCACGCAGCACGTGAAGGGGAAGAAGGTCGGGTGCATCGTGACGGTGTACTCGGACAAGAGCTTCGAGTTCGAGCTGAAGAGTTCCCCGGCGTCGGCGCTCATCATCGAGGCGGCGGGGATCGAGAAGGGCTCGGGCGTTCCGAACAAGAACAAGGTCGGGAAGATCACCAAGGCGCAGGTCGAGAAGATCGCCAAGGAGAAGATGGCCGACCTGAACTCCCACAGCGTGGAGTCGGCGATGCGCGTGATCGAGGGAACCGCACGATCCATGGGGGTCACGGTCGTCGCCTGACGCCCGAACTACAGGAGCACACACACCATGGCACTGCGAATCACCAAGCGAGCGAAGGCGAACCAGGCGATGATCCCCGACGGGCCCGTGGCGGCGTCGGAGGCGGTCAGCCTGCTCAAGAAGTTCAAGGCCCCGAAGTTCGACCAGACGGTGAACGTCTGCATGCACCTGAACCTCGACACCAAGCAGGCCGACCAGGCTCTGCGCGGCGCGATCAGCCTGCCCAAGGGCATCGGCAAGACCAAGCGCGTCATCGCGTTCTGTCAGAGCGACGTCAGCAAGGCGGCGCTCGAGAACGGCGCCATCAAGGCGGGCGGCGAGGAGCTGGTCGCGGAGATCGAGAAGGGCTGGATGGACTTCGACGTCGCGATCGCGAGCCCCGACATGATGCGGGTAGTTTCCAAGCTGGGCAAGGTGCTGGGCCCCAAGGGCCTCATGCCCAGCCCCAAGGCGGGGACCGTCACCCCGGACGTGGCCAAGGCCGTCAAGGAGTACTCCGCCGGCAAGGTCGAGTTCCGTGCGGACACGTTCGGCAACGTGCACGCGGTGCTCGGGAAGATGAGCTTCCCCGAGGCGAGCCTCGCGGAGAACCTTGAGTTCTTCATCCACGCCATCGAGAAGACCCGTCCCGCGAGCGTGAAGGGCCAGTACGTCAAGAAGGTGACCGTGAGCGGCGCCATGACCCCCGGCGTCCAGGTGAAGTTCGTGTCGGCTGTCGCCGAGCACTGAGCCCAGCAGCACAGCTCCACACAGCACAGCCGATAGGAGACAGCCATGTCGAAGACGATGAAGTCCATGATCATGCGGGAGTACAAGGCCCGCATTGCCGGCGACGCGGCGTCGTACCCCGACGCGATGCTCATCAGCATCCGCGGCGTGAAGGGCACCGACACGACCAAGATGCGGCACGCCCTGGCCAAGAAGAACATCAAGATCACCGTGATCCGCAACTCCCTGGCGAGGAAGGCCTTCGAGGGTTCGAGCCTCGCCTCGTTCGAGGAGTTGCTCTCCGGCGCGAACGCACTGGCCCACGGCGGCGAGTCCGTCGTGGAGGTGGCGCGTGAGGTGGTCGCGATCGCCGCCAAGCTGCCCAAGCTGGAGCTCAAGGGCGCCGTGCTCGACGGGAAGCTCTACAAGGGCAAGGCCGGCGTCGAGGAACTCAGCAAGTTCCCGACGAAGGACGAGGCCATCGCGAACGTCGTGACGCTGGTGGTGAGCCCCGCGCGCAAGCTCGTGGCGCAGCTCCAGGGGCCCGGCTCCACCGTTGCCGGCCTTGTCAAGGCCATCGAGGGCAAGCTGGAGAAGGGCGAGGCAATCGCGAAGGCCGGTTGATTCGATCGTTGATGATCGCCCCGCCGCGGGGCGTGAACACACGTCTGTTCCCGACTGGTCCGCGATGCGGATGAAACGCCGGAACGTTCCGGCCCCTCTCGGGAATCGTTCGGCCAAGGGCACCCCCCGAGGCCAGTAAGAGAAAGGTGCACGACATGTCCGATACGACCTTTGACGCGAAGATCAAGGACCTGGGTGACAAGCTCGCCGGCCTGACCCTGAAGGAGGCGGTGGACCTGGGCAAGTACATGAAGGAGACCTACGGCATCGAGGCCGCCTCGGGCGGGGCCGTGGTCATGGCGGCGGGTGGCGGCGGCGGCGGCGCGGCCGCGGCGCCCGTCAAGGACAGCTTCGACGTCGTCCTCAAGGCCGCCGGCGACAAGAAGATCCAGGTCATCAAGGTCGTCCGCGAGGCGACGGGCCTGGGTCTGGCGGAAGCCAAGGCTCTGGTGGACACTCCCGGCAAGGCGGTCAAGACCGGCCTCTCCAAGGAGGATGCCGACAAGCTCAAGAAGTCCCTGGAAGAGCAGGGCGCCACGATCGAGCTGGCCTAAGACGGCCGGTTCGGCGTTGGTGGCGATCTTCGGGGGGCGTTCGGATGCCTTCCCGAAGGGTCGACACAACAGGACACTGGATCGACCCCCCCGGTCGCGAGGCCGGGGGGGTTTTCCCTGTCGGTTGTCCAAAGGGCTTTCGGCGGTTATACTTCCGGGTTCTTCCCAGGGCGGTGGTGCAGGCGGATGCGAGTGGGACGAGCCGTTGAACGACATGAATCCTAGGAACGTGTGACTCTGCTCGCGCCGCGCGTTGGCGCGCGGGGGCGGGTCTGCGACTCTCCATCGTAGAGGATACCGATGGCTGCGATGTCTTCGTCGGGCGTGAATGGGACCGAAATCAAGATCCGCAACTTCGCCAAGCGTGGCGACGGCCTGCCGGTGCCGGACCTGACGAAGGTCCAGACCGACGGGTACGAGCGGTTCCTCCAGCTCGAGCGGAGCCCGGACGAGCGGGATGGAACCCTCGGCCTGGAGTCGCTGCTGCGCGAGGTCTTCCCGATCGAGAGCTACGACGGGACCATGAAGCTCGAGTACGTCTCGTACGCGCTCGAGGAGCCCCGGTACACCTCCGACGAGTGTCGCGAGCTGCGGCTGACCTACGGCCGGCCGTTCCGCATCTGCCTTCTCCTGAAGCGCGAGGGCAAGCCCGAGACGCCCGAGGAGCAGATCTACCTCGGCGAGTTCCCCATCATGATGGGCGGCGGCGAGTTCATCGTGAACGGCGCCGAGCGCGTCATTGTCAGCCAGCTGCACCGCTCTCCCGGCGTGGACTTCTCGATCCTGTCGAGCGAGGCCGACCGTCCGCTGCACAGCGCCCGCGTCATCCCCGAGCGGGGCTCGTGGATCGAGCTGGAGGTCACGAAGAAGGACGTGCTGGCGATGCGGATCGACCAGAGCACGAAGCTCGCGGCGACGACGTTCCTGCGCTGCCTCGACGAGTCGGTCGCGTCCACCGATGCGCTCCTGAGGCTCTTCTACGAGGTCTCCGAGATCGCCCCGGAGAAGGTGAAGCCCGAGCACTGGGCCGCCGCGGACATCATCGACCCCAACTCGGGCGAGGTGCTGGTGCACGTGGGGCGGCAGTTCGGCGACAACGCGACGGTGGTGCAGAACAGCGACCTGAAGAAGGTCCGCGTGATCGAGAACCCCAGCGACGCGCTGATCCTCAACACCATCGCGGTGGAGGAGGAGAAGCGTGACATCGAGAACAAGAACAGCGACGCGTTCGCGAACTCCACGGATTACGAGCGGGCACTCCTGCGGATCTACACGAAGCTCCGCCCGGGCAATCCGCCCCAGATCGAGAAGGCCAAGACGCTCTTCATCGAGAAGTTCTTCGACGAGAACCGCTACCGGCTGGGGCGCGTGGGCCGCTTCCGCATCAACCGGAAGTTCGAGCTGAACACGTCGGAGAGCCTGATGTTCATCACGCCGCAGGACTTCCTGCGGGTGATCCAGTACCTGCTCGACCTCCGCAGCGGTCGGACGGACGCGAAGACGGGCCGGCCGATCGCGGTGGTGGACGACATCGACCATCTGGGCAACCGGCGACTGCGCACGCTCGACGAGCTGGCGGTGGAGGAGCTCCGCAAGGGCTTCCTGAAGCTCCGCCGCACCGTGCAGGAGCGCATGAGCGTCAAGGACCCTGAAGAGGTCATCAAGATCGCGGACCTGGTGAACACCAAGTCCATCAGCAGCGCCATCGACTTCTTCTTCGGGCGGAGCGAGCTCTCGCAGGTGGTCGATCAGACCAACCCGCTGTCGAGCCTGGTGCATGAGCGCCGGCTCTCCGCCCTCGGACCCGGCGGCCTCAACCGCAAGCGTGCGGGCTTCGAGGTCCGCGACGTGCACATCAGCCATTACGGGCGCATCTGCCCCATCGAGACGCCCGAGGGCACGAACATCGGACTGATCGCGAGCCTGGGGCTGTACTCCAGCATCGACGAGTACGGCTTCCTTCGGACGCCCTACCGCGAGGTGAAGGACGGGAAGGCCACCGGCAAGGTCGTCTACCTGCGCGCGGACGAAGAGATGCGGGCCGTGCTCGCGCCGGCGGACTCGCTGAGCGACGACGGCCGCCTGCGGAAGGGCCACATCGTGGCCCGCGTGAACGGGGAGCTCGCGCAGGCGGACTCGTCCAGCGTGGACTACCTGGACATCAGCCCGAAGCAGATCATCGGCATCTCCGCGGCGCTGATCCCCTTCCTGGAGCACGACGACGCGAACCGCGCGCTCATGGGCAGCAACATGCAGCGTCAGGCCGTGCCGCTCATCAAGGTCGATCCGCCCAGCATCGCCACGGGCGTCGAGAGCGCCGTGGGGCACAACTCCGGCATGGTGGTGCGGGCGAAGAACCCCGGCACCGTCACGGCGGTCGACAGCGAGCGCATCATCATCGACAACGCGGACGAGTACGTGCTCCGCAAGTTCGTCGGGCTCAACGAGCGCACCTGCCTCAACCAGCGTCCGGTCGTGAAGCTCGGGCAGGTCGTGCAGAAGGGCCAGGTCATCGCGGACGGGGCCAGCACGAAGATGGGCGAGCTGGCCATCGGCAAGAACGTGCTGGTGGCGTTCAACACCTTCGACGGGTACAACTTCGAGGACGCCATCGTCATCAACGAGCGCCTCGTGAAGGACGACGTCTTCACCAGCATCCACATCGACGCCTTCGACGTGGAGATCCGCGAGACCAAGCTGGGCCGCGAGGAGTTCACGCGCGACATCCCCAACGTCTCCGAGAAGATGCTCCGCAACCTGGATGAGAACGGCATCATCCGCATCGGCGCCCGCGTCGGACCCGGCGACATCCTCGTCGGCAAGGTGAGCCCCAAGAGCAAGACCGAGCTGACCCCCGAGGAGAAGCTGCTGCACGCGATCTTCGGTCGCGCCGGCGAGGACGTGAAGAACGACTCGCTGGAAGTTCCCGCGGGCGTGGAGGGCGTGGTGATCGGCGCGAGGAAGTTCAGCCGCCGGCTCCACATGAACGAGGAGCAGAAGAAGCAGCTCAAGAAGGACATCGCCGACTACGAGCGGCAGATGGACGAGAAGGCGATCTCTCTGTTCAAGCAGATGACCGGCGCGATCAACGACGCCGTGGGCACGCCCATGGTCGACCCGATGACCCGTCAGAAGGTCGGCGCCAGCGACATCCCCGAGGTCATTCTCGAGCAGATCCGCACCTTCGACATCAAGTGGGCCAAGGGAAGCAAGGACACCAAGGGCCAGGCCGAGACCCTGCACAAGCAGTTCTGGCCCCGCATCCAGGCCCTCATCGCCGAGAAGGCCCGCAAGGTCAGCCACATGAAGCGTGGCGACGAACTGCCCACCGGCGTGCTCGAGATGGTGAAGGTCTATCTGGCCACCAAGCGCCACCTGTCGGTGGGAGACAAGATGGCCGGCCGCCACGGCAACAAGGGCGTCATCGCCCGCATCGTCGCCGAGGAGGACATGCCGTTCATGGAAGACGGCACGAGCGTGGAGGTGCTGCTCAACCCGCTGGGCGTGCCCAGCCGAATGAACGTCGGGCAGATCTTGGAGACGCACCTGGGCTGGGCCGCGAAGGTGCTCGGGTTCCAGGCCGTCACGCCCGTCTTCGACGGCGCGACCGAGGACGAGGTCCACCATGCCGTGGACGAGGCCAACAAGCACGTCGCGGCGCGGCTCGAGCACTACGAGAAGACGGGCGGGCATCCTCACCCGCGCGAGCTGCTCGCCCGCATGCCCCGCGGGGGCAAGATCCAGCTCTTCGACGGGCGGACCGGCGAGGCCTTCAACCAGAAGACGACGGTCGGCTACATGTACATCCTGAAGCTCCACCACCTGGTGGACGACAAGATCCACGCCCGCGCCACGGGCCCCTACTCGCTCATCACGCAGCAGCCCCTGGGCGGCAAGGCCCGGACGGGCGGGCAGCGCTTCGGCGAGATGGAAGTGTGGGCGCTGGAGGCCTACGGCGCCGCCTACATCCTGCAGGAGCTCCTCACCGTCAAGTCCGACGACGTCGAGGGCCGCACGAAGATCTACGAGAGCATGGTCAAGGGCCAGAACAAGCTCGAGGCGGGCATGCCCGTCGCGTTCGACGTGCTCTGCAACGAGCTCAAGGGCCTGGGCCTGAACGTCACGCTGGAGAAGAAGAAGTTGGAGGGCGGAAGCCTGCTCTAGCCGCCCCTCCGGCCCCCCGCGGGGCCGGCGTTCCCCGCAGTCCACCGCCTGTTTTTGCCCGGAATACGCACGCCAGAGGACCGATTCATGGCTGACACCGTTTACGACCGCGTCAATGACTTCTCCGCCGTCAAGATCACCCTGGCGTCGCCGAACGACATCCGGGCGTGGTCCTACGGCGAGGTGAAGAAGCCGGAGACGATCAACTACCGCACGTACCGCCCCGAGAAGGACGGGCTGTTCTGCGAGCGGATCTTCGGGCCGGAGCGCGACTACGAGTGCGCGTGCGGCAAGTACCGCGGGACGAAGTACAAGGGCATCATCTGCGACCGCTGCGGCGTGAAGGTGACGCACAGCCGCGTGCGCCGCAAGCGCATGGGCCACATCAACCTCGCGAGCCCCACGGTGCACATCTGGTTCTTCAAGAGCATGCCCAGCCGGCTTGGCACGCTCCTGGGAATGAAGACCAGCGATCTCGAGAAGGTGATCTACTACCAGGATTACGTGGTGGTGGACGCGGGCGACACCGAGCTGAAGTTCAAGCAGATCATGACGGAAGACGACTTCCGCGCCGCGCAGGACAAGTACGGCAACGCGTTCCGGGCGCTCATGGGGGCGGACGCGATCCGCGAGCTCATCGACCGAACCGATCTCTCGGGTGAGGCGGCGAAGATCCGCGAGGACCTGAACGCGACCAAGAGCAAGCAGAAGATCAAGGACTTCGCGAAGCGTCTGAAGCTCATCGAGCAGATCCGCGGCAGCGAGAACGACCCGGCGTGGCTGGTCATGGACGTCGTGCCGGTCATCCCTCCGGACCTGCGTCCGCTGGTGCTGCTGGAGAGCGGAAACTTCGCGACCAGCGACCTGAACGACCTGTACCGGCGCATCATCAACCGGAACAACCGTCTGAAGAAGCTGATGGACCTGAACGCGCCGGAGGTCATCATCCGCAACGAGAAGCGGATGCTGCAGCAGGCGGTGGACGCGCTCTTCGATAACGGCCGCTGCCGTCGCCCCGTGCTGGGCAGCAGCAACCGCCCGCTGAAGAGCCTGACGGACATGATCAAGGGCAAGCAGGGCCGCTTCCGCGAGAATCTGCTGGGCAAGCGTGTGGACTACTCCGCGCGGTCGGTCATCGTCGTTGGTCCGGAGCTGAAGCTGCACCAGTGCGGCCTGCCCAAGAAGATCGCGCTGGAGCTCTACCAGCCCTTCATCATCCGCAAGCTCAAGGAGCACGGCCTCGCGGACACGATCAAGTCCGCGAAGCGGATGCTCGAGCGCCGCGACGCGGCGGTGTGGGACATCCTCGAGGAGGTCATCTACCAGCACCCCGTGCTGCTGAACCGCGCCCCGACGCTGCACCGGATGGGCATCCAGGCCTTCGAGCCCGTGCTCGTGGAAGGCAACGCCATCCGCCTGCACCCGCTGGTGTGCACCGGCTTCAACGCCGACTTCGACGGCGACCAGATGGCCGTCCACCTCCCGCTCTCCGTGGAGGCGCAGGCCGAGGCTCACGTGCTGATGCTGAGCACGCACAACATCTTCTCGCCCGCGAACGGCAAGCCGATCATCTCCGCCTCGCAGGACATCGTCATGGGCGTGTTCTTCATCACGTTCATGGAGCCGGAGGAAAAGTCGATCGACAAGCTCCCGCGGTTCAAGGACCGGCGCGAGGCGATCCTGGCGCTGGACCAGCGCAAGGTCGGGCCCCACACGCGCATCGTGGTGAGGCTCGACGGGTTCGACACCATCGTGAACAGCCAGACCGGCGCGGTGGAGAAGGTCCCGGCGAACCGGCGCATCGTGACCACGCCCGGCCGCTGCCTCTTCGCGGACGTGCTGGCCCCCGGCATGCCGTTCTACAACTGCGCTCTGGGCAAGAAGGGTTGCGCCCGCGTGGTCGACGACTGCTACGCCGCCGCCGGCCGGGCCGCGACCATCGACCTCCTCGACCGCCTGAAGGAGATGGGATTCAAGCAGGGGACACTGGCCGGTCTGTCGTTCGGCATCACGGACCTGCGCATCCCGGACCGCAAGCAGGCGCTCCTCGACGAGTCGCAGAAGCGTGCGGACAAGGTTGAGAAGAGCTACGACCGGGGCATCATGACCGCCCGCGAGCGGTACAACCAGCTGCTGGACATCTGGACGCACTGCCGCGAGGAGGTCCAGAAGGAACTGGTGAAGACCCTCAAGACCGACCGGCGAGACGACGACGGGAACGAACTCGCCAACGAGGACAAGCGGGGCCGCTGGTATCTCAACCCCGTCTACCTGATGATCGACTCGGGCGCCCGAGGCAACATCACGCAGATGCAGCAGCTCGCCGGCATGCGGGGACTGATGGCCAAGCCCAGCGGCGAGATCATCGAGACGCCCATCCGCGCGAACTTCCGCGAGGGCCTCAACATCCTCGAGTACTTCTCGTCCACGCACGGCGCGCGAAAGGGTCTGGCGGACACCGCCCTCAAGACCGCCGACTCCGGCTACCTCACCCGAAAGCTCTGCGACATCGCGCAGTCCGTCATCATCGGCGAGCACGACTGCGGGAGCAAGCGCGGCATCGTGAAGCGCGCGATCTACAAGGGCGAGCAGGTCGATGTTCCGCTCCGCGAGCAGATCGTCGGGCGCGTCAGCGTCAACGCCATCACCAACCCCAAGACCGGCGAGGTGATCGTCAGCGAGAACCAGATCATCAGCGCCGAGATGGCCGCCCGCGTCGAGGACATCGGCGTGGACTCCGTCATGGTGCGCTCCCCGCTCACCAGCGAGAGCCGCACGGGCTGCTCGGTGCTGGACTACGGCCTGGACATGTCCACCGGAAAGCCCGTGGAAGAGGGCATGGCCGTGGGCATCATCGCGGCGCAGTCCATCGGCGAGCCGGGCACGCAGCTCACGATGCGTACGTTCCACACCGGCGGCGTCGGTCAGCGCACCGCCGAGTCCACCAAGTACGACGCGTCCAACTCCGGTCGGCTGGACCTCCGGGACTGCAACGCCGTGCCCGCCCACGACGACGAAGGCAAGGACTGCCTGACCGTGCTGAAGCGCAACGGTGAGCTCGCCGTGCTCTCGGCCGACGGGCACGAGCTCGAGAAGTTCAAGGTGCCCTACGGCGCATTCGTCTACGCCTCCGCGGGCGACGAGGTGAAGAAGGGCCAGACGCTCATCCGCTGGGACCCGCACCGCATCCCCATCCTCGCGGAAAAGGACGGCGTGGTGAAGTACGTGGACATCGTCGAGAAGGAGACCTTCCGCCTCGAGGACGCCGGCCAGGGCCAGCGGGCCCGTGTCATCATCGAGCACAAGGGCGACCTGCACCCCCAGATCAACGTCGTCGACGATCAGGGCGGCATCCTGGACTTCCATTACCTGCCCGCCCGGGCACGTCTGGAGGTCGAGGACGGTCAGCGGATCAAGGCGGGCCAGATGCTCGCCCGTCAGCCCCGGCTCACCGCCGGCAGCCAGGACATCGTCGGTGGTCTTCCCCGCGTGACGGAGATCTTCGAGGCCAGGAAGCCGAAGGACCCGGCCTGCATGGCCGAGATTTCGGGCCGCGTCGAGATCTTCTCCGACAAGCGCAAGGGCAAGATCACCATCAAGGTCGTCTCCGAGGCCGGGATCGAGAAGGACCACCACGTCCCCGCGGACAAGCAGCTCACGGTGCACACGGGCGACTATGTGCAGGCGGGCGACCCGCTCACCGAGGGGCCGCTGGTGCCCCACGACATCCTGCGGATCAAGGGCGAGGAGGCCCTGTGGGCCTACATGCTCGACGAGGTGCAGAACGTCTACCGCGCCCAGGGCGTGGGTATCAACGACAAGCACATCGAGCTCATCCTCAGCCAGATGCTCCGCAAGGTGAAGGTCGAGAGCCCCGGCGACACGGACCTGCTGCCACAGGAAGTCCTCGACCGCTGGAACTTCAAGCAGAAGAACCGCGAGATCGAGCAGTACGCCCGCATCACCGAGGTCGGAGGCACCGAGTTCAAGGTGGGTGAGCTCGTCACCAAGGCCGCGATCAAGGAGGCCAACGCCAAGGCAGAGGCCGCGGGCAAGGAGGGCGCCAAGGCCCGACGTGCCAAGCCCGCGACCGGCCGAACGCTCCTCCTGGGCATCACCAAGGCGGCGCTCTCCAGCGACTCGTTCCTTTCGGGCGCCTCCTTCCAGGAGAGCACCAAGGTGCTCACCGAGGCCTCGCTCCGCGGCGCGGTCGACACCCTCGTGGGCCTCAAGGAGAACGTCCTTCTGGGCCACCTCATCCCCGCGGGTACCGGCTTCCGCCGCTACCAGGAGATCCGCGTGAAGCCCCTGGTTGCCATCGAGGAATCCGACGACGACACCAGCGCGATGCTGGCGGAGGCCAAGGCCGCGGCGGAGGCGCGCGGCGCCAGCCGCAACGACCCCATGGGCGCCGCACCTGTCGATGTCCACACAGGCAACCTGCGGGACATCATCTCCGGCACCTCGGCCCCCCAGAAGGCCTGACCGCGAGCGACGTTTCACCGCCACCTCCTCGCCCCGGGCTCTGCGCCCGGGGCTTTTTCGTTCCGCGCCCCGATAGACTCTCTCCATGACGACGAACAGCCGGGTTTCGGCCCTCGGTGTGGCGGCGGTGATCGGCGCGCTGACGGGCATCCTCGATGCACGTCCACCGATCGTCGAGTTCGCGCTCCCGGATCACGCCGATGTCATCCACCCCGCCACCACAGAGCTCGTCATCCGCTTTGACCAGGACATGAGCCCCGCCGGTTGGTCGATCTGCGGCGGGGGGCCGACGTTCCCGCCGCTGGACGGCCAGCCCCGCTGGGTCAGCCCCCGCGAGCTGCGTGTGCCCGTGAAGCTCGCTGCCGGTGCCGAGTACGCGCTCAGCATCAACTGCCCGAGCGCCCGGAACTTCAGGAGCGCCACGGGCGAGCCCGCGGAGGTGCACCCCATCTCGTTCCGCACGCTTCGCGAGGGCGAAGCCCCGCCGACGATCACGCCCCAGCAGGGAGCGGACATGACGCGGGCGCTCCGCAGCGCGATCGACACTCGCTACTCCTATCGAGATCTGAGGAAGGTCGATTGGTCGGCGGCGTTCGATGACGCGAAGCTTGAAGAGGCCGGCACGCCCGCCGCGTTCGCGAGGAGGGCCGCCTCGATGCTCGCGGCAAACCAGGACCTGCACGTCTTCGTCGAGGTTGACGGCAAGCGGCTCGCGAGCGGGCGGCGTTCGGTGGCCTGGAATGTCGACACGGGGCGCCTCAAGGAACTGGTGCCCCGGTGGACCGACAACGGCACCGTGGCGGTAGGGCGGTTTGACGACGGCGTGGGATACGTCCTGATCCGCAGTTGGGGGTCGGACATCCGCGAGCGCCTCCGCCCGGCCTTCGACGCGATCGCGGAGCTTTCGGGCGCGAAGGCCCTGGTTGTGGATGTGCGGCCCAACAGCGGCGGCGACGAGAGCCTCGCCCGGATGTTCGCGGCGTGCTTCGTTGATGAGCCCACCGTCTACTCCCGCAGCCTCATCCGCAATCCCGACGCGCCGGAGGGCTGGGAGGGGCCGTTCGATCGAGTCGTGGAGCCCGGCGAAGGGGCGAAGTTTCACGGCAAGGTCGCGGTCCTGATCGGCCCCGCGTGCATGAGCTCCAACGAGTCGTTCATTCTGATGATGCGCCGCGCGGGGGTCCGGGAGACTTTCGGCGAGAAGACGTGGGGGAGCTCCGGCAACCCCAGGCCCCACGACCTGGGCCAGGGCGTGCGCGTGTTCCTCCCCTCCTGGAAGGACCTTCTCCCGGACGGCTCGGTGCTCGAGGGCGTTGGCATCCCGCCGGATCATCCCGTGGAATGGCGGCGTGGTGAGGGTGATCCGGTGCTCGATGCGGCGCTCGCGTGGCTGCGCGGCACGGCGAAAGGCACGCCCTGACCGGTCGCACGGCTCGGCGCGACCGTCCAGCGCCGGCATCGGTCGGCATGTCGAACTACTTGATGTCCATGGGCGTACCCACGTCGAGGTTCATGGGCTCGAGGTCCTTGGGCGTGCCCTCGACCGGCGGCTGGCCGTTCAGAAGCACGTAGAGCGCCGCATCCCACGCTTCGTCGTCGGTCTGAGGCACCAACGCCCTGAACGCGCCGTTCGCGGGGTTGTACCACCACGTCTTCGCGGCCGGGTTGTCAGCCCTGAACCGCTTGACGCTCGGGTGCTCCAGCGACGCGTCGCCCGAGCTGTCACGCAGGATCGGGTTTGTGAGCGACCCGCCGAACGGGTTGGGTATCAGCTCGCGGGTGGAGAGGACCGAGGGCGTGATGCCGCTGGGGTACACGCCGTGCTCTCCCTGATAGAGCTCCAGCGATTGGAGATAGGTCCGCAGGGCGGCGCGGCAGGCGGACTCCTTGGCTCCGGCCGCCGCCCTCGACATCCGAGGAACGGCGATCGCTGCGACCGTGGCGATCACGACGATCACCACGACGAGTTCCAGGAGTGAGAAACCCCGTGCGCGGAGATGGCCTCTGGAACGTGCGGGCACCGTCGAGAGAAGATCGGGCGGCGGGTCCGGGCTGTCCAGTCCGGGCCCGTCCCCGGGGCCTGGAGGTCCCGGGGGGCGCCATTCGACCGGAAGGCCAGGAGGGCGGCTCGCGGGTGACAGCTCCGGTAACCTCGGACGCCCGGTGTGCGAAGGAGTTGCAGGTTCCACCCGGGTTATCCGTCTTGCCAAACGGTCGGCGGGTGGTATTCTGGCCCGGCTCGGGGTCTTTGGGAGCGCGCATGACGATCCACACACTGTTGGCCCGTTGCGGCCTGACCATCATGGCTCTGGGTCTCGCCGCCACGGCTCAGGCCCAGACCTTTGAGAGCCAGGGCATGGAACTGCTCTGCCACATCGACCTTCCGGCGTTCGGGAACGCGGGCGGGAACGGCAACTCGTGCTGGGGGTGGGTTTCGCCGGCCGGTCGCGAGTACGCGATCATGGGCCTCAACAACAAGGTCGCGTTCGTGGACATCACCGACCCGCGGAACCCAGTCGTGCGTGCGACGGTGGCCCACACGAACAGCCTCTGGGCGGATGTGAAGACCTACCAGCACTACTGCTATGTCTCCAACGAAGCGGGGGGCGGGGTCCAGGTCATTGACATCTCCCAGCTCGACTCCGGCGTGGCGACGTTCGTGCGGAATGTGACCACCAACGGCCTGAACAACACGCACACGCTCGCGGTGGATGAGGTGTCCGGGTACCTGTACACCGCCGGCTCGACGAGCGTGACGAACTCGCGGGGCGGGCCGGTGGCGTGGTCCTTGGCCGACCCGTCCAACCCGACGTTCGCCGGGCAGTGGGGGGTGCGCTACACGCACGAGTGCCAGGTCGTGACCTACACCACGGGACCCTACGCCGGGAAGCAGATCTGCTTCGCCTTCAACGAGAGCTCGGGCATGGCGGTGATCGATGTCACCGACAAGGCCAACATGATCACGATGTCGGTGACTCCCTATCCCGGAGTCACGTACTGCCACCAGGGCTGGCTGAGCCCCGATCAGCGGTACGTGTACATCAACGACGAGATCGACGGGCCGGCGCAGGGCGTGCCGCCCACGCTCACACGCATCCTGAACGTCGAGAATCTCTCCGCGCCGTTCCTCGCGGGGACGTTCACCAGCGCCACCCCCGGCTCGACCGACCACAACCTGTACCTCCGCGACAACCTGCTCTTCGAGGCCAACTACCACTCCGGCCTCCGTGTCTTCGACGTGACCTCCCCTCTGGCGCCTGTCGAGTTTGCGTACTTCGACACCTACCCGGAGGACAACGCGTCCGGCTACGACGGCCTCTGGAACAACTACCCCTTCCTCCCCTCACGGAACATCGTGCTGTCGGACATCGATCGCGGCATGTTCGTCGTCCGGGTGCTCGACAACTCCGTGTCGTTCTTCCCCGTCAGCACCCCCGCGCAGGTCCCCGTGGCCACGCCCACCCAGGTCACCGTCGATGTGAGGACGCACGGCCTGCCGCTGAACGCATCGAGCGTGGTCATGCACACCCGCGTCGGAGCCGGGCCATTCACGCCCATCCCCATGACGCAGATCTCCCCCGGGAGGTTCGGCGCCAACCTGCCGAGCCTCTCCTGCTTCGAGACCGCCCGGTACTACTTCGCGGCGTCGAACCAGTCGGGAACTTCGTTCTCATTCCCCACGCCCGCGAACGCGTACCAGAGTCAGGCCGTCCCGCCCGTCGCCACGCTGCTTTCCTACGACATGGAAACCGACGCGGGCTGGGTGGGCGGCCAGCCCGGCGACACCGCGACTCTCGGCCAGTGGGAGCGCGGCGATCCGGACGCAACGAGCGCGCAGCCGGGCGACGACCACTCCAACCCCGGTGTGAACTGCTGGGTCACCGGTCGTGCCGCGGGCTCGGGCGCGGGCAGTTTCGATGTGGACGGCGGGTTCACCACGTTGCTCTCGCCGGCCCTGCCACTGGCCGGCGCCGATCCTGACGTCCGCATCGGGTACTGGCGCTGGTACTCGAACTCCGCCGGTTCGGCGCCCAACACCGACACCTTCCGTGTCGACATCACCTCCAACGGCACCACGTGGGTGAACGCGGAGACGGTCGGCCCAGCGGGCACCGAAACCAGCGGCGGGTGGCTGTATCACGAGTTCCGCGTCGCGGACTTTGTGAGCCTTACCAACCAGGTCCGCGTGCGGTTCGTAGCTGACGATGCCGGCTCGGGCTCGCTGGTCGAGGCCGCGATCGACGACTTCACCGTGTTCGGGTACGTCTGCCCCGCGCCGAACTGCGACCCGGACGTGAACCAGGACGGCAACGTCGACCAGGACGACGTCGCGTACCTCATCAACGTGGTCGGGGGCGGGCTGAACCCCTCCGGGATCGATCCGGACTTCAACCAGGACGGCAACACCGACCAGGACGACGTGGCCGCGCTCATCAACGTGGTGGCGGGCGGGGACTGTCCCTGAGGGCGGGTACCCGGCGGGGTCGCGCCTCAGGCCGGCAACGGGAACTGCTCGCAGAGGGCCGAGACCTCGCGCCGGACCGCCGCGGCGACGTCGCCGATGCTGCCATCGTTCGCGAGTCCTGCGCTGAGCACGCGGTCGATCCACGCGGCGATCATGCCCATGTGCTCCTCCCGCAGGCCGCGGGTGGTGACGGCGGGGGTGCCGAGCCTCACGCCGCTGGTCACGCGGGGCGGGCGGGGGTCATCGGGGATGCCGTTCTTGTTGCAGACGATGCCCGCGGACTCGAGCCACTTCTCGGCGTCCGCACCGCTCAGGTGCTCGCTGCGTGTTCGCAGGTCGACGAGCATGAGGTGGTTGTCGGTGCCCCCGGTGGTGCACCGATACCCGCACGACGCGAGCGCCGAGGCGAGCGCCGAGGCGTTCTTGAGCACCTGCTTGCCATAGGCCTTGAAGCCGGGTGAGAGGCACTCGCCGAAGGCGACGGCCTTGGCGGCGATGACGTGCATCAGCGGGCCGCCCTGGGCGCCCGGGAAGACCGCCTTGTCGATCTTCTTGGCGATCTCCTCGTCGTTGCAGAGGATCAGCCCGCCCCGGGGTCCGCGGAGCGTCTTGTGGGTGGTGGTGGTGACGACGTGCGCATGGGGGAAGGGCGAGGGGTGCACGCCGGCGACGATGAGGCCGGCGATATGCGCCACGTCTGCCATGAGGATGGCGCCGCACTCGTCGGCGATCTGGCGGAAGCGGGCGAAGTCGATGACGCGCGGGTACGCGGAGTAACCGCAGAGCAGCATCCTGGGACGGACTTCCATGCACACGCGGCGCACGGCGTCATAGTCGATGCGTTCGTGCTCGGGGTGGTCCTTGGCGTAGTGCAGGGGGTAGTGGAAGGGTCTGAAGAACCTGCCCGAGAAGTTGATCTTCATCCCGTGGCTCAGGTGCCCGCCGTCCTTCAGGACGAGGGAGCAGAAGGCGTCGCCCGGCTCCATCATGGCCATCATCGCCGCCTGGTTGGCCTGGGCACCGCTGTGGGGCTGCACGTTGGCGAACCTGCAGCCGAACATCTGCTTGGCCCGCTCGATGGCGAGGCTCTCGATCGCGTCGTGGTGCACGCACCCGCCGTAGTACCGAGCCCCGGGGTACCCCTCGGCGTACTTGTTCGTGAGGCAGGTCCCCATCGTGTGCATGACCGCGGCGGACACGTGGTTCTCGCTCGCGATCAGCTCGATGGTGGTGGCCTGGCGCCGGGCCTCCTGAGCGATGTGCTCGGCGACCTGGGGGTCTTTCTCGCGGAGGAGGGCCAGGACGGACTGCGTGATGGGGTCGTGGGCCATAGGCCCAACGATAGGGAGAGGGCCCGCCCCGGCGCGGGTCCTGGCGAGCAGGCGGCTAGTGCGGGTCTTCCTTGATCGCGTTGCGGTTCCAGCCCGGCACACGCGCCACGATCGGGCCGTTGCCCTCGATGATGCACTGGCAGGCCAGGCGGCTGTTGCGCTGCAGGCCCGGGGCCTCCTCCACGCGATCCTCCTCGGACTCGCTCGCCTCGCTCAGATTCTCGTTGCCCGACTCGATGTACACGTGGCACGTGGAGCAGGCGCACACCCCGCCGCAGGCGTGCTCGATGTTGATCCCGTTCTCCAATGCCAGTTCGAGGAGGCTCATGCCGGTCCCGCCCTTGAGCCGACGTTCCTTCGAGGGGTCGGTGGAGAGGCTCGCCGGGTCGTCCAGGAGAAAGGTGATGGGGACGATCGCGGGCCCGCGCGGGCGGTCGTTGTGCTTGAGCGTCATGGATCCTCCGTGCGGGGCCCCGAGGCGGCCATGCGTCGGGTCCGGGCCGATCATAGCGAGCGACCGCCGTGCGGCTTCCTTCCCGCGCTATCGTTCACCCGAATGACCGCCGCCGGCCAGCCCGCGATCGAAGTCTCCGTCGTCGCGCCCGCGCACAACGAGGCCGACAATGTCGATGAACTTGTCCGGCAGATCGAGGCGGCGATGACCCCCTCGGGTCTTACCTTTGAAGCGGTCATTGTCGACGACGGCTCGACCGACCGCACGCGCGAGCTCCTCACCCGAGCGATGTCGGGGCGTCCCTGGCTCCGATGCATCGCCATGACCAGGACGCCCCCGGGCAAGGGAAACGGGCAGTCCGCGGCGTTCCACGCCGGGTTTCGCGCCTGCCGCGGGGGCCTCATCGCGGTGCTGGACGCGGACCTGCAGAACGACCCGGCGGAGATCCCGGCGATGGTCGCGAGGCTGCGGGCGGCGGGCGCCGACATGGTGCAGGGCGACCGCTCTCACGCCCGGCAGGACCACGCGATCCGCAAGATCGGCTCGTGGGTCGGGCGCGTCTTCCGCAAGTGGCTCCTTGGTGACACCATCCGCGACACGGGCTGCTCACTCCGGGTGATGAAGCGCGAGGTGGCGCTCGCGATTCCTCTCGAGTTCCGGGGGATGCACCGGTTCATCCCCATCACGGCGATCCACCTCGGCTACAAGGTCGTGGAGATGCAGGTGAAGCACCGCCCCCGCGTCGCGGGTGAGACCAAGTACGGGATGGGGATCGTGCAGCGGGCCCTCCCGGGACTGCGGGACCTCTTCGCGGTCCGCTGGATGAAAGCCCGTCGGCGGCCCACCACCGGCGTCGAGATCGACCGCCCCGCGTAGCGCCCGCGCGTACGCTCCCCCCGCATGAGCAGTGATCTCGCAAAGCCGCGCACGCGAGTGAAGTGGGAGCCCT
Source organism: Leptolyngbya sp. PLA1 (assembly GCA_021405315.1). GTDB lineage: Bacteria > Planctomycetota > Phycisphaerae > Phycisphaerales > UBA1924 > RI-211. The sequence goes on from QWIH01000010.1 coordinate 67,788, forward strand.
GGGCCCTCATGGTCGCCATGCTCGCGCTGGGCGTGTGGCTCGTCTGGTCGCCCATCTCCGGGCTGAAGCACCCCACACCCCGGCCCGGTGCCGGCAAGGTCGAGCTGCGCATCGGGACGGCCCGCGGCATCGTGGAGGTCATCCCCGGACCAACGAAAGAGGAATCACGCTTCCGCGTGCTCCTCCGCGACGGGCACGAATCCCCGGAGTTCACCGCCTCGCAGTTCATCGAGAGCTACGGGCGTGCGGCGTTCGACAGCGCCGTCGGCGACTCGGAGAACCCGCTCTTCCGTGTGCTGAACATCACGTCCTGGGGGGCGCTCATCTGGGTGGGCGTCGGGTTCGCCGGCCAACTGGCGTTCACGGGGCGCACGCTGGTGCAGTGGATCGTCAGCGAGGCAAAGCGCGAGAGTGTGGTGCCGGAGCTCTTCTGGTGGCTCAGCCTTGCGGGCGGAGTGATGCTGTTCACGTACTTCGTCTGGCGTCAGGATTTTGTTGGGGTTCTGGGGCAGTCCAGCGGCGTCGTGATCTACGCCCGGAACCTGCGGCTGATCTACAAGAGGCGGCGGCAGGCGACGGCGAGCTGACGGCAAGGGTTTTCTTGGCCTTTGGGTTGCGTGGAGGCATTCATGGGGCACACTCACAGCATGGAAGTCCTTCTCGACGGCAAGCGCCTGGACGTGCCCAGGCCCACCCTCGCCGCCGCCCTGAAGGTCGCGGTCGAGGAGGCTCAACGCGCCGGGCGCATTATCGTGGAGGTGAGGGGTGACGGGGCGAGGCTGACCGACGACATGCTGGCGGCACCGTCGGACGACGTGCTCGGGACGCGGACGCTCGCCTTCACGTCGGAAGATCCCCGGTTGCTCGTCGCCCGCTCCATGCAGGACGCCGAAGACCTCCTGGGCGGGACCCGGGAGAAGCAGCAGTCCATCGCGGAGCGCGTGCAGGCGGGCGACCTTGGCCCGGCCCTGTCCGACCTCTCCGAGTGCTTCAAGGCGTGGCAGGTGCTGCACGACGTGGTCTCGCAAGGCTGTGCGGTGCTGGGATGGGACATCGAGAAGGTGGCGATCGCAGAGGGCGCAAGTCTCGGCGCGGCTGTCGCCGACCTCCGGGGGCACCTCCGCAACCTGCGCGACGCGCTGGAGGCGGAAGACTGGTCGGCGGTCTCTGACATCGTGGGGTATGACCTCGAGACACAGGCGACGCGCTGGCAGGCGACACTGCGAGTGCTGGCGGATCGAGCCGCCGGAGGACCGGGCGAATGACCGGCGCCGGGGGCATCCGTGCGGTGGATGAGCTGATGGAAAAAGCGAGCGAGGCGCTCGTCGCGACGGATTATTTTGAGGCGGAGAAGCACTGCCTTCGGGCGCTCGCCCGTGCTCGCTCCGGGCGGGACTTTGAACGCATGGCGCGCATCTCGCTCCCGCTCCAGGAGTGCCGTCGCCAGCGCCGCCACGAGGCCTGCGACGCGGGGCACGTCCGGGTGCTCAGCGAGATGCCCGCGGCGGGGACGAAGCTGGGTGCCGGCGTCTACTTGCTCACCCCGCCGCTCATCGGGCTGCACGGCCGCACACTGCGGGACCTGCTGACCCGCCGCAAGGTGCCGGCCATGGTGCTCGTCCGCGAGCCGACCACGGCCAAGGGCCAGTGGCCCATCGTGGGGGTCGGAGTGGGGGAGCCCAGGCCGGTCGTGGTGAGGGCGTACGTGGACCCTCCCGCGGCGAGGGAGCCCGACGCCTCGTACCTGCTCGCGGCTCAGGAGGCGCTGGGCGACGCCGCGATCCGCAAGGCGCCGTCGAGCGCGCCGCCCGATCATCATGTCGATGATCTGTGGGAGTATTGGGAGGCGGTGCCGGACCACGAGAAGCTGGCGCAGGCGTTCGAGGACGCCTGCCGCGCCGCCGCCGCCTCGGGCGTGGACTCCGGCCCGCGACGTCGCGGGTTCGATGACCCATTCAGTTTCTGATCGAGCTCAGTTCCACGACAGGCCCTTGGGCCAGTTCTCCGGGTGCTGGCCCTTGGCGCGGCGGATCAGCTTTGCGAGCGCGTCCATCTCGCGGAGGATCATCTCCGCCCGCGCGAGCGGCTTGGGCTCTGCCAGCAGCCGGTACCGAAGCCCGGGGTCGGAGACGATCGTGAACGAGACCAGTTCGAGCACCGCGGGGGTCGGCAGCTCGGAGTTCCGCAGATACTCGACCACGGGAGCCGCGGCGGTCATCGCCGACAGCGGGTCCGTCTCCAGCATCTCGCGGATGCGCTCGCGCGCGTCGTCCAGTGCCTGGGGTGTCGGGTCTTCCTGCTCTCCCTCGTAGCTCTCGAGCGACGTGTCGACGTGATCCAGCCCCAGGGGGCGAAGCACCACCAGGCGGTACAGCCGTCCGTCCTCCGGCGGGAGCTCGCTCACGATCTCTGCGCGGCAGACGCCCTGCAGGAGGATGTTGTACCGGCCGTCGGCCAGCCGCTCGTGCTGCGCGATCTGCCCGATGCACACCGCGGGGCGAACGGGTGGCGAGCCGTGGTACTCCGTCTGCCAGCGTCGCCCGGCGAAGACGCCCATCGCGATCTGTCCGCTGCCGTCGAGCGCGCGCTGCACCATCTGGCGATAGCGGGGCTCGAAGATGTGCAGCGGCATCACCTGCTGAGGCAGCAGGGAGCACTGGGGCAGGGGAAACAGAGGCACCGGCCTGCCGAAGTTCACGTGGATGGCCATCGCGCCTGACACGCAGGATGCTATGAGCCCCTGAGCCGGCCCGCGGACGCGTCAGGTATTCGTCGAGAGCATCGTGCGGCCCCGGCTCCCGGGCAGCAGCCCGATCAGGACGCACACTCCGCCACCGATCAGCAGCAATGAGCGCTTCGTCGGGTCCGTCGTCCACCGCGTGAGCGTCGACTCCGTCGCGTGATACTCGGGCAGCACCAGAGGCGGGGGCTCCAGCCCCGGAAACACCGACAGGTTCGACTTGGCGGCGGTCCGCTGCCCGGGCACCGCATCGCGGGTCTCGGGGATCTGCCTGAGCTGACTCTCCGCGAGCGATTCGACCAGCGCCGGGTCGCCCGCCTCCAGGGCCGCCAGATACTCCTCGTACCGCGTGAGCCTCTGCTGACGGTGCTTTTCGACCAGAATGGCCCGGTCCCGCTGCCAGCGGGCCTTCCGCAGGTCCTCAGAGGCGGGCACGAGCACGCTGGCGAGCAGGACGCCCACGCCCGCGAGCAGAAAGAGCCAGCCGGGGTCAAAGAGGGGTTTGGTGGGAGTGCGCTCCAAGGCCCCGCATTATCGGTCAGAAGGCCGGTCAAGGCTGACTTGTCGGTTGAACTCCGGGGGGCGCCGTGGGGCGGTGTTCACACGCAACTCTCTGCAAAGATTGTGTTTGGGATCGTTCATTCGACGGGGTTTCGACCCCGGGCGCATTGACATGGACCCCAAATCCCCTACTCTTCCGGCCGAGGGGTGCGCCGCACCTCCGGGGCCGGAGAGAGACCCCCCATCGGCTATGGCTGGCCAGTGAAGAGTTCGCCGCGACGCGGGAAGGCTGTCGGTGTCGTCACCGACCCATGGAGACTGTGCCCTCGTCGCGGATCGCGCAAGTTTCGCTCACACCCTTTCAGGAGAGATCATCGATGAAGCACGCACTCTGCCTCGCTCTGCTTGCCGGCCTCGCCGGCGTCGCCAACGCCCAGGTCGTCATTTCCAAGGTCTACGGCGGTGGCGGCAACAACGGCTCGGTCTGGCAGCAGGACTTCATCGAACTCCGCAACAACTCCGCGACCCCGGTGGACATCTCCGGCTGGTCCGTGCAGTACGCCAGCTCCGCCGGCACCTTCTCCGCCGGCAACTCGGTGGTCTTCCCCAGCGGCACGACCATCGCCGGCTGGGGCCACATCCTGGTCGGCATGGCCGTGGGCGCCGGCGGCACCACGCCCCTGCCCACTCCGGACTTCATCGGCACCGCCGCCATGAGCGGCACGTCCGGCAAGGTCGCCCTCGTCAACACCGGCACCCCCGCCCCGACCTGCACCGACGCCTCCGTGGTTGACCTTGTGGGCTACGGCGGCGCGAACTGCTCCGAGACCGCGCCCACCGCCGCCCTCTCCAACAGCTCCGCCGCCGTCCGCAACACCAACGGCTGCACCGACACCGGGAACAACTCCGCCGACTTCACGATCGCCACCAACAACAACTTCCAGCCACTCAACTCCCAGTCACCCACGTTCGTCTGCCCCGGTTTCACCGACTGCAACAACAACGGCGTTTCCGACGCCATCGACATCTCCAGCGGCACCAGCCAGGACTGCAACCAGGACAACGTGCCCGATGAGTGCCAGCTCTCCGGCAACGACTGCAACAACAACGGCACCCTCGACTCCTGCGAGCTCACGGGCAACGACTGCAACAACAACGGCGTCCTCGACTTCTGCGAGATCGCGACCGGACAGCTCACCGACGTCAACGCCAACGGCACGCCCGACGCCTGCGAGGGCGCCGTGCTCGTCATCTGCGACGAGAACGCCACCGTCCAGCCCGCCGGCGTTCGCCCGGGTGGCAACGGCTCCGCCAACGTCAACATCGAGGGTGTGAACAACGGCAACACCACCAACCCCCCACCCGCCTTCGCGTCCTACGGCGGGCTCCGCTGGAACATCGCCAATGCCATCGCCGCCTTCGACACTCAGTTCGGTGTCGGCGGCTGGGAGATCACCAGCGCGTACCTCTCCCTCACCCAGGACAACGCCGCCTTCACCTTCGACGGGCCCGTTGATCTCCACCACACCAACAACGACGCCCAGGACTTCACCGTCCCCGGCGGCGCCACCCCGAACCCCAACTCCACCTTCTTCAACTTCCCCACCGACTTCGCCGATCGTCAGCTCGTCCTGCAGTATGAGTTCGTCCGTGGCACGGGCGGGCCCACCGGCGATGGCGACGGAACCCGCGAGGCCTACCTCCTGTACTCCCTCTCCGGTTCCAACAACAGCGCCCAGACCGCGATCGGCGGCGAACTGAACTCCGCCTCCGGCATGCTCACCCTCGTGCTCCACCCCGGCGAGACCGCCCAGTTCCCCGGCCCCGACGGCGACCCCTTCGTCGCCGCGACCTACGCCGGCCGCACCAACGCCACCTGGGGCAAGCCGCGCCTGGTCATGTGGGCCCAGGCCGCCGGCCCTGCCTGCGATCCCGACGTCAACCAGGACGGTAACGTCGACCAGGACGATGTCTCCTACCTCATCAACGTCGTCGGCGGCGGTGACAACCCCACCGGCATCGACCCCGACTTCAACCAGGACGGCAACGTCGATCAGGACGACGTTGCTGCACTCATCAACACCGTCGGCGGCGGCGGCTGCCCCTGAGCCCACGCTCCTGATCCTCTGACTTACTCACGCAGGCCGTCCCTCACCGGGGCGGCCTGTTTTCTTGCGCCGGGGGGCCGGCACCCCGTCCGCGCGCGTTTCGGGCCAATCCCGCCGCTTTGGTGGCCAAGTCCGGGAACCTATGGCATGGTTGGGCCATGACATCGCACGCTCGGAGCCGTCAGACCAGTGCGCCCTGGCCGGAGCCCCGCCGCCGCGCCCTCGCCTGCGTCGCACCCGCCGTGGCGGCGGCGAATCTCTTCGCGGCGCCCGCCCTCGCGCAGCCCGAGCCCTTCGGCATCGAGTTCGTCACGGTCGGCGCGCCCGGCAACCGCGCGACGCTGCCCGACGAGACCCCTCTGGACCCTGACCGCCCCCGCGGCGCCGTCGGCTACGAGTTCCGCATCGCAAGAGAGCCTCTCCCCGCGTCGCAGTACCTCGTCTTCGCCAACGCCTACGGCCCGTAAGTCCGCGACCTGGGCACCGCGCTCCAGGTCGCCTCAAACTGGCTGAACATGCACCCGCAGGCGGACGGCTCGTGGCGTTTCAGCCTGCGTGACGACTGGGGCAACGTCGCCGCCATGACGGACTTCGAGATGGCCGCACGCCTCTGCAACTGGCTGCACAACGATCAGTCCGCCGAGCGTTGGGCCTTCGAGGGTGGCGTCTACGACACCAGCACCTTCGCCCACACCATCCCGCCGCCTCACCAACTGACCCCCGCCCCGGGCGCGAGGTAGTGGATCCCATCGCTGGACGAACTGACCAAGGCCGTGTACTACGACCCGGACAAGGGCGGGCCGGGCGTCGGCGGCTACTGGCTGTACCCCAACGCCTCCGACACACCCCTGGTCGCGGGACTGCCCGGGACCGGCGCCGAGTGCATCGGCGACACACTGATCACGACCAACCGAAGGCTCGGCGAATGGGCCCTGGGCCAGTACCCCGCGACCCAGACCCCCTGGGGCCTGCTCGACGTCTCGTCCACCGTGCCGGCCCTCACGGTGACGGTCGCTGGGCCAAGCGACAGCCTCTACGCGGTTGGGTCACTTGCGCAGTCACATTTCTACGTCCTGTTTGATCGAATCGACGGGGACACGCGGGGCGACGTCTGGGGCGGGTTGGGCTCTGCGATCCGGCTGGCAAGCCCCGTCCCGTCGCCCGGGCTGGTGGTTCTGCTCCCGGCGGTTGCCCTTTCGAGCTTTCGCCGGCGACGGCGATGGAAGTACCCATGCGGTTCTTCTTGATGATACTCGTAGTACTGGTGGCCATATCACGCCGGGCGGCGGCTGAGTGCCCGGTCCAGTCACCATTCGCGGTGAGTGGGGCCGGGGGCACGGTTCAGTGTGTCGAGTTCGAGTTCGTCGGCGGGATGTGGCAGATTGCGCTCTCCGTGACGGGCAACCCCGACGCCACGGTCACGTTGCGCGCGATCGCAGGGTCGCAGGCAGTCAGGTACATCCGAGTCGAGGCGCTCCGTGGCCCCGGATTCTCCACTGGAACTGTTGCCCTGTCGGTGTTGGAGACTGCTCCCGGTCGGATACAGAGGCTCGACGAAGTGTCGTACTTTCCAAGTTCGGACGCGAACTTGGCTATCAGCCAAGTCAACATCAGTGGTTCGCTCGGTCGGCCCGGTGTACCAGGCTCCGCTGTGATCGTTGCCGACTACGTGAACGCAGTCGACGTGTTCGGTGATATGTGCGCTGATGTGTATGCCGGACCCCCATTTCTCTCGACAACCGGCATTTCCAGTGTCGCGACCGTGCGCTCACGTAGCGGCTGGATACTCGGGAGTATCTATGTGCCCGCGAGCAGTTTGAATATGTTAGATGCACCGTCCGGCAGCATCGGCGCCCCCAACGCTGTCGCCTCAGTGTGGGCCAAGGCCGCCATTCAGCGCGTCTCCGCGCGGGCCATCTGGGCCGACATTGACTCAACCTTTGGTTCCACCCCGTCAGACTCCAGCGAGGTGTGGCGGATTGCCACAACCGCGGGCGCCCTCACCGGCTCCCTCACCGCCAGGAACATCGACGGCGCCTTGCCAACGTCGGATGGCATTTTCGTCAGTGGCGGCGACCTCAACGCCGACATCACCATCCTCAACGAGGTACGGAACCCGATTCAAGTCAGCGGGTCGTTGGCCGCCGGACGCACGATGTACGTCGGGGCCAACCTCACCGGCTCAGGGACCGCCATGAACCTGGGCTCACTTGCCGGCACCCTGGTGTTCGGCGGGAACATCGACAAGCCCATCACGGTCACGGGGCCGATGACGGGGATCATCGCCGCAGCGGTTCCGTGACTCAGCCGATGATCTTCGGCACTCCATCCGCGCCCGGGCTTGAAGGGCTGGTGCTCATCAACGACGGCGCCGGCACTGGAACCTGGTCCGCCGACATCCGGGTTGCCGGGTCGGCGGGCGCCCCGCTGGCTCCAAGGCCCCACTACGCGGATACGGATAATCCCGTTGGGGGCGGGAGCGTCGCGCTCGTTCCGACCCACCTTCACCCGGAGAGTTGCGACCCGCCGCGCAACCAAACCACCCCGCCCCTGTTCGGCAGCGCCGAGTTCTGCAATCTGGGCTACCTGACGCGGTGGACCTGCCTGCCCGTGCCGATGACTCCGGCGCCGGTTCCGTACGGCAGCGCGGACGTGCGGCTCGTGTTCCATGGGCCTGTGTACGCGGAAGATCCTCTTACCTGCCCCGTCCACGTCTGGTACGTCGATGCGCAAGGGGGCGAGCACAATGACCCCGCGACCGACGTTGACTACGCCGCGTTCATGGACTGGTTCCTCGTCCCGGACTCCGCGGGCGGGTACAGCCGCACGCTGACCCTCACGGGGCGCGACCAGACGCAGTTGATCGCCGGGCGGTACCGCGCCCGGCCACGGCAGTCGGGTACCGCGAGGCTGCTCTCCGATGCACTGCTTGTAGGAGCCGACGTTCCAGTTGGGGAGGACTTCGCGTACGACTTCCAACTGTTCATGGACTGCAACCGAAACGGGGTAGATGACGCCGCCGACATCGGCATCAACCCGTCGCTCGATCTGGATAGCGATGGAAAGATCGATTGCTGCGCGAGCCCAAACTGCCTGACGGACTACAACCTCGACGGGAATAGCAACCAGGATGATGTCGCGTACCTCACGAATGTCGTCGGCGGCGGCGAGAACCCGACGGGCCTCGATCCCGACTTCAATCACGACGGCAACGCGGATCAGGACGACATCGCGGCGCTGATTGATGTCATCGGGGGGGGGCCATGCCCGAATCCATGACCCGGGCCCACTCGCTCCCGGCTCACTCGCCCCCAACTGCCATTTCTTGCCCCACCTATCGACAGCGTCGCTCCGCCCGCCTCCGCGGCGCGCCTAGGGTGCCCTCGCCCCGCGCCCCCCGACCCGGCAGGAAGCCCACTCCATGGTCCGACGCGTCAGCCTTCCCGTGCTTGGTCCCACGGCTTGCAGCGCCCCAGCGCGCGCCGGGCGCGTGCGGCCGTTGCAGGGCCAACCCCTACAGGATCAGTCTGCCCCGGACCAGCCGCCCAAGGAGAAGTGCGCCGTTTTCGGCGTCTGGGGCGCGCCGCGCGTCGCCCGCCTCGCCTACTGGGGTCTCTTCGCCCAGCAGCACCGGGGCCAGGAGTCCTCGGGCATGGCCGTCTCCGACGGGAGGGCGCTCGCCGCCCTCACCGGCATGGGCCTGGTCCCGGAGGTCTTTGACGAGCAGACGCTTCGCGAACTCGAAGCCGGGGCGCCCATGGGTGCCATAGGCCACAACCGATACTCCACCGCCGGGGGCTCCGTCGCGTGCAACGCCCAGCCCCTGCTGGAGAACTTCATCGGGGGGCAGGTCGCGGTGGCGCACAACGGCAACCTCATCAACGCCGACCTCCTGCGTCGGCGATTCGAGGAGGCCGGGCACCTCTTCCACACGACGAGCGACACCGAGGTCATCATCCACCTGCTCGCCTCGCCCGCGCAGCAGCGCTCGCCGGACCCGCTGGCGGCGACGCTGCGCCACCTGCAGGGCGCGTTCAGCCTGGTATTTCTTTTCCCGGACCGCATCGAGGCCTGCCGCGACCCGTGGGGGTGGAGGCCGCTGGTGATCGGGAGGCTGGCGAGCGGGCACTACGCGGTGGCGAGCGAGACGGTGGCGCTGGACGTGATCGGCGCGGTGCTGGAGCGCGAGGTGGAGCCGGGCGAGATCGTGACGATCAGCGACAAGGGGCTGTCGAGCCGGCGCTTCGCGGACCCCGCGGAACGTCAGAGCCAGTGCGCCTTCGAGCACGTGTACTTTGCGAACCCCGCGAGCGTGGTGTTCGGGCAGAACGTGCAGATCACGCGGGAGCGGCTTGGCGAGGTGCTCGCCTGCGAGGCGCCGGTGGAGGCGGACTTCGTGGTCCCCATGCCGGACTCCGGGCGTACGGCGGCGCTGGGCTACGCCCGGCTCAGCGGCATCCCGTACCGGGAGGCCATCGTTCCCAACCGCTACGTCGGGCGCACGTTCATCAAGCCCACGACGGAGCAGCGTCAGAACGCGGTGCGGCTCAAGCTGAACATCATCGCCGAGCTGGTGCGGGGCCGCAGGCTCGTGATCGTGGACGACTCGATCGTGCGTGGCACGACGACGAAGGCCAAGATGGACCAGTTGCGGGCGGCGGGCGCGAAGGAGATTCACCTCCGCATCAGTTGCCCGCCCATCCGCCACCCGTGCTATTTCGGCGTGGACTTCGCGACGCGGGATCAGCTCATCGCGAACGGACGGACCGTGGACGAGGTTCGCCAGTTCCTGGGGGTCGACTCGCTGCACTACCTCTCGCTGGACGGGCTGCTGAAGTGCATGCAGCGTCCGGCGGCGTCGTACTGCACCGCCTGCTGGAGCGGGGACTATCCGCTCGACCCCAACCACCCCGTGAGCGAAGAGGTGGTGGAGCACGACCAGTTGCGGATGTTCACGTGACGTTCAGTCGACGTTGAGGCTCGCGAGGTAGGCCGCCAGGTCCGCGTTCGCCCTGTTCAGGTCTGAGTTGGCGGTGACCAGGGCGTCGGCGATGGCCTCGAGCCTCGTCTCCTGCTCACCGAGCTTCTTGACGTAGCGGGTGTAGAGGTCGCTCTGGCGGTCGATGGTGCCGGTGCCCATGTTCTGGCGGATGCGTGCCTGATCGGTGTTGATCTCGGTCCGCTCCCGCTCGAGGGCCGCGATCTGCCTCTGCAGGTCGAGGATGGCGCCCTTCTTCTTCTGCGCTTCGCGGAACGCGTTGACGACGGCGTCCGATGCGCGCCCGTTCTTCGCGTAGAGCATGAGCGTGTCGGTGCTGAACTCCGCGAGTTGATAGGACTGCAGCGCCGTCCGCTCGAGGACGATCTTCTGGGTCGCGCTGCCCCCCGGTCCCGCGGTGGCCTCGAATCGGAGGAGGCTGTCGGTGGTCTCGGTGGGCTTGGTGCCTTCGGCGAGCTCCCAGGAGGTGTCGCGGGGGTACTCGGTGATGATGGTCCGGGGGCGAGAGGCGTCCTTGTTGCCGAACGCGTACGTCACGGAGCGGCGGTACTTCACCTGCAGTTCGAGCAGGCCCTGCACCACGCGCACACGCCGCACCTCTTCCTCGCCCTTGTCCTCGCTGGTGGCGATCACGTCGAGGTCCAGGGCGTAGGCCAGGAGCCGCTTGTCGCCCTGGGGCACGTAGGAGATCTGCGCGTCGCCGGCGTAGGTTCCGTCGTCGAAGACGCTGATGGGCCCGGGCATCAGTTGGAGTCCGGTGGAGTTGGTGATCTCCAGCCCGCGCATCGGGTGCTGGCCGCCCTCGGAGGCGGTGTAGATCGAGACGCGGCGTCCCTTGAGCCCCGTGTTGATGATCGGGATCATCGCGGAGCGCTGCCGCTCGACGGTGACGGGGTGATCAACCTCGAACTGGAAGACTTCGCCGGATTCCACGGCCCTGGCCTGGGCTTGCGCGGCGGAGTCCTGGATGTACTCGGCGGTGAACCGCCGACCCCGGGCTTCGCCTGCCTCGGCTTCCGCGGGCGCCGCGGGGCGTGGAGCGCCCGGGGCGCCGGCCGACCCGGCG
>QWIH01000086.1 GCA_021405315.1 Leptolyngbya sp. PLA1
GCGTTAGGCTGCGTGAACCCGAGTTTTCGAAGCAAGAAGGCGGGCCACATCCGCCGGACTTGCACCCAGTCGAAACAGCGAACGCAACAAGAGGTCGGTGCTGACCGTTCGGTGGGCGGCCTCCATCTTTGCCACGCGCGACTGACTGGATCCCAAGCGTTCCGCGAGCGCCGACTGTGTCAATCCAAGACGTTCCCGGCGCCGACGGAGGCCATCGGCAAGAGCCAGCTTCGCATCAATGAACCGCCGCTCCTCGGCCGACAATCCCAGGAAATCTCCCGCGTCACCGACAACCCACCCGGCGCGTTCCAATTGTCGTTTCTTCTCAGCGCGCATCTCGTGTTCCTTTCGTCGCCTTGTGGTACTTCGCGAGCCGCTGGCGGCACGCATCCAACACCGCCTTGGGCGTCGTGCCCGTCTTCTTCGCAAACACGTCCAGCACGACGACCGCGTCATCAGCCAAGTGGTACATCACTCGCCAATTCGCATCGCCGTCACGCACCCGAAGTTCATGACAGCCGGTCCCAACCGTGGGCATCGGCCTCGATGCGGGCAACCCGAGCAAATCGCCCCGTTGCAGCCGCCGGAGCAGGAATCCCGCCTCTACGCGCGCGGCATCGCTCAGGGGCGGCGTCTTGACCTCTCCCTTGAGCCACACCAACGGCTTGTCGTGCGGACTCATGACGTGCCATTATATGTCTCATCTGACATATACGCAACGCAGCCTAACTTGCGTTGCACCAGACGGCGACCGGTGCAATCATCGGCCGCCGCTGGTGAACGCTAACGTTAGCCCGAATTATTCACATAGAGGGACGCGCCAGGGACAATCGCTTCTGGATGGTCCCGCACGAGGCTGGTTCGGCGACGGCGATCCACGGAGAGCGTGTGTGAGTGCCGTGTGGGCAGGGGCGTGCGAGCGATCGAGCGAAATGATGAGACACCTCCGGCGGGTCCGGTGCCGATGGGTCGTGCGTGACGCGTGTTATCGAGCGGTGGCGCCGAGTGCGCGGGCCATCTGGGCCCAGGCGCGCTGCTCCGGGTGGCCGCGTGGGGCATGCCAGATCAGTCGACGTCCCTGACGGACGATCCACACGCCGATCGTGAGGAGCGCTTGCCGCAACCGCGGGACTTGGGCCCCGCGCAGCGTGGTCTGGTCCGCGTAGATCTGCAGGTGCTGGAGCAGCGCATAGGCGGCGGCCGAGAGGAGGATCCGCAATTGATTCGCCCAGAACCGCGTACAACTGGTGCGCCCAAAGCCGAGGGCGTCATGCAGTTCTTTGATCCGATTCTCGCTGTCGCCGCGGGCACAGTAGAGGTCCGCATAGACCGTGGCGGGACAGTGGCGCACGTTGGTGATCACAAACCGGGGATTGTCGCGCGGGTCGCGGCCGGGGTGGGCCACCACTTCCGCCTTGATGATGACCCGACGCGCGTGGGGCCACGTCCCCGCCTGGTACTTCGCCTCGTGATAGCTGGTCGCCGTCTCGCCGGTGATCGCCACCTGCGCGCGCAACGCCGCCAGATGCGGCGCGGCCAGACGATCGAGCACCGCATTGCCCGCCATGCCCACCACGTAGTCCACGCCGGCGTGTTCCAGCTCGGCGAAGATCGCCGGGGAGGCAAACCCGCTGTCGAGACGCACCCGGACCCGTGCGCGTGGAAACGCGCGCCACAGTTTCGGGATCAGGCGACGCAGCAGTCCCCGCACCCCCGTGGCGCCGCCCGCGTTGCCCGGCCGCAGCAGCGCCGCGACCAGATACTGGCGCGGGGCGCCCTCAAAGGCGAGGGTCGCGACCAGCGGCAGATAGCACCACGTGTCGTAGAACCCATTAAAGATGGAGAGCTGTTGCGCGCCATGCGTCGGGTCGGCGGTCGCATCGAGATCCAGCGTGATGACCTTCGTGTCCCGGAACCGACGACGCAGCGACGCGATCACCACCTCCGCCAGGACGTCACCCATCGCGTACAAGACCGGGGGCGACGGCACCTGCTCGAAGCGCGAGAGGGTCGGTTGCGACGCCAAGCGGTCGCCCGTGATCGGGTCTCGCCCCACCAGCGTTTTGTGGACCGGATCGTGGGCCAGCGCATCGCCATCATTGGCGTCGATGTGCCCACAGGCGATCCCGACGATGCGCTGCGCCAGCAGATCGCGCATCGTGTGCTGCACGCGCATCGGCTCGCGCGGGTCCCGCAGTACGGCGGCCAGGCGATCGATCAGCCGCAGCCGGCGGTCGACCCGTCGCAGCAAAATCGCACCGCCGTCGGAACTCGCATGCGGCTGATCGAACCGCCATTCGAGGGGGCCGACGGCATCGTCTTCAAACAACAGCGGCTGTGTTATCGTCGCAGCCAACACGGGCGTCTCCGGTGTGACACTTTGTTGCTCATCACTTCGAAGTACATGCCTCGGGCCGCTCGTGTTTCTATTCGATCGTCATTTCTCGTGAATTATCCGGGTTAGGCCGACAAATTCCTAAACGTGTCGCGAGTGCCAGGGCGTCTCTCCATTGCGCGACAAACTTTGCACCTTCGCCGTTTGTCGGCTTCACGGACGCCCGGAGTCGTGAGATCATCTCTTCAGGATCGACGGTGGCCGCCAGGCCGCCCGTGACGGCGAGACTCAACAAGCCGTTCAAGACTTTCAAATAACTTAAGTCAAAGAGATAAAGCATTCTTCTCTAAATCATTAGAGACGACACCAGAGGTG
>QWIH01000011.1 GCA_021405315.1 Leptolyngbya sp. PLA1
ACGCCGGGCGCGGAACCCGCGACCCGGGCGTCGGATGCGGCGCCCGCCCCCACTCCCCCGGCTGCCACCCCGGCGGCTCCCAGCCCGGCGGCGGAGCCGGCCGTCATCGACGCCACCCCGCTGGTTTTTTCCGCGCAGGCGGGGACGGAGGAGAACCTTCCGGATTTTCTGTGCGAGGCGAAGGAGCACCTCACGAACTCGGAGGAAGCGCTGCTGGCGCTGGACCAGGACCGTGAGAACAAGGAACTGATCAACACGGTCTTCAGGGCGTTTCACACCATCAAGGGCGTGTCGGGGTTCATGGCGCTCAAGCCCATCGTGGCGCTGGCGCACAGCGCCGAGCAGTTGCTGGACGGCGCCCGTAGCGGCACGGTCTTGCTTCATCGGCCTGAGCTGGATCTGATCCTGGCATCGTGCGACATGATGGCGAGGTTGCTGGGCGTTCTCGAGGGGGCCTCGGGGCCTGCCCGCGGCGACTTCGAGATGCTGGTGCAGCGTCTTGACGCCGCCGCGAGGGGCGCGGCCGGTGCGCCGGAAGCACCGAAGGCGGAGCGAGTCGCACCTGTGGCTGCGGTGCCGGAGGCCGGGGACGCGGGCGTGGGGGCAGGGACGGCACTCGCCAGCACGGCGGCGGCCTCGAGCGGCGCGGCCCCCGAGGCAGAGGCCAGGCCGGCGGGAGAGGCCGAGAGTGCCGGCGCGACGAAGCTCCGCAAGAGCGACCAGACGGTGAAGGTGAACACGTCCCGGATGGACAGCCTGGTCACCATGGTGGGCGAACTGGTGATCGCGCAGCAGATGGTCGTGCAGGACATGACGAGGCTGATGGGCCCCGGCGGGGGCAACCCGCGCGTGCAGCGCACACTGGGGCACATGAGCAAGATGATCCGGGACCTGCAGGAGGTCTCGATGTCGCTGCGCATGGTGAACCTGAAGAGCACATTCCAGCGGATGACCCGGCTCGTGCGGGACGTGTCGCAGAAAGCCGGGAAGCAGATCGAGGTGTTTACAGAAGGCGAGGACGTCGAGCTGGATCGCAACGTGGTGGAGGCGATCACGGATCCGCTGGTGCACATGATCCGGAACTCGTGCGACCATGGGGTGGAGGGTGCCGACGAACGTCGTGCGGCGGGCAAGCCCCCCGTGGGCAGGGTCAGCCTGCGCGCCTATCACGCCGGAGGCTCGATCGTCATCGAGATCGGCGACGACGGGCGCGGGCTCCGCCGTGAGAAGCTCCTGGCCAAGGCGCGGTCCAAGGGCCTGATCGCGGCGGACGTGAACGACGCGAGCATGCCCGACAGCGAGGTGTTCTCGCTGATCTTCCTCCCCGGCTTCTCGACGGCGGAGAAGGTGACGGATATCTCCGGGCGGGGCGTCGGCATGGACGTGGTGCGGAGGAACATCGAGGCGCTCCGCGGCAAGATCGAGATCCGGTCGACCCCGGGCGAGGGCACGACGTTCCTGCTCCGTCTTCCCCTGACGATGGCCATCATCGACGGGATGGTCGTGCGTGTGGGCAGCCAGCGCTATGTGCTGCCCACGCTGTCGATCCAGCAGAGCTTCAGGCCCAAGGGCAGCGACCTCAAGACCGCGGTGGGCGTGGGCGAGATGGTCCGCGTCCGCGGGACCATGCTCCCGATCTACCGCCTCAATCGGGTGCTGGGCCTGGGCGAGGGCAAGGACATCCTGGAGGATGCGTTGCTGATCGTGATGGAGGCGGACGATCTGCGCTTCTGCCTGATGGTGGACGAGATCCTCGGCCAGCAGCAGGTGGTGATCAAGACGCTCACGCAGACGGGGCAGCAGTTGCGGGGCGTGTCGGGCGGGGCGATTCTGGGAGACGGGCGGGTCGCCCTGATCCTGGACGTCGCGCAGGTGGCCGGCCTCGCGCGGGAGGGCCCGAGCGGAGCCGGGGAACCGAGGGAACAGGGAGTGCCGGTCGAGGCAGCATGACAGTCCGGGTCGCAACCACGCATCAAGGAGAACGCACGTGAGCACAATCGCACAGAGCACGCACGCCAGCAAGAGCAAGGCGGGGGATTCCTCCGGCCCGGCCAAGAAGGTGCTGTCCTTCGGGCTGGGCAACGAGGAGTACGGGCTGGACATCCTCGCCGTCCGTGAGATCATCGGGCTGATCGACATCACCCCTCTGCCTCGGACCCCGGCGTATGTGAAGGGTGTCATCAACCTTCGCGGCAAGATCATCCCGGTGATCGAGCTGCGCACGAGATTCGGCATGCCGTCGGTGAACTACACGGACGAGACGTGCATCATCGTGGTGGATGTGCCGGCGGAGGGCGACGCGGACCCCCGGTTGATGGGCGTTGTGGTGGACACCGTGCGCGAGGTGCTGGACATCCCCATTTCCGCGATCGAGCCGTCCCCGGAGTTCGGGTGCAGCATCCCGATGGACTACATCACCGGGATCGGCAAGGTGAAGGAGAAGGTCGTGGTGATGCTGGACACGGCGAAGGTGATGAACCCCGCGGAGGCTCGTGCGGGGCTTCCTGCGGCAGAGGCCGGCGCGTCGCCGGCGCTGGCGGCGTAAACCCGCGGAGGATCCGGAAGGCGGGCCACTCGGCGGGCGGAATGGCGGACAGCGATGTCGGTTGTTTCCAGAAACTCTCGAGTCGCACATCGCCTGTGCCGCGCGTGAGCGGATTGGGTGAATCTACCCATGCGTTTTCCGCATGGGAATAACCGAAGGTTGATGATCGCAGCGGCGCGTCTCCGTACACTTCTGCCGCAATGAACGATCTCGTTGTGGTTGGCCGACCCCTGACCACTTCGCGCGAGCGTACCGGGCGCGGCTTTCCGAATTGAGGCGGCTGATGGCTCACCTGCGAGCGCTGGACGCGCGGAGTGGCGGGGTTCGAGTGGTGCACGCGGAGCCCACGCCCGCCGAACTCATGGAACTCAAGCGTGATCTGGACGGGCCGAGCGCGGCATTGATCGCGGTCCTTGAAGGGGAGAAGTTCCGTGGATTGGTCCGCGCGACGGACCTTCACGCGGCCGGGGCGGGGCTGAGCGTTGGTGAGCTGGCACTCAGGTCCTCCTGCATGCGTGTCAAGCCAGACGCGGTTCTTGATGATGTGCGTCGGGACATGGAGCGTGAGGCGCAGTCGGCGGCGGCGATCGTCGACGAGGCCGGCACCTACTGGGGGACTGTCACGCGCGAGGACGTCATGGCGGCGCTGGCGGCGGCCGCGGATCGGGGCGTCGAGCCTTGCGAGAGCGCGGCGCACGCCGGGGGATCGCAACTGCCGGACGAGCGGACGCTGACGGAGCAGGCGCTTTCGCACGTGGGTGCGGTGCTGGTGGTGCTGGATGAACATGGGAGGATCCGGCGGTTCAGCCGGGAGGCGGAGCGGATCAGCGGGTACCGGTTCGAGGAGGTCGAGGGTCGCTGCCCGTGGGACCTGATGCTCCCGACGGAGCAATCCGCGATCATCCGGGCGGAGGCCTTCGAGGCGGCGATGCGGGACTCCGACGACCGTACGACGTGCTACACCAACGAGTGGGTGAGCCGGACGGGCGTGCGGCGGCTGCTCGAATGGAGGAACACCTGTCTTCGAGATGCCGGGGGGCGGGCGACGTTCATGGTGTCCGTGGGGATCGACGTCACAGAGCGGCGACGGACGGAGCAGAGCCTGGCCGAGATCCGGGAGCGGTACAGGTACGCGCTGGAGGGGACACAGGACGGGCTGTGGGACTGGAACGTGCAGACCGGGGTGGCGTACCACAGCCCGCGGTGGTGCGAGATCCTGGGTTTTCAGCCCGAGGAGGTACGGCCCAGCGCCGAGTTCTTCTTCGAACGTCTGCATCCGGATGACCTTGGGTCGCTGCTGGCAGCGACCGAGGAACACCTGGCGGGGAAGAGGCCGTTGATCGCGAGCGACGTGAGGATTCGTCGCAAGTGCGGGGAGTGGGTGTGGGTGCAATCTCGTGCCCGGATCGCGACCCGGGACGGCGCGGGTCGCCCGGTGCGGCTGGTTGGGGCCATCACGGATATCCACGCGCAGAAGCTGGCCGAGCTGGCGCAGCGGGAGGCGGAAGCCCGCTTTCGGCTGATCGCAAACTCGCTGGCGGAAGTCTTCTGGATCGCGGAGCCGCGGACGGGGCGGCTGCTGTACGTGAGCCCTTCTTATGAGTCGGTGTGGCGGCGTCCGGTGGCGGGCGTGTATGCCGATTGGAAGAGTTCGCTGGAAGCGGTTCACCCGGAAGACCGAGACCGCGTGCGGTGCGTGCTGCACGCCCGGTCGACGACGCCGCGCTACGAGATGGAGTACCGGCTGGTGTGGCCCGACGGAACGGTGCGGTGGATCTGGGACCGCGGATACCCCGTCGTGGGCTCGTCGGGGCGGGAAGACCGGTGCGTGGGGATCGCGCTGGACATCACGGAACGGAAGCGTGCGGAGGCGGCGCTCGCGCTGAGCGAGTCGCGGCTTCGCGAGGCGCACCAGCTCGCGGGGCTGGGCGCGTGGGAGCTTGACCTCGCCACCCAGACCCTGTGGTGGTCTCCGGAGCAGTACCGCCTGATCGGGATTCCGGAGGGGACGGCGGTCACACAGTCGCTGTTCCTGAGCCTCATCCATCCTGATAATCGGGCGGCGTTTGATGAGCACTTCCGGCGGTTGATGGCCGAGGGCACCGTGGAGTGCACCTACCGCATCAGGCGGCCCGACGGCAGGGTGCGGCACATGCACGGGGTGGCGTCCGTCGTCCGGGAACCCGCCGGGGAGGCGAGGTGCGTGCGCGGGACCAACCGCGACATTACGGAACAGGTGCTCGCGGACACGGCGCTCAGGCAGAGCGAGGGGAGGTTCCGCCGGATCTTTGAGTTCTATCCCGAGTGCGTGAAGCTGGTGGATCGGGACTGCCGGCTGCTGGACATGAACCCGGCGGGCCTCAAGATGATCGAGGCCGGCTCGCTCGAGGAGGTTCGGGGCACGTCGGTGCTGGACCTGATTGCGCCGGAGCATCGCGCCGCGTACGCGACGGACGTGGAGCGCATCTTCGGAGGCGGCGGGAGCGGGGTCTCCACGTTCCGGGCGATCGGGCGTCGGGGCGCTTCCCGGTGGATGGAGCAGTATTCGATCGGGCTGCCGAGCCCTGAAGACCCGGGGCGGGTGCACCGGATGCTGTCGGTAACACGGGACATCACGGATCGGAAGCGGGCCGAGGAAGAGCTGCGGCAGGGAGCGGCGAGGCTTCTGGAGGCGCAGCGGATCGGTCGCATGGGGAGCTGGGAGCTGAACCTGGGCACGGGCGAGCTGCGCTGGTCGGCAACGATCTTCGAGATCTTCGAGATCGACAGCACACGGTTCGCGGCGACCTATGAGACGTTCCTCGCGGCGATCCACCCGGACGATCGCGTTCGAGTGGACCTCGCGTACAAGTCATCGGTCCGAGACCGGCAACCGTACGAGATCACCCACCGGCTGCTGATGCCGGACGGGCGGGTGAAGCACGTGCGCGAGCGGGGCGAGACGTTCTATGACGAGGCGGGTGCTCCGCTCCGCTCCATGGGCACTGTGCAGGACATCACTGACCAGACCCAATACGAGGCGAAGCTGGCGGCGGCCGCGCGTCGGGAGATGGTGGCGACGATCGCGGGCGGCATCGCGCACGAGTTCAACAGCATGCTGCTGGCGGCGGCGCTGCACCTGCACGGGGCGCGCGATGGCGCCGGAGAGCGGGGCAGCGCGGTCGACAAGGCGGCGTCGCTGATACAACAGGTGCAGTCCCTGTCGGCGTCGCTGCTGGACGTCTTCGCCGGCCCGGACGGCGCCACGGTTGACACGCTTGATCTGCGCCACTGGCTGCCCGAGACGGTCGAGAAGCTCTCGGACCTCATGCTGCCGCGTGCGTCGGTGACGGTGGCACCGGTTGCGGGCCCGGCGGAGGTGCGTGCGGACGCGCTGGTTCTGGAGCAGGTCCTTCGGATCCTGCTGGGGAACGCATCGGAGGCGATCGGGCCGGGGGGCCGCATCGACGTGGAGGCGCGGGCGTGGGCGTGCGAGCGGGGCGGGGGACACGGGGTGGAGATTCGGGTGTCGGACGACGGGCCTGGGATCCCGGAGTCCGACCGGGAACGGGTGTTTGATCCCTTCTTTTCGACCAAGAAGCGGGCGAGGCGGTCGGGGCTCGGGCTGGCGATCGCGTTGCGTCTGGTAGAGCAGTCCGGGGGGCGGCTGTATTTCGAGCCGAACCACCCTCGGGGCTCTGTGTTTGTGATCCGGCTGAACGCCGTGGAGCATGGTGTGGCATGAAGACGACGCTGGTGATTGCTGACGACCACGAGATTCTTCGGGATGCGCTGGCCTCCCACGCGGCGAGCCTGGCAGGGTTCGACGTGCTCCAGACGGTGGATGACGCGCAGTCTGCGATCCACGCGTGCCGGGTCAAGACGCCGGACATGCTGCTGCTGGACATCGAGATGCCCGGGCGGGATGCGCTGGCGTCCATCAAGGACGTCAGGGCGGTCTCCCCACGGACGAAGGTGGTGATCCTCTCGGCGTACTGCCGGGATGCCTTCATCGACCTGGCGATCACGAACGGGGCCGATGGCTACCTTGTCAAGAGCGACTCGCCGGGGGCGATCTTCGAGGCATTGTCGCGGATCGCGGCGGGGACACCCGCGTACTCGAAGTCCGTTCTGGCCCGCCTGCAGCCGACCGAGGGAGGCCGCGGCCGGGAGAAGGCGAGCGAGGCAACACGGCTGGCGGGGCTGACGCCGCGGGAGATCGAGGTCTTGCGGTACATCGGACGGGGGCTGGACAATCGGCAGATGGCGACGGAGATGTGCATCAGCGGGCGGACGGTGGAGCGTCACGTGTCCCGCCTGATGGACGCCGTGGGCATTCGGGACCGCGCGGGGCTGATGAAGTTCGCGTACGAGCAGGGCCTGGTGGTCTGAGGTCGCCCCACGACCCGGGGGTGCACGCGGGTTGCGTGACCGCGCGCGGCGTGGCATGCGCCGCCGGGGCGTGAGAGCCTCCCGAGCAAAGTTGGGTGACGCCACGCAACAAGTCTGATGGAACGCGCACCGATGAGGGTGAGCCGCCATGGGGGCACTCTCGTCGGGTATCTCGGCGCGGCCACGGACAGGTGTCTGGGCATCGACTCATCTTGGAGATCAGCCATGTGGAAGAAGATCTGCTCACTGGGGCTTGGGCTCCGCGTTTCCGCGATCTCGCTGTTCGTGCTGGCCGCGGTGCTTGTGGTGAACAACACCGTGTTTGTGCGCGGCTATGAAGAGAGCGCCCAGGAGGCGATGGTGGAGCGTGCGAAGACGTTCACCGCGCTGGCGGACGAGACCAAGAACCACGTCGCCAACCTGCACAAGATGGGCACGTTCGACGACGAGGCGCTGCTGGAGGAGCTCAAGCAGGACCTTGCGGCGGGGCGGAGCTACGCGGACTCGAAGATCTTCAAGACGATTCCGGTGGTGGCGGGCTGGATCGCGGCTGGGGAGGCCGCCAAGCGTGAGGGCATCGAGTTCCACACGCCGGCGTACGACGCCCGGAACTCGACCAACGAGCCGAAGGCGGGGAGCTTTGAGGACCGTCTGCTGAGAGACCTGATCACGCAGGCGGACAAGGGCGCGGGCGACGACATGTCGCGCGTGGACTCGGAGACCAACACGCTGCACTACATGCGGGCGATCCGGCTGGATTCGTCGTGCCTGCTGTGCCACGGGGACCCCGCGAACAGCCCGACGAAGGACGGGAAGGACATCGTGGGCTTCCCGATGGAGAACTGGAAGGCGGGCCAGGTGCACGGGGCGTTCCACGTCGCGCTGCCTCTGAAGCCGGTGGACTCGCAGGTCGCGAGCTTCATCAGCGGGAGCCTGCTGTGGACCACGCCGCTGTTTGTGGGATCGGGGCTTCTGATGCTGTGGCTGATGCGGCGGATGCTGTCGCGGCCGATCGGGCGGATCCTCTCGGCGCTGCAGGCGGTGGCGAACCGCGACCTGACCCGGCCCCCGCTGGACATCCAGGCGACGGACGAGGTTGGCAGGCTGGCGCAGGCGACGGACGCGATGTCCTCGGCGCTGACGCAGATGGTGATGGAGATCAGCGCGGGCGCGGTGCAGATCGACAGCGGCGCGAGCCAGATCGCGTCGGCGAGCCAGTCGATGGCGCAGGGGGCGAGCGAGCAGGCGAGCAGCCTGCAGCAGATCTCGGCGTCGATCGAGCAGATGTCCGGGCAGACGCAGCAGAGCGCCGAGAACGCCCGGCAGGCGAACTCGCTGGCCGAGGAGAGCAAGAAGTCCGCGGACCGCGGGCAGCAGGAAATGTCGCAGATGTCCAAAGCGGTGAACGAGATCAAGCAGAGCAGCAGCGAGATTTCCAAGATCATCAAGGTCATCGACGAGATCGCGTTCCAGACGAACCTGCTGGCGCTGAACGCGGCGGTCGAGGCGGCGCGAGCGGGAGAGGCGGGCAAGGGCTTCGCGGTGGTGGCGGAGGAGGTGCGCAACCTGGCGCAGCGGTCCGCGGAGGCGGCGAAGAACACGGCCGCGATGATCGAGGAGTCGGTCAAGCGGTCGGAGAACGGCGTGCAGATCGCCGGGAGGGTCGGGCAGGCCCTGGAGGAGATCACCACCGCGACCAACAAGGTGAACACGCTGCTGTCGGAGATCGCGTCTGCCGCGGGCGAGCAGGCGACGGGCATCTCGCAGGTCAACCAGGGCGTGAGTCAGCTTGACCAGGTGACGCAGCAGAACGCGGGCAACAGCGAGGAGATGGCCTCGTCGGCGGAGGAGCTCTCGTCGCAGGTCGCGGCGCTGAACGAACTGGTGTCGCAGTTCCGGGTGAACACGGCGGAGCAGAAGGCGCTCGGCAAGCACCAGGCGGCGCACAAGCCGCGGCCCCCGGCGGCCCCGGCGAAGGTCGGCACGGGAGCCGGCACCCCGGTCAAGGCGAAGGCCAAGAAGTCGGCCGGGGGCGGCGTGTCGAATGCTGAAAAGATGATTCCGATGGAGACCGACGACGTGCTCGCGTCCTTCTGAGCCAGCACCACACCAGCGTCCCGGACGAAAGTGCGGGGCGCTGATTGACGGAAGGAAGACCGGAGGATCGCGCAGAGCGGCCCGACAGGAGTCCGGTCGCCGAAGGGGTGCAGGGATGCCCGCCACCGAGTCGCTGACACAACGCCAGTTCGATCGGATCGCGACGATCGCGAAGCACCGCTGGGGCCTTGCGCTGACTCCCCAGAAGAGGCAGCTCGTCACCAGCCGCCTGCTGTCATTCATGCGGGGCGCGCCGTTCGAGGACGTGGACGCGTATCTGGCGCACCTGGAGGCCGGGAAGGACGAGAGGGCGCTCCTGAGCTTCTTTGACACCCTCTCGACGAACGTGACGAGCTTCTTCCGGGATCGGGCGCACTTTGACTACCTGGAGCGGGAGCTGTTCACGGGGCTGGCCCGGGGCACGCTCTCGCTGCCGGGCCGGCGTCTTCGGATGTGGAGCGCGGGGTGCTCGACGGGCTGTGAGCCTTACACGATGGCGATGGTGGCGTACGACCGGCTGGAATCTGCCGGGGGCTGGGACGTGCAGATCCTCGCGACGGACCTCTCCAACTACGCGGTGGAAGAGGCGTCGGCGGGTGCGTACGAGTGGGACTCGGTGAAGGACCTCCCCCGGGAGACGCTGAGGCGGCACTTCGAGGAGCGCGACGGTCGGTGGCGGGTTCGGCCTCACCTGCGGCAGATGGTCAAGGTGGGACAACTCAACCTGATGGAAGACTGGCCCATGCGCGGGCCGTTCGATGTGATCTTCTGCAGGAACGTCATGATCTACTTTGACGGGCCTACGCGGGAGCGGCTGGTCCGCCGCTTCCTGGGGCTGCTGAGGCCGGGGGGAGTGTTCGCGGTAGGCAGCGCCGAGACGCTGGCCGGCATGGATCTTGACGTCAGGTCGGTCATGCCATCCCTGTATGTGAAGTGAGCGGAAGGAGCGTTCGTGACATCACTGAGA
Organism: Leptolyngbya sp. PLA1; assembly: GCA_021405315.1. GTDB lineage: Bacteria > Planctomycetota > Phycisphaerae > Phycisphaerales > UBA1924 > RI-211. The sequence continues at coordinate 9,981 of QWIH01000011.1, forward strand.
GCGCAACTCGAGAGGCCGGTCGGCCCGCCACGGGTGGTGGTGGGCATCGCGGACCTTGGGCTTTCGGCCGATCCGGAGTCGCTGCTGATCACCTACGCGCTTGGATCGTGCATCGGCGTCACGATCTATGACCCCGTGGCTCGCGTGGGAGGGATGCTGCACTTCATGCTGCCCCAGTCGTCGCTGAGCCCAGAGCGGGCGAAGTCGGCGCCGCTGATGTTCGCCGACACGGGGGTGCCGCTGCTTTTCACGCGGGCGTACGAGATGGGTGCTCGGAAGGAGCGGATGCTGGTGTGCGCCGCGGGGGGCGCGGAGATCCTGGCGGACGAGGGGCATTTCAAGATCGGCAGCCGCAACAGGACCATGCTTCGCAAGCTGTTCTGGAAGAACAACGTGCTGCTGGCGGCGGAGGACACCGGGGGCTCGCACAGTCGGACGATGGCGCTGAGGCTGTCGGACGGGCTCGTGACGGTGAGGAACAAGAGCGAGGAGCGTGTCCTATGGCCGACGTGAGCGAGATTCTGTCACTCAAGAAGCTCCCGTCGATGCCGGAGGCGATGGCGCGGGCCGTTCCGTTGCTGCTGGACCCGGACCTCAACTGGCGTTCGCTGGAGGAGGTGGTGAAACGCGACGAGGCATTGACGACGGCGGTGCTGCGGGTTGCCAACTCGGCGCGGTTCGGGGCTCCGGGAAGACAGTTCGATCTTCGGGCGGCGATGACGCGGCTCGGGCGTGACGAGGTACGTCGATGCGTGCTGTCGCAGCAGGTTTCGGGGATCGCGGGGGGCGAGAACGCGGCCTTCGGGCTGCAGCGTGGGGCGCTGTGGCGGAGCGCTCTGGGCGGGGCGATCGCGGCGGAGCACCTGGCGGGAGTTCACGGCATGCGGGACCGCGCGGGGCTTGCGTTCCTGTGCGGGCTGCTGCGTGACATCGGCAAGCTGGCCCTGAACGTGCGGTACGGGGACGCGTACCTGTCGGCGGTGGCCGGGCACGCCCGCGACGGGGTGTCGTTCACCGATGCGGAGAGGTCCGCGCTTGGCTTTGACCATGCGGAGGTCGGCGCGGCCCTGGCGCGCAAGTGGAAGCTGCCGGAGCAGGTCGCGCGAGCGATCGAAGCGCACCACGCCCCGCCGCCTCCTGGGCCGGGGCATGACCGGCTGCTGGACGTAGTGCATGCGGCGGACACGGTGTGCCGCTGGGCGGGGCTGGGCGTCGGGGTGGACGGGATGGAGTATCCGCTGGTTCAGCATGTGCGGGAGTCGCTGGGGCTGGACCGCAGGGCGGCGGAGTCTCAGATCGGGATGGTGTGGGACCGCTTGCGTGAGATCGAGGACGGGCCTGCACAGGCCGAGACACGAGGAGCCGCGGCATGAACTGCAACGTGCTGATTGTGGACGATTCACCGATTCTGCGGACTGCGATCCGCAAGGTCGTGCGTCTTGCGGGGATCGAGGACGACCGCATCCACGAGGCGGGCAACGGGCGCGAGGCGCTCGATGTGCTCGAGACGGTGTGGGTGGACCTGGTCTTGCTGGACCTGAACATGCCGGTGATGGACGGAGAGCAGTTCGCGCAGGAGGTTCGGAAGAACGCGGACCTGGCGGACGTGGCGGTGGTGGTGGTCTCGACGGAGGGGAACCTGAGCCGGCTTCAGCGGATGCGGGACCTGGGCGTGATCGAGACACTGCGGAAGCCCTTCGAGCCGGAGGACCTGCACCGACTGATCGGGAAGGTGCTGGGGGTGAAGAAATGACAACGATTACCTCATCAACACTGGCAGCGATGACCATCAGCATGTTGGAGCGGGCGGCGATGGTGCTCGCGGAGCAGGCGGAGGGCCCCCCACCGCCCCTCGAGGGCTGCCGCTTCGCACGGATCAGCTACCGCGGCCCGTCCGAGGGCCGTCTGGTGCTGGCGGGGACGGAGGGCTTCGTGCGCGAGCTGGCCGCGAGCCTGCTGGGCGCGGAGCCTGAGGAGGTGAACGTGGATTCCCAGGGCGGTGATGCCCTGAAGGAGATGGCGAACATGGTGGGAGGTTCGGTCATCATGGCGCTGTCCGGGGGCGCGTGCGAGTTTTCTCTCGGCCTGCCGGAGCTGGTCGCGGAGGGGGACATCGCGGGCATTCCCGGCGCGGGGACGGTCGAGTGCGCGGTCTCCACGGAGTTTGGGACGCTGCGCGTGCGCTGGGACGAGGCGCTGGCGAAGGCCGCCTGAGCGGAGGGTGCCAAGATGGAATCGCAGGTGAGCGTGCTGATCGTCGACGATTCGTCGATCGTGCGGCAGGCGCTGCAGAGAGAACTGTCGCGCCAGCCCGGCATCCGGGTCGTGGGAACGGCGCCGGACCCGTTTGTGGCGCGGGACATGATCCTTCTCCACAAGCCGAATGTGGTCACGCTGGACATCGAGATGCCCCGGATGGACGGTCTGACGTTCCTTCGCAAGCTGATGAAGTATCACCCGATGCCGGTGATCGTGGTGAGTTCGCTGGCGGCGAAGGGCCGGGCGATGGCCATCGCCTGCCTGGAGGCCGGCGCGGTGGACGTGGTGCCCAAGCCGCACGAGAGCTATTCGATCGGCGACGTGGCGGGGCGTCTGGGCGACCTGATACGCGGCGCGGCCCGGGCAAAGCTCCGAACCCCCGGGGCGGGGCAGGCGGCGAGATCGGCCGTGGAGCCGGAACCTTCCATCGCGCTCGCGGAGACAACGCACAAGGTTGCGGCCCTTGGGGCGTCCACAGGCGGGACCGAGGCGCTGCGGGTGGTGCTGGAAGGGCTGCCCAAGCAGTGCCCGGGCATCCTGGTCACACAGCACATGCCGGAGGGCTTCACCGCCTCGTTCGCGGAGCGGCTGAACAGTCTGTGCGAGCTGGAGGTGAAGGAGGCGGCCGACGGCGACTGGGTGGTGCCGGGGCGGGCGCTCCTGGCCCCGGGGAACCGGCATCTGAAGCTGGATCGGGACGGGGCGCGGTACATCGCGCGAGTGGTGGACGGGCCCCGCGTGAGCCGCCACAGGCCGAGCGTGGACGTGCTGTTCGAGTCGGTCGCGCGAGTGGCGGGCCGGAACGCGATGGGCGTGATCATGACGGGCATGGGCAACGACGGGGCTGCGGGGATGCTGTCCATGCGGAACGCGGGGGCCGTGACCGTGGGGCAGGACGAGGCGTCGTGCGTGGTGTACGGCATGCCGAAGGAGGCACTCAAGGCCGGAGGGGTGCAGGTGGTGTCCCCGCTCGAGGACATTGCGGGGCACATCCTGGCGTATGCGCGGGGTCAACTGAAGGCGAGGGCCGCGTAGGCCGGACATGGAGCACACCACGCGCACAGTACCGCTGCCGGTGGAATCTCTGATGATCGTGGTAGGAACCTCGATCGCGGCGGGAGTCCTTCTTGGCTGGGCCTGGACGGAGCACGCGGGAGCGGGCGTCTGGAGCGCGGTGCTTGCGGCGGTGAGCGTGGCGGGCGCTCTGACATGGAGGCTTCTTGCCCGCTCGGCGCACCTGGCAGGGCAGGCGACGGCGCGCCTTCGGGAGAGCGAGAGCGAGGCGAGGAAGGCCCGGGCGAGGCTCGAGACGTACCGGGCGGCGCTGGATCGCCACGCGATCGTCGCGATCACGGACCAATCCGGCGTGATCACGGAGGTCAACGACAACTTCTGCCGAATCAGCGGGTACGGTCGCGAGGAGCTGATCGGCGCCAAGCACAGCATCGTGAACTCCGGGGAGCACCCGAAGTCGTTCTGGGCGGACATGTGGCGGAGCATCTGCAGCAACAGCGACTACATCTGGCGGGCGGAGGTCTGCAACCGTGCCAAGGACGGGTCGCTGTACTGGGTGGACACGACCATCGGGCCGCTGCGGGGCGAGGACGGGAAGGTCGTCGGGTTCATCTCGATCCGCTTCGACATCACCGACAGGAAGCAGGCCGAGGCGCTGCTGCAGTACTCGCACGACAATCTGGAGCGGCACGTGGCGGAGCGCACGTCGCTCCTGGCGGAGGCGGTGGAGGCCGCGGAATCCGCGAGCAATGCCAAGAGCGAGTTCCTGGCGCACATGAGCCATGAGATCCGGACCCCGATCAACGGCGTCGCGGGGATGCTCGACCTTCTCTCCGGCACGCGGTTGGATGATCAGCAGCGGCGTTACGTGGAGCTCGGCACGACCTCGGTGAACAACCTCACGTCGATCATCAACGATGTTCTGGACTTCTCGAAGATCGAGGCCGGCAAGCTCGACATCGTGGAGGAGGATTTCGATCTCCTGACGCTGATCGAGGACGTGGTGCAGATGCTGGCGTGCAGGGCCCAGCAGAAGGGCCTGGACCTCTCGTCGGCGGTTGAGCCTCTCGTGCCACGGAGGGTGCACGGGGATCCGGCCCGTGTCAGGCAGATTCTCATCAATCTCGCCGGGAACGCGATCAAGTTCACGCAGAAGGGCCGGGTTGCGTTGCGCGTGGTGCTGGAGGACGCGGCCGGCCCGGGCGGCGGCACTCTCGTGAGGTTCACGGTGAGCGATACCGGCATCGGCATCCCCGCGGAGAGCATGCCGCGCCTGTTCAAGGCGTTCTCGCAGGCGGACTCCTCAACGACGAGGGATTACGGGGGGACCGGGCTGGGGCTGGTCATCTCCAAGAAGCTGGCGACGCTGATGGGGGGGCGCATCGGGGCGGAGAGCGAGCCCGGGCGCGGGTCGACCTTTTGGTTCACCATCGCCTTCGGAGTCGCGACCACGCCCCCGGAGGAGCGGTCGCACGAAGCTGCCGGGCTGAGCCTGGCGGGCAGGCGCGTGCTGCTGGCGGTCGCGGACGACTCCCCGGGCGACCAACTGAGGGAGCAACTCTGCGCGTGGGGCATGCTGGTCGAGACGACGGATGCGAGCCCAGAGTCTCTGGGGCGGCTCTCCGAGCCGGCGTGCACGGTGGGCGGGTTCGATATCGCACTGCTGGACAGCCGCCTCACGGACGGTGGGTCCGCCGCTGCGGAGCGGGTCCGGAGCTCACTCGGAAAAGCATGCCCCCCACTTCTGCTTATGCACCCGCTTGCAACTCCCCTGGACCCGCGTCGCCTACGAGAGGAGGGCTATGCGGGCTCGGTGGCCACGCCGCCCCGGCAATCTGATCTCCTCGACACGCTGGTCAGCGTGCTTGCCCCGGGGGCGGCGGAAGTTGCGGTCGACCCGGTCGCGGCGCGTCCCTCGCCACCGCCGGGCGGGCGCAGGGCCGCGGTGCTGGTCGCCGAAGACAACGAGATCAACCAGATCGTGGCACGGGAGATCCTGATGAGGGCCGGCTTCGACTGCGATGTGGTGGGGAATGGGCGGCTGGCGGTCGATGCGATCATGAACGGCCGGAGCGACAACGTTCCGTATGACCTTGTCCTCATGGACTGCCAGATGCCTGTGATGGACGGCTTCGAGGCCACCCGGGAGATTCGGAGGCTGGAGCGCAGTTGCCGGCTGACCGCGCCGGGCCGGAGGCGGCTCCCCGTGATCGCGCTGACGGCGAACACGATGCAAGGAGACCGCGACCGCTGTATCGACGCGGGGATGGACGCCCACGCCAGCAAACCGATCCACCGCAAGAGCCTTCTCGAGACGATCGAACGCGTGCTGCACGAGGCCCAGGAGGGTGCCCGGGCGGCGTAGAAGCCATCGAAGGGGTGGGTTTCCTCTTCCCCAAGTTGGGTGGGATCGCTCAACGAGGGGCCGGAAGAACAGACCGATGAAAGGGCGAGACGAGCGCGGGTCCGCGTTGAGGCCAGCGAGGAAGGACGTCGAGATGGGCACCGGGGGACGCGAGAAAACCGAATCTGGCGGCTGCGTGGGTGGAGCACGTGCGGGCGGCCCGTGCCACGGATCGGGTGAGCCTGCTTCGGGGATGGATGAGGCGATCGACACGCGGGGGTTGCTGGATCGCTGCATGGGCGACGTCGGCCTTGCGAACCTGGTTCTGAGCAAGCTGCGTGAGCAGCTCGCGCGTGACGAGGCGGAACTGGAGCGGCTGGTCGGCGCGTGCGACCTCGCGGGACTGGGCCGCGTGCTCCACGGCCTGAAGGGTGCGGCCGCCTCTGCATCTGCGGGCCCGCTTCGGGAGGTCGCGGCGAGCATGGAGCGGATCGTTCAAGGTGGCGACATGCACTCGGCGCGCACGTTGCTCGCACACCTTCACGACGAAGCGGAGCGTCTGAGGCGTTGCCCGGCGCTCGGGGAGCACGACCACGGGCATGGGCCGATTCCCGGGGCGGACGAGTCGGAGCGCCGCCCATGAAGCTTCTGATTGCAGACGACAACGAGGTCTCGCTGACCCTGCTCCACGCGACGCTGTCCAGAGCGGGCTACGACGTGGAGGTCGCCCGCGACGGCGAGGAAGCGCTCACGAGGCTGCGGAGCGGGAAGATCAGGCTTGTGGTCTCGGACTGGGAGATGCCGAAGCTGAGCGGGGTCGAGTTGTGTCGCGCCCTGCGAGGGCTCGACGCGCCCGGGTATGTGTACGTGATCCTGGTCACGGGGCGAGACTCGTCGGCGGCTACGGTGGAGGGGTTCGCCGCCGGGGCGGACGACTTCATTCGCAAGCCGTTCGAGGCGACGGAGCTGATCGCCCGGGTCCGTGCGGGGGAGCGCATCCTGTCGCTGGAAACGCGCGACGTAGCGATCTTCGCGATGGCGAAGCTGGCGGAGTCTCGCGACCCGGAAACGGGCGCTCACCTCGAGCGTGTACGGAGCTACTGCCGCGTTCTGGCGCGCGACCTGTCGCAGCAGCCCCGATTCGCGGGGCGCGTGGACGGTGAGTTCGTACGGCTGATCTACCTGACAAGCCCGCTGCATGACATCGGCAAGGTCGGGATCCCGGACGGCGTGCTGCTCAAGCCGGGGAGACTGAGCGATCGCGAGTTTGAGATCATGAAGATGCATGCGCGAATGGGTGCGGACACCCTTGAGGCCGCGGCGCGGGCCTTTCCGGGCGTGCCGTTCCTCGAGATGGCCCGCGAGATCGCGGCGACGCACCACGAGCGCTGGGACGGGACGGGATATCCGTCCGGGCTTTCGGGAGAGTCGATCCCCCTGAGCGGGCGGATCATGGCGGTAGCGGACGTGTACGACGCCCTGACCTCCGCGCGGGTGTACAAGGCGGCCATGACGCATGAAGTCGCGAGGTCGCTCATCGTCGACGGCTCCGGCACGCACTTTGATCCTGACCTCGTCGAAGCGTTCCTCAGGCAGGAGGAGCATTTTCTGGAGATCAGCCGTGCGTTCGGCGAGGGGCGCGCGGCGGCGTAGTTCTCCAGCGCGTGACGCCAGCGACGGCGCACCCATCCGGGGGATGCCCGGGGGCGCGGTCAGACCGACCGGCTCATGCCTTCCTGATCACGGGTCGATATCAGGCACGGGACCGAGTGCCGGGTTTGGCCCAAGGGACCGTGGAAGGACCGGAGCGTCATGCCGAGGATGCCTCGACTCAACCAGGTGGGACCGACATTGACCGATCCGCGTCGGGGGCGCTGGCTGGCGGCTGTCGTGCTTCTCCGGTCCGCGATTGCCTTCGCGCAGCCCGCAGAAGGCGGGGCGGTGCCCGAGGACGAACCGGGGGAGGCCGCGGCGCCGGTCTCGCTCGAACTGGGTCTGGACGTCACGACGGCGTACTTCTACCACGGGTTCAACCAGGAGGACTGCGGGTTCATCGTGCAGCCTTCCGCCTCGCTGACCTTCAGGCTCTTTGAGAGCGAGGATGTGCTCATCGAGGGTACGGTTGGCACCTGGAGCAGCCTGCACTCTCAGAAGACCGGGGCCGCGTCGCGCAGCGACCTGGGCGAGTGGTGGTACGAGGCGGATGTGAGCGGCGGGCTTTCGCTCTCGGCCGGCCCGTTCTGCCTTTCGGCGACGTACTGCGTCTTCGCCAGCCCGAGCGACGCCTTCGCCACGCTCCAGGAGCTTGACCTGTCACTGGCATTGGATGACAGCGAGTTGCTGGGTGAGTGGGCGTTTCAGCCATTCGTGCTGATCGGCATCGAGACCGACGGGCAGGCGGCGGACGGCGACGAACTCGGCGTGTACGGCGAGATGGGTGTCGCACCCGGGCTGACGTTCGAGGTCGCGGGCACCGAGATGGAGGTGGCGTTCCCGCTGACCGTCGGCGTGAGCCTGCGCAAGTATTACCAGGATGACGGCGGCGAGGACCAGTTCTTCGGCCATGCCAGCGCGGGTGCCACGGCTTCGGTGCCGCTGGGCGACTCCGGCTGCGTCGCGACCGCCGGAATCAGCGTGCTGCTCCTTGGCGATCACGCGGCGGCGGCGAACGACGGTGACGACGCGCAGGTCGTGGGCACCCTCGGGTTGCGATGGACGTTCTGAGGACGTCTAGGCGAACAGGCCCGCGGCCACGGGAGGCCGGCGAGCAACAACCGGGGCGGGCAGGGTGAGATCGAGCCAGGGCGTGGGCTCGTCGGGTCGTGCGATCGTGAGGGGCACGCCGTGGTCCTGGTGCGCGGTCGCGGCGATCTCGGGGGAGTTGCACTGGCGCGAGAGGTGGAGCAGGATGGCGCGCTCACGGACTCCGATGCGAGACACCGCGTCGGCGGACTGCTGGTTGCTGAGGTGACCGCTGCCCCCCATGATGCGCTGCTGAAGGAACGCCGGGCGGCCCGAGGCGACCTGGAGCCTCGGGCAGTAGTTGGACTCGATGGCGAGCACGTCGACATCTGCGAGGTGGGAGAAGAGCGCGGAGGTGGGCCTGCCGACGTCGGTGGCGTAGCCGAGGGAGCGGTTGGAACCCGGGAGCGTGACGCGAAAGACGGCGACGCCCAGGTCATCGTGGGAGAGGACGGCGGCGGAGAACTTGAGGCCGGGGACGGGCTCGAAAGCGTCCTCGAACAGCTCGGACTTGCGGTAGAGGATGCCGTCTCGCGTGGCTCGGCCCGCGTGGGAGCGGTGGAGCCAGATAGGGACGCCCCGGCGGAGGTAGCGGAGCCAGCCGGCGTTGAAGTGGTCGCGATCGAGGTGTGTGAGGACGACCGCGGCGAGATCGCGGTCGGAGGCACCGAGCGAGGCGAGGTGGGTGCGCGTGGCGCGTGGGCTGAGCCCGGCGTCGATCAGGACCAGCCCGGGGCGGGACGAGCCTGAGACTTCGAGCACGGTGGAGTTGCCGGCGGAACTGCTGGAGAGAACGCTGAGACGGACGCGTGGCGGGTTCACGCGTCGACTTCCTCCAGGGCGGCGCGGTCGAGACCGCGCGCGATGGGGCGCTTGGCCTCTGCTACGAAGCGGGCCATCTCGAGGACGGGGGGGCAGTCTCGCCCGCGCTCTTCGAGGAGCGCCACCATCTCCTTGCGCGGAAGGCGCTGGCGGAGGACATGCCAGAAGGCGTCGCGGACGGCGGTCACGTGCTCCCGGGGCATGCCGCTGCGGCGCATGCCGACGAGGTTCACGGTGTGGATGGTGTTTCGGCTGCCCAGGGTGCAGAATGGGGGCACGTCCATGGAGGAGCCCTCATTCCCCGTGATGAACGCGAGGCGTCCGACGCGGGTGAACTGGTGGATGGCGGCGTTGCCGCTGAACATGACGTTGTCGCCCACCTGCCCGTGGCCGGCGATAAGGGCGGAGTTGGCGAGGATGACGTTGTTGCCGACCTGCCCGTCGTGGCCCACGTGGGAGCAGGCCATCATGAAGACACGGGTGCCGAGCGACGTGGGAACGTCCGTGCGGGTCGCGGCGTGCACGGTGACAGACTCGCGGATGATGCAGTCCGGGCCGATGCGCACACCGGCGGTCGGGTCGCCGGGCTTGAACTTGAAGTCCTGAGGAGGGAAGCCGATGCACGCGAAGGGGTAGAGGAGCGTGTTATCGCCGATGGTGACCGGCCCGTGGATGTGCACGTTGGCGAGCAGGCGAACGCCCTTGCCGAGCTTGACCTGGCCGGTGAGGACACACCATGGGCCGATCTGGACGCCGGGGGCCAGTTCGCACAGGGGGTCGATGATGGCGGTGGGATGGATGGAGGTCTGCGGGGGTGCTTCGGTCATGCTATGAAATGGTAGGGATGGGGGGCGGCTTCCGGGTCAGCGTACGATTCCCGGTGAGCGGCGTCCCCGACCTGACATCCATCGACCTCGGCCGTCTTGGGTACGAGGCGGCGTACGCGGAACAGTGCCGACGCGTGGCCGAGGTAGAGGCCGGGCGTGCATCCGGAGGGCTTGCCCGGGGCGGCTTTCTGCTGACGGTCGAGCACGACCCGGTGATCACGGTGTCCCGCAGGGCGGGGGCCGCCACTCACCTGCTTGCCACGCCCGCACAGCTCGAGGCGGCGGGTGTGAAGGTGGCGGAGACGGACCGAGGGGGCGACATCACCTACCACGGGCCGGGGCAACTGGTGATGTACCCGATCCTGGACATCAACCTGTACAACCTGGGCGTGCACGACTACATGAGGCTGCTGGAGGACGCGGTGATCGACACGTGCGGGACCTTCGGCCTCGCCGTCGGGCGTGAGCAGGGCGCGACGGGCGTGTGGACGGCGCGGGAACCCCGGGCGAAGGTGTGCGCGATGGGGGTGCGGTTCCGGCGATGGGTATCGATGCACGGGCTGGCGATCAACGTGCGGACGAACCTCTCTCACTTTGGCCTGATCGTCCCCTGTGGCCTGGTGGGTCGGGGCGTGACCAGCCTGGAGCGAGAGCTTGGCGAGTCCTGTCCGAGCATGGATCGCGTCCGCGAGGTGCTGGACGGTGCGTTGCGGGCCAGGCTGAGCGAGGCCTGGCGTGTGGCAAGGGAAAAGCGGGCGAACGCCTCGGCTACTTCGGAGCCGCGGGGTCGGTGAGGGGCACCGCCTTCACGGGCTCGGGGAGGAGGCCAAGCTTGGCGGCGACCCGCTCGGTGAGGTCGTCGGCTGCGGGAGCGCGGAGCACCGGCCTGGCGAGCATTTCCTGCACCGCACCGGGGACGTTGTCCGACCGGACATCAGGGACGCCGGCGCGACTTGCGAGGACAAGCGTGTACCCGAGTTCCTGCCCGATCTGGTCCGCGGCGGTCACAACGAGGCGATAGGCCTCCCCCACCTGCGTCGCCTTGAAGCGTTCGTCGTTCACCTGGGCTTCCTGCTGGGACTTCTGGAAGGCCTGTGACTTTTGCTGGTAGGCCTCCTGGATGGCGGCCCGCTCCGGGCTGTCCGCGGCGAGACTGGAGTACCGCGCCTCGAGTGCCTTGAGTTCATCGAGCATGGCCTGCAGGGGCTTTGAGAGGCTGGCGGCGTTGGTCTCGCGGCCCGAGCGGTAGCGGTCGCTGGCGACGAGTCGCTCGGCCAGCAGGAGCACGTCCACCGTTGCGATGCGCATCTCGCCGGCCTGCGGGGCCGACGCGTTCTGGGCCACAGCGGGCGACGAGTCTCGGAGGCCGAGAGCGAGGGCAACGGCGAGCACCGCGCCGGACACGGCGATGAGGCGATCGGACTTGAATGCCGCGGGGAAGGGCATGGGAGACTCCTTGGTGACGGCGGGAGGGTATCAGCGGGATGGGCCGGCCGCGAGCGGGCCCGGGCGGGGCAGCGGCGACAGGGCCTGCGGGCGGGCGGCACGCGCCCGCGTCAGGTATGCCTCGAGCCAGCCCCGGGCTTGATCGGGATGGTTGTGGGAGAACAGGACGGCTTCGTGGTCCAGGCCCTCGACACGGTCGATGGCGGCTCGGATCGCGTCGAACGAGTTGCGGAGGGCGACATCGACCGGCATGCGTTCGGGATTGACGTCGATGCCGAAGTAGCCCCGGTACTCGTACATCTTGAGGGTATAGACGAGCGCCTCGAGCTGCTCCGGTGAGACGACCCCGACGCTAAGGTCCTGGTCGTAGTTGCCCAAGGGCTGGCTGTTCCAATGGCTGTGGGCGAGGCGAGCCTCCTGCAGGGGCCAACTGAACGCGCAGGCGAGATCCTCGAAGCCCATGAGGACGTGCCCCACCTCCGGGTTCATGCAGCAGAGCGCATGGCCCTGGGCGAGGAGAGCCTTGTTCGCGGGGGAGACGAGCCGTCGCTCGACATCGTGCCCGAGCAGCACGCCCTCGGGGGTGGTGCCGTAGAGGATGCGGCCCCTGGGCTCGTAGGGCTTGGGTTCGAAGGCGATGCGGACGCCGGGGACGGCGTCCATGGCCTGGGCGAGGCCGGAGGCGAAACGGTCCCGCGCGGCGACGAAATCCAGGCCAAAGCCGTTCTCGTAGCCGTCGATCCCGGGCCAGACGACGGCGAAGTCGGTGTCGAGCTGCCTGTTGAGACGGAGGGCTGCGGTGGTCCGCTCGATGGCGGCGGCCCGCGGACCGGGGAGGGGGCTGGAGAGCGATCCGAACTCGAACAGTTCATCCCAGAATAGGAGGGGAATGACAGTCAGGATCCGGATGCCGGTCTGGGCGGCGAAGGCTCGCCACATGGACAGGTTGCCCTCGTTGATCTCGTTGGGGTAGTGCGCTTCGAGCGCGGCGAGGCCCGTGGGCGCGAGGGAGGCAGCGATCTCGAGCCGTTCCTCGATGGAGAGGTCGCGGGAGTACTTCGCGTGGAACCGTGAGGACGCGGGCGAGAAGAACCAGATGCCCGCGGAGAAGCGGGGCGTCAGCATGAAAGAGCGGAGGTGCTCGAGCATCTGCGCTGGGGTTCGACGCTGGGCCTGGGCGCGGAGGTCTTGGAGTGGCATGGGCGCGGATCATACCGCAGCGCCCCGGGTGTGCCAGCACATCGGGCCGGGCCCCCACGCCGGGCACCGTCCACTTCGGGTGGAGGCGTCGGGTTGGACGAGATCGCAAATGCTGGATATTGTTATCCATATTTATGGCGGGCCTGAGTTGTCGCGAGCGTGAGCGACTCTTGGGACCCCGGGCCAGAACGGAAGCCATCGATGCAAGCTCCGGCCAGCGCAGGATCGGGTGCCACCTCGGCCGGGCGGCGAGACGACCAGCCAAGGCCCATGGGCCACGTGTTCGTGGGGAGCCCAACGCTCTCGGCGCAGCGTGGACCAGTTCGGCAGGCGAAGCCGTTCGACGACGGGTTCCGGCCTTTCTACCTGGGAGGGACGGTCTTCGGCGCGGTCGCGGTGATCTTGTGGCTGGGGGCGTGGTATCACGGGTACATGCCACCCTCGCTGGCGGCTCTTCTCTGGCATGTTCACGAGATGGTGTTCGGGTTCGCCGTTGCGATCATCGTGGGCTTTCTGTTCACAGCGGCACGGAACTGGACGGGGCTGCCCCTCCCGAGCGGGGTGTCGTTGGCGGTGGTCTTCGGGCTGTGGGTAGCGGCTCGGTTCGGGATGTACTTTGCGTACTCACCGGCGAGCGCGGCGGTGGATGTGTTGGTGCTGCTGATACTGGCCGGCGTCCTGGGGGTGCGGTTCGTTCGAGCACGCCGTTGGGGCACCATGCCGCTGGTGGCGGTGCTGCTGGCGCTGGGGCTCACGAACGGCATGTTTCACGCGGCGGCGCTCGGGTGGATTGAGGCATCACCCCTGGCGATGGGCGAAGTGGGCCTGCTTCTGGTGGTGCTGATTCAGATGATCGTGGGAGGGCGCGTGGTGCCCGGGTTTACGGCCAGCGCGATCCCCGGGGTTCGGCAGGTGAGGCCGCGGTCGCTGCATGTGGGTTGCTTTGTCCTAACGGCGCTCGCGCTGGTGTCGGACGCGGCGCGGCTGGGGCCGGTGTGGACCGGGATGCTCGCGTGCGCCGCGGGACTGGCAGTCACGGCGCAGGCCGCGGGCTGGAACCCGATCGCGGCCCTCGGGCGTCCGATGGTCCTGGTGCTTCACGTGTCGTACGCGTGGATCCCGGTGGGGCTGGTGCTTCTGGGGCTGAGCGCATTGGGCGAGGTGCCCAGGTCCGCGGCGATGCACGCGCTGGCGGTGGGGTCCATGGGTGGGCTGATCATCTCGATGGTCACGCGAACAGCGTTGGGGCATTCGGGAAGGCCGGTCCGGGCGGGTAGGGTGGAGGTGGTGATGTTCGCGCTGGTGCACATCGCGGCGGGAGCTCGGGTAGCCGCGGCACTGGTGCCGGCTGTGTACATGTGGGGGCTCGCGTCGGCGGGTGTGGCGTGGGCGGCTGCGTTCCTGCTGTACGCGATCTCGTACGCGCCGATGTTGCTGGGAGCTCGCAGCAGGGCGCCGGCCCAGAGGGCGAAGGCCGCGACGGGCGCGCCTTGAGACGGGTCTGAAAGGGCGAAGACGACGGCGCGGGCCGGTTCAGAGCTGTGACAGTTCCGCGAAGGCCGGGCGCAGATCGTGGTAGAGGCGGTCGAAGACCGCTCGCGCGGGGGCGTATCGCTCGGGACGCTCGGGCGTGATCCTTGCGGTCTCACGGACGACGGCACGGCAGGCGTCGGGCACGGAGGTCCATGCCCCGAGCGCGACGCCCGCGAGGATCGCCGCGCCCAGCGCCGGGCCGTCCTCGGTGTTGGTGAGGGCCACGGGGGTGTTGTACACGTCGGCCTGCATCTGCCGCCAGAGCTGGGCCCTGGCGCCGCCGCCGCCTAGACGGATGACGGGGGGGGGGTTGAGGCCCAGCGACCGCTGGATGTCGAGGATCTGGGCCATGGTGAAGGTCACGCCTTCGAGCACAGCCCGGACGAGGTGCCCGCGCCGGTGTCTGAGGGAGAGGCCGACAAAGGCGCCGCGGGCGTGAGGGTCGGGGTGCGGGGCCCGCTCCCCTGTGAGGTGGGGCAGGAAGAAGAGGCCTTCTGCACCGGGGGCCACGGCTGCGGCATCCGCGAGCAACTGGTCGTAGGACACCTCGGGGAAGAGGGAGTCGTGCAGCCATTGGAGCGACCCGCCCGCGGAGAGCGTGCATCCGGTGACGGAGTATCCGCCGGGACGCGTCCTGTCGCCGTCGCCGGCGAGGAACAGATGGGTGCGCCCGCTGGGGGCCGCGCCGGATTGTCCGAGGTCGGCGAGCGGTGTCGGTGAGTGGGTGTAGATCACGCCGCTGGTGCCGATGGTGGCGAGGCACTGGCCCGGCTCCACGACGCCCGCGCCGATCGCGCCGGCCATGTTGTCGCCTGCGCCCGCGGCGACGACGATGCCCGGCGGGAGCCCCAACTCCGCCGCGGCTTCGCCACAGAGGGATCCGGCGGGAGAGGCCGACTCGAGCACGGGCGGAAAGAGCCCGGGGTCGAGCCCGAGCAGCGAGAGCAGGGTGTGGTTCCACCGCCGCGTGGATGCATCCAGGAGCATGGTTCCGGAGGCGTCGGAGACATCCTGGGTAGCCTGGCCCGTAAGGCAGAACCGCACGTAGTCCTTCGGGAGGAGGATGAGAGAGGATTGGCGGAAGGCATCCGGCTCGTGCTCGCGCACCCAGAGGATCTTGGGGGCGGTGAAGCCGGGAAGGGCCGCGTTGCCGCACGCGCGGACGAGCGCGGCCCGTCCGCCCGCGAGATTCTCGATGTGCGTGCACTGGGGCGCGGATCTCTGATCGTTCCAGAGGATCGCGGGCCGGAGGGCCTGGGGGCATGGGGGCCTTGCCGCGGGACCGAGAAGAACCAGGCCGTGCATCTGGCCCGAGAGGCCGATGGCGCCGATCTCCGCCGGACGAACGTCGGGATCTGCGACCAGCGCGCGAACTGCGGCGACGGTGGCCTCCCACCACTGACCGGGATCCTGCTCGGACCAACCTGCGCGGGGCGTGCTCAGATCCAGCGGCGCGGAGGCCGTGCGGATGATGTTCCCGCGTTCATCGGAGACAAGGGCTTTGACGGCGGAGGTTCCGACATCGATGCCGAGGAGCAGGGTCATGCCGGAGCGTACGGGGCGGCAATGAAAAGAGCCCCGGGATCGGGGCTCCTGTCGAGTCTCGAAAAGAGGGCGGATCGCTCAGGGGCAGCCGCCGCCACCGACGGTATCGATGAGGGCGGCGATGTCGTCCTGGTCGGCGTTGCCGTCGCGGTTGAAGTCCGGGTCGATGCCGGTGGGGTTCGCCCCGCCTCCGATGACGTTGGTGAGGTAGGCCACGTCGTCCTGGTCGACGTTGCCGTCCTGGTTCACGTCCGGATCGCAGCCGGGCAGGGGGATGTCGACGGAAGCCGTGACGGCGGCGGGCGTGCCGGGGCGGAAGAGGCCGATGGAAACGTCGCCCTGCTGAGGCGCGGCGTTCACGGTGAAGCGGAAGTTGTAGAGCGTGCTCCAGCGGAGCGCGTTCGAGTTCGGGTTCTGAGCATGGGTCTGGGGGCTGCTCCACAGCAGGGCGTCGGCGGTGCGGACAACGGTCCAGTCGGTGTTGTCGTAGGGTTCGCCGGAGTGATAGTCGACATCATGGAAGCCGATGTTGGTCACGTTGAGCCCGGGGGCAACGGGAACAGAGAAAGAACCGCCTGAGCGGTGGGAGTTGATGTTGTGGACGGCGTATTCATAGGTGTAGGTGCCATCCTGGTTTGAGGTGACCTTGGAGCCCACGATGAAGCGGCAGGTGATGTCGCGAGGCTGGGAGTTGATCGTGTAGGACTCGATGTAGTCGGCGTTGGCGAGCGTGACGGAGGAATCTGTGTCGCGCCAGGCGTGGATGCCTGGGAGGAACCGCTGCGTCGAGCCGGCAAAGTTGGGGACGCCCGTCGCGGGCGGGGTCGCCAGGCGCCGGTAGGAGAGGTTGTTCAGGCCGTTGTTCCACTGCGCGTCGTCCTGCGTGACGTAGTGAGTATCGACGAAGTAGACGGCGCCCGCGTTGTTCGCGGGGTTGACGTCGGTCTGGCGGACCTGTAGGCGGCGGGCGATATCGCCGCTGTACGACGGGCTGGTGAAGGGCCAGGGGAAGACGCCGGTCGCGGCGTTGACATCAGACCGCGGCCCGAGGAGCCCCTGGGAGCCGTTGAGTCCCGCGCCGTAGGCGTCCGTGCAGGCGATGCCGAGCTGGGCGCCGCCGTCCGGGGGTTGCACGCAGGTGCCGCAGCCCGGCGAGTTGGTGGAAGCAAAGCCATGCTTGAGCCAGGACATTCCGATCTGCTCGAAGCGGCCAGCCTTGAGGCGGAACATGTTCTGGGCGATGACGGGGTGGAAGGGCGTTCCCGAGTACCAGGAGACGGGCGCATCGCCGACGTTGCAGGAGTCTGTGCCGACGGCGTACGCGTTGATGCCATTGACGGTGGCGTAGTAGTCGATGTCGAGAACCTGGAACACGGAGACGTCGGGGCCGTTGGTCGGGGGCGGGGGCGGATCCTGGAAGGCGACGCTCATGGTGTAGGTGCCAACGCCGCCGGCGAAGCCGGAGACTCGGATGTAGATGGTCTCACCCGCGGCGGCGGAATACTCCACCCGGCTCTGCAGGCCGCAACTGTCGTCGTTGCAGGCCCGGACGACGCCGCCGGCACACCCGCTGTGCAGCGCGAGGACGGAGTCATAGTTGGCGGCGGTGCAGGTATCAACGACCAGCAGCCGAGCGGAGGGGGCGACGATCTTGTACCACACGTCCGGCGCCCCGTCGGCAGCACCGCAGCCTGAGTTCCCGTCGGGTGTGGAGCCGACCGTGGTTCCGGAGTACAGCCCCGGCGTGATGAGCGGTGCGTTGGCGCAGATGTCTGCACCGGGCTGGGCAAGGGCGAGGGGAGCAAGCGTGGCGGCGGCCAGAAGGCCGACGAGCGGGCGGATCGGGTGCATGGGAGCCTCCTGGGTGCGGCGACAGAATAGCGAACAACCCCCGGCTTGGGAAGGGCATGACGGGCGATCGGGCCGGGCGCGAGTCCCCGGAGGTGGAGACCGGAAGACGCAAGGGCCTCCGGGACTTAGGGGGCTGTCAGGGGCGCTTGAGGCGGCGGCCCTTGGCGGTCGGGGCAACAAGCGAACGGCACTGGACGCCCGATTTCGCATTGGATTCGAGCACTTCCGTCAGCGCCGTCCGCGAAAACTCCGACTCGATGAGGGCCACGGCTTCGTCGATGCGGCGGTGCAAAGGGCAGAGCTGCACATGAGCGGGGTTCCCCAGCGGGCACTCACGGATGCGGTCGAAGGGATCTACGGCGTTGACAACGTCGAGGATGGAAATGTCCTTGGGAGACCTGGCAAGGGTAAAGCCGCCGTTGGGTCCGCGTCGGGAACGGATGAGTCGGGCCATCACCAGGTCTCTGAGGATCTTCGAGAGGTATCCCTTGGGGACGCTGGTGCGCTGGGCGATGGCTTCGCTGCTGTGGGCGATCTCAGGCGGGAGCGAGGCGAGGTGCACCATGGCGCGCAGGGCGTATTCGACTGTTTGCGAGAGCATGGGATGGATGTCCGGGACCGGGGGGCGGGGCGATCGACGGGCGAGTGTACCCGGCGCGGAGGCAGCCTGGGCGCGTGTCAGGCCGTGCGTCGCGGGTCGACCGGCGTGGCGGAGGCGCCCGCCGCGGTCGCCAGCGAAAAGTGCCGGAGGGCTTGCTCTACCTGCTGGAGCGCTTCGTCGAGGCACCGATGGAAGCGCGCATGGGTCACCCGGCGGATGGGGTCGATGGCGTTGGCGATGTCGAGCACGGAGATGACGGACGAGTCACGCGCGAGCACGAACCCGCCGTGCTTTCCACGCGCGGAGCGGACGAGCCCAGCCCGAACGAGGCTGCGCATGATCTTGGAGAGATAGCTGCGGGGCACCCCTGTGGCGACGGCGATTTCGCGGCTGGTGCGAGGACCGTCCGCGTCTGCCGCGAGGTACATCATGGCTCGGAGGGCGTACTCGGTCGTCTGTGAGACCATGAGGATGCTCCGCCGGCGCAGTCGGAAGCCGGCTGTGTCTACTCGCCACCGCCGGGCTTGCCGAACCGCTCCTCCATCCACGTCTTTCTGAACGCGGCCAAGGATGTGTAGTCAAGCACCCTGCCCCGGTGCGCCTTGGCTGCCCCCGCGGCGGCATCCGCGGTCCCGAACGCCACGAGCCCAGAACCCATGGGGGTCTGGAGCGAGTCCCGATCGCCGGCAACGAAATGGGCGGCGCCTGCTTCCAGCCAGGCCCGGGTGTCGTAGTCGTGCACGTAGCGCTCGGCCACGACGGCACCGTCAAGGCCCCGGCGCTCCGCATCGAGCATGCACCCGATGTCGTCGTAGAGCACGTGTTCGCGATGGCCCTGGGCGTCGATCAGCAGGGCGCTGGAGCAGCGGTCCTCGCTGATGAGCATGCCGCACTCACCGCACTCGCTGCGCCCGAGGCGCAACTCGGGCGGCCCGGTGAGTATGGAACGCTCGCACGCGGAGAAGAGGGAGAGCGCGGCGAGGGCCACGCAGGCGGAAAGGCGGGAAGCGTTCATAGCGGTGACCTCCGTGAGAGAACGACCGACGCGAGCGTCAGCGGGACGAGCACCCAGACGACCATGCAGCCTGCGAAGATCGCGTGGAGGAGCGAGCCGTACTCCTCCACGGCGTAGAGGCCCGCGGGGCCCAGGACGTCGAGATTCGCGTCCACGGCGTGGAGAGACCACATCTTGAAGACCTGGAGAGGGTTGACAAGCGAGACGGCGAAGAGTGTCTCGATCCGCAGCCGCAGCGCCACCGCACCGGCCATCAACGCGAGATCGGACACGAACACGAGCATGAGCCAGACGAAGATGGCGGTTCCAACGGCGACGGAGGCCCGGCGGGCCAGGGTGGAGATGAGCATGCCCACGCTGAGCATTCCCAGCGCGAGGAGGAATGCCAGGCCGCACAGCCAGAACATGCTCTGCGGGTTGGTGCGGAGGCCCTTCCATGCGAGGATGAGCGCGCAGGCGCCGAGCCCGAGCGAGATGGAGGCGAGGAGCGCCGCCGCGAGGCCCAGGAACTTCCCGAGCAGGAGCTCGCTGCGGTTGATCGGCTGGGCGAAGAGGTAGGAGAGCATGCCCCGCTCTCGATCGGACGCGATGGACGCGGCCCCGGCGGAGAGCGCCATGAGCGGCACGACCAGCAGCACGAGGTTCACGAGGCCCGCGGTGGTTCGCCCGAAGCCGGAGAGGCCCGAGCCGCCGGTTCCTGCGGCTGAGACGAAGGAGACAGCCAGGCCCAGCACCGTGAAGGCAAGGGTGTAGAGGAAGAACCAGCGGCTGCGGACCGCGTCGCGGAGCTCGCGACGCGCGAGGGTCATGGTGTTCCGGAGCGCCGAGGGCGGACCCGGAAGCACGAGGTTGGGAGAAGCGGCGAGGGTTGTCATGGCGTGGTCTCCCGGCGGGCGTGGGCCCGGGCAGCAAGGTCCGCGGCGTGGTTCGCCGTGACCACTTCGAAGTCGTCGATCGCGATGCGTGCCTCGGCCAGCACTCTGAAGGGCGCGGCCTTTTGCGAGGGTGAGACGGGAACCAGAAGACCAACGCCGTTGAGGCTCGGCGCGAAGCCTCCCTCGGCCAGCGACCGCATCGCCGCCTGGCGCGCCGGGGCGGCGATGTGGAGGTGCAGCACCGCGCCGTGCTCGGTCCGCGCGACGAACTCCGCGGCGGATGTGGTTCTTCGGACTCGGCCGCGGTCGATCTCCACGACCCTGCGCGCGAGCGTCGCGACCTCGTCGAGGCGGTGTGACGCGAAGAGCATCGTGCGGCCGGCGCCGGAAAGCCGCTCGAGCAGCGCGACAAACTCCCCGCGGCCGACGGCATCGAGGCTCGCGGTAACTTCATCGAGCACAAGCACGGGCGGATCGCCGAGCAGGGCGATGGCGAGGGCCAGCCTCTGTTTCATGCCGCCGGAGAGCTCGCGGACCCGCTTGCCGCCGTGGCCGGCCAGACCGACATGATCGAGGGTGGTATGCGGGTCAACACGGTCCAGACCCTTGAGCCGGGCGAAGAACCCGATCGCCTCGTTCACTCCGAGCTCATCGTGGAAGCCCAGCTCCTGCGGGACGTACCCGACGAGCAGCCGGGCGTGCTTGCCCTGACGACGCACGTCGTGGCCGGCGAGCGTGATGGAGCCACGGAATCTGAGGAGGCCGAGTACGCAGCGAATGAGCGTGGTCTTTCCCGCGCCGTTCGGACCCCACAGCGCGACGCTGTCGCCCGCCTGGATGTCGAGGGAGACATCGTCGACAGCAACGGAGCGGCCAAACTTCATGGACACGTGGTCGATGGTGATCACCTGACACCTCCGTGGGCGGGTCGGACGGCGGGGTCGCGGGCAAGCCCCAACAGGCTCCCACCCAGCGTGACGAGCAATGCCCCGCCGGCGGCGAGCGGGATGCGGGCGGGGGAGCCCCCGGTCGGGAGCGCCGCGACGGGGACGGGCCTCATCAGCGGGACTTCGTCGGTGAACTTGGGCTCGGGACGGACGGCGGGGACGGCCCGCCCCACGAACTCCACCGCCTGCTGAGCCGGGCTGAAGAGGAAGAGCCGGAGCGAGGGCTCGCGGTCCATGAGGTCCTCGAAAAGGGTGGCGGACTCGTGGACGAAGTCCCCCACGCCGTCACGGTTCTGGTCGTAGCCGGTGTAGTCGGACCAGAAGTTGCCGGAGTCCCCCTTCCAGAACTGGTTGGCGTCGAGGTTTCCCCGGCCCGCGACCGCGACCTGGTTGAAGTTGTCGATGAAGTTGTTGGCGTGGAGCAGATTGCCGCGGGCGGAGGGGAGGAAGGTGACGCCGATGTCGTTTCCGGCGATGGTGTTGGCGGTGAACTCTCCGGGCACATCCGGCGAGAACGGCGAGCCGTCGATGTAGATACCGGAGCGGTTGCCGACCATGAGGTTCCCTCGCACCACGAATCGGTCGGTCTCCTTCAGTCCGAGCCCGTAGCCGCTGGGCCCGCGGTTCTGAATGAGCCGATTGCCGTTGATCTCCACACCGGTGCTGTACATGAGGTAGATGCCGACGGAGTTTCGCGTGAACTCGTTGTCGGAGATGGTCACGTCGTCGCTGAACATGAGGTGCAGGCCGTAGCGGCAGTCATGCCCGGTGTTGCGTCTGACGATCACGCCCTTGGAGTACCAGAGGATGGCATCTCGGCCATCGTGGATCACGTTGTCTTCGACGGTGGTCCGGTCGGAGCGCCAGAGTCTGAGGCCGTCTCCGCGTCGAGCGATGTCGAGGTCCTTGCCACCGATGCGGTTGTTGGCGACCAGGCTGTCGGGGGCCTCGCGGAGGTCGATGCCGAAGAGCACATCGTCGACGATATTGTCCCGGATGACGGCGCGGGGCGCGAGCACGCGAATCGCCGCGTTCTCCTTGTCGAGGTCGATGCCGGTGTTGCGGATTGTGAATCCGCGCAGGGTCACGCCCGGGGCCGCGATTTCGATGATGTCGCCAGAGCCGCCACCGTCGATGACGACCGCGCCGTTGGCGACGAGCGTGACCGGCCTTGTGATGCGGAGGTGCTCGCGGTAGACGCCGGGTTGGACGAGGACCGTGGCGCCCGGCGGAGCCGCCTCCAGAAGCCTGCCGATCTCGCCGAGTTGCCGGGGGACGTCCTCCGCCGCGCGGGGGCCGGGGGCGGGGGCCTCGTGGTCGGGCTGGAGAGCGGGTGCGGCCGAGCAGGCAAGCAGCACGGTGAGAGGGAGTACGGGGGAGGAAGTGTTCACGACGCACCGCCCGCCGCGGCTCGGCGCATCTGGAGGAAGAGCGGGCGATAGGCCCGGCGGTGGAAGTAGAACCCGACGATGGTGAGCCCGGCGCAGGCGACCGCGAGCCAGAATCCGGTGCCGAGGTCCGCGTAGGTCTTGAACTGTCCGATGCCGCCCTCCCCCACCACCGTGGGGACGAAGGGCTTGACGGATGCGGACAGCGGTGCTTCCGGGTTGAGGTTGAGCCCGAAGGACCGCATCCAGATGTATAGGTCAAGCAGGAATCCGCCGGGGAATGTGATCACAGGAACGGCGAGGAGGAGTGCCCACTTGCTGTGAACGAACGCGGCCCCCTCGACGAGAAGGAACATCGCGATGATGAGCCAGACCGAGGCCGCTCGCTCGAAGGCCGCGGCTTCGCCCAGGGGCCTCATGCCGATGTAGTGGTTGAGCCCGTCGATCTCGCGGACGTCGCCGGAGAGGTGGTTCACGTGGGCGGTAAGGAAGAGGCCGTTGGGGTACTGCGGGGCCTCAAGCTCCATGTGCCAATAGGGGAAAAAGATCGAAACAAGCAGCAGCACTCGGGCGAGCATGAAGATGAGCGTGGGGGTGAGATAGCGGGCACGGTGCTCGCGGAGTTCCTGCTCCGGAACGCGAGGGCCGATCAGTGTGCTCATGAATCCGCTCATGTGGTGCTCCTGCGCGGTCGCGCGGCTGGAGGGAAGAAAGGCCCGCCCGGGGCTCTCGCCCGGGGCGGGGCGGGAGCGTTACTTGGTGCCCTTGGGCTTGATGTGGAGATAGCCCATCATCTCCAGGTGGAGGGCCGAGCAGAACTCGGTGCAGTAGAAGGGGTAGGTGCCGGGCTTGTCGGCGGTGAAGGTGAACTCGGTGTACTCGCCGGGCTCGAGGGAGAGGTTGATGTTGTACCCGCCGATGCAGAAGCCGTGCGTGGCGTCCTGCGCGGTCTCGGCGGCGACGATGCGCCACGTCACGTGGTCACCCTCGTTGACCTCGACGTGCTCGGGCGAGAAGTGGCTGCGGATGGCGGTCATGTTGATGATCACGTTGGACCCGTCACGCACGACACCCTCCTGGCCCTTCTTGGGCGCGTTGGGGTCGAGCGACTGCGTGTGGGGGTTCCAGCCGACCTCGGGGTAGACCTTCCACGACTGGAGCTTGTCCGCCTTGATCATCTGGCAGTAGTGCGGCTCGCCCACGCCGATGGGCATGTCGTAGATCACAGGCATGGTGGTGCCGGTGCTTCCGATGTCCAGCAACTGGAAGTTCTGGGGGAGCAGCGGGCCGGTCGTCAGGAAGCGGTCCACGGACCACTTGGACATGGAGATCAGGTACTTCCCGTCCGGCGACGCGCTGTCGCCCTCCGCGGCGCACAGGTGCCCGATGTTGTACTGGACGGGGGTCTTGTGCACGAGCTTCCACGCCGGCTCGGGGTTGAGGGAGTCGTACTCGCCGCCCAGGGTCCAGCGGGCGACGGCGGAGTCCAGGAACAGCGAGGTGTACGCGTAGCCCTTGTCGTCGAACTGCGTGTGCAGGGGCCCGAGGCCCAGCTCAACCTGCGCCTCCTTGACGGCGTCGAAGTCCAGGATGGGCAGCCCGTAGTCGTCCGTGCCGCTGTACTTCTTGGAAGCGATGGCGGCCTTGATGCGGTCGATGGAGTAGACGGTGACGTGCGGATCGAGCTTGCCCGCCACGACCATGAACTGGCCGTTGGGGGTCACGTCCACACCGTGCGGGCTCTTGGGCTCCGGCGCCAGGTGCAGGATGCCCTCGGCGGCGGTGGTCTCCATGGAGAGCACGGCGAACCCGTTGATCATCTTGGCCTTGCCGGCCTTGAAGGCGGCTTCGGCCTTGCGCCAGTCGACGATGTGCAGGTAGTCCATGTCGCGCTTGCTGGCGCCAGCCTCGAAGGGAGGGTTGCCCTTCTCGATGCCGCCGGTGGCCATCTCGGCGTTGAAGGAGTTGAGGAAGAAGAAGCCGTCGCTGGCGTTCTTGCCGGCGTCGGCGAGATCCTGCCAGTAGGGCGGGAGTTCGAGCGCGAAGGAGTTCGCGACGTCGATGCGGCCCTTGGCGCGGTCGAACTTCCAGAGCGTGACCATGCCCCGGTATGACTTCTTGTACTCCTCGATGGGGGCGTAGCCGTAGCCCAGGACGGTGGCGTACTGGCCGCCCTCGATGACATACTCGGTGTTGGGAGTGACGAACGCCCCGCCGTGGTCGCTGACGGTCAGCGGGTTCTTGACGACCTGCTTGGTCTCCCAGTCCCGCAGATCGATGACGCCGATCCGGGAGTTGGCCTTGTCGCCGATGAAGAGGAACTGCCCGTCGTAGTCGCCCTTGGTCTCGGAGAGGGCGGGGTGATGGGTGTCACCCCAGGCGACGACCTTGCCGTTGATCTTGAGGGAGTCGATGACTCGGTCGGCTTCACCCGCGAAGCCGTAGCCCTGCCAGGACTCGGGCGTGAAGACGGAGATCGAGCGGAGCAGCCGCATGCTGGGGACGCCGATCGCGAACACCTGCCCGCTCTGCCCTCCGGAGGAGAAGAGGACGTAGTCATCGTGCCGTCCGCTGGGCATGTAGGTCTTGGCGGCGGAGAGCAGATCGTCCACATTGAGCTTGCGGTCGGTGGCGATCTTGGTGAGTTGGTCCGTCTGCTCTGGCGAGAGCTGGACGGGCTTGGCCTCCTGATCTCCGCCGCGTCGGCGGCGGCCCTCCTGGGCCAGCGCGTCTGGGGTGATGCAGGCCAACACAGAGCCGGCGGCGATCATCAGGGCGAGCACGTGTCGGGAACGCGATGCGAGAGTTGAGGCAGTCATGACGAACCTCCGAACGATGCACCGGGGTGATCCCGTACGTGGAAGCCCCGGGGCAGTGATGAGCATTACTGGGACTTGGTGGCCGTCGAGGCATTTCCCTGCAGCGAACGCAGGTAAGAGATGACGTCGAGAATGTCGTCGTCGGACATGGCGGGGTTGCCGCCCTTGGGGGGCATCTGGATTCCGGTGGTGTTCTTGGGGTCTGAGGGCGCGCGTCCCTGCTTGATGAAGGCGAGGAGGGCGTCGTCGTCCAGAGAGCGGATGAACTCGTTGCGCACCAGCGCCTTGCCGTTGCCCTGCATCCCCACGCCACCCTTTCCGTGGCAGGCAACGCACAGCGTGTGGAAGATCTTGTCGCCACTGGCGATCCAACCGGCGAGTTCGGCGTCCCCGCCCGCCGCCGCGAGCGCCGCGGCCTTCTGAGCCTCGGTCGGGGCGGCGGCCACCACCGCGGGCAGCTCGGGCAGCCGCCGCGGATCCTGCAGCCCGCGCAACCACACCACCACGTGGCGGAGATCATCGTCGGTGAGGTCGTCGCGGCCGGCCCGGGGGGGCATGGGCATCGGCTGTGCGGTGGGTCTCCCGATGGACACGAACTGCGCCAGCGCGCCGTCAGACTGCCCCGCCACGAAGTCGCTCTCGACCAGGTTCATTCCCAGCCCGGCGATCCCCTTGCCATCCGGGCCGTGGCACGCGACGCAGGCGCCCGAGAAGACCTCGCGACCGCGGACGGCCTCATCGACCGTGAGCATCGGCCCCGCCGGGGCGGCGAGGAGTCGTTCGTGCGCCCGCGTCGATTCCTCCGCCGCGCGCCTCTGGTCCACAACCCCACGCCAGCCCGAGTAGATTCCCCACCCCCCCAGTCCAAGGAGAGAGAGGGAGATGAAGCCCGCGACCGCGAAGGAGGCAGCGAACTCGCGAGCGCGGCTGACGGATGGCGAGGCCTGCCCCGTGCGGATGACGGGGTTGCTGGCCGAGTGATGGTGGAGCTTGATGGCAGACATGGCGGTACTCCTGACGTGCGATCGGACCGGTGAGCCTCGATCACTTGATATCTAGAGTTAGATGTAGATATATCGCTCATTCACGGGAGAATCAACTCGGGAGTTCATGTTTTTTGGTCCCGGGTTTAGTTCGGCCCCGCCCCGGTCGGGGCAGCGGTGCCCACTAATGGCTTTCAGCTAGACACTTATGGGTCCTGACGGCACGGGGACGGTGCTTGGGGGCCTGTCGCTACCTCGCAAGATTCCTCGCGCCTCAGGGCGACCGCGCCGCCCGAACGCTCTCTAGACTCGCTTTGGAGGTTCACATGGCGACCCCGATGTGCGATGCGAGCGAGGCTCGGTTTGTGGGCCTGCGAAACGCCTGCCCGATCGTCCCAGGCTCCAATGTCAGCACGCCGCTGCTCAACCTGCCTCAGGGCAAGGTCGTTCTGTTTGCGATGGACGCTGGCCAGGAGATGAGCGAGCACCGGGCGCCGTTCGTCGCCACGGTGCACGTTCTGGAGGGGAGGCTTCGCTTCGGGGTGGCGGGCGTGGAGCGCGTGATGGGACCGGACGACTGGCTCGTGATGCCTGCGAACGCCCCGCACCGCCTGACCGCGGAGGAGCCGACACGGTTTCTGCTCACCCTTTTCAAGGCGGGGTAGCCGCCGGTTCTCCCGCGTCGTTCTGGCGGAGCTTTCGACTCAACTCCGTTGCCTGGTTGTTTTCACCCAGTGTGCGGAAGATTTCCATGGCCTCGCGCCAACACTCCGCGGCCCTTGCGAACTCGCCCCGACCGTGGGCGACGTCCCCGAGATTGGCGAGCTGCCCCGCCGCGACCTTCCGCAGCCCGTGAGCCCTCGCGAGCGAGAGTGCTCGGAGATACAGCGGCTCCGCCTCGTCGGGTCGGCCCGTCTCCTCGTAGAAGTTACCGAGGTTGCCGATGTCGCGAGCCAACCCTGGCTGGTGCCCGATTGCGGCATCGCACTCGATCGCCCTCAGGTAATGCCGCTCGGCCTCGGCATGGTGATCCGGCCCCTGGTAGTGCCGCACGAGCGCGAGGTTCGTGTGCGCGCGCCCCAGATCGCGCGACCCGACGGCGCGTTCCGCGAGCATGATCCGCCGTGTCGCTACCCGCCCCGCGACTCTCAGGCGCTCCGCACGTTCTGTGGCCAGCGTGCCCGGCGCCACCGCGGTGCGGAACCACAGTTGAAAGCACAGGAACAGCACCGCCGACGTGGCTGACCCTTCGCACACCGGCTCGAGCATGCGCCTCGCCTCGTCGGGTTGGCCGGAGTTAGCGACCTCCGCGGCGCGGATCGCAAGGGCGAGAAGGGCACGCTCCGCCTCCGCATGGACGACGGGCGCGAGCGCAAGCTGCTCCGCCACCGAGTCGATGGCTTCTGCATCAATCCACGGGTGCGTGTCGGTCGGCATGGCGATCGCTGGTCGCGGGCGGTACTCGGGCGGGCGGCGCGGCGGACTCCGGGTGCCTCACCATTCTACAAGGCCTCGGACGGACCGGAAATGCACCTGTTCGGCTGGAAACTGCCGCGACAGATCGCCCCGCGTTGACCGCGCCGCACGCGTACCGACGCCCGGGTGTGCCGCAGCCACTCCGGTGGATCAAGACGGTCCGGCCTCCGTGTAGAATCGCCGATGCTGATCGCACTTGTCGGAGTCGTCACGCTCGCGGCTGGTGAGCCCGTTCGCCTGGATCTGTCAGCGGAGACAAGCCGCTTCACCATCGTCGACCGCGAGCCGGGCGTCTACCTTGGTCACGTCTCGACGACCACGCTCGACGACGGCACCACCGTGCTGGCCACGTATCCGAAGGGCCACGGCCGTGGACCCATCATCATGAAGCGCAGCACCGACGGCGGCCTCACGTGGTCTGAGCGCCTGCCCGTCCCGGAGTCCTGGGCCACGAGCCTTGAGACACCAACCGTCTTCAACCTCGGCAAGGGGTCCCTCATCCTCTTCTCTGGCTTGCACCCGATTCGGGCGGCGCGCTCTTCGGATCATGGCGGCACCTGGAGCGAACTTCAGCCGATCGGCGCCTTTGGAGGCATCGTCGCGATGGGAGGGCTCGCCGATCTTGGCGAGGGACGGCTGGCGGCGTTCTTCCACGATGACGGCCGGTTCATCGCGCCCGAGGGCAAGGCCACCGGGACCTTCACCGTCTATCAGACCGAATCCCGCGACAAGGGAGGCACCTGGTCCCCGCCCGTTCCCATCTGGAGCGGCTCGGACATCCACCTGTGCGAGCCGGGAGTGGTCCGCTCGCCCGACGGGAGGACGTTGGGTCTGCTCCTGCGTGAGAATCGGCGCTTGAGGCGGTCGCACATCATGCTCTCCACGGACAAGGCCGTGACGTGGACGGCCCCGCGCGAACTCCCCCAAGAACTCACCGGCGATCGGCACATCGCCTCCTATTCGCTCGACGGCAGGCTGGTCGTTACCTTCCGGTGCATGGCGACGGGCGACCCGTGGGCGGGGGACTGGGTGGCTTGGGTCGGCTCGTGGGAAGAACTCGAGCGTGCGGCGCGCGGCGACGAGTCACCTCAGCCGGCGGGAGCGCACGAGCCGAAGCGCCCCACCATGCTCGTTCGCCTCAAGGACAACCTCACGGCATGGGACGCGGCGTACCCCGGCCTGGAGCGGATGCCGGACGGCACCTTCGTCGCGACAACCTACGGCACGTGGACGCGGGGCGAGCAGCCGTACATCCTGTGCGCGCGGTTCACACTCGGGGAGTTGGATGCGCTCGCTACTTCGCGCGAAACTCCGCGCGATCCGCGCTGAGTCGGAGCAGGCCCGCGTCGCTCTTCAGGAACTCCCGAGCGGCGGGTTCCTCCTTCAGGTACGCGTCGAAGAGCGCAAGCGTCGCAGCGTGCGTGCACTCGACGATCATGCGTCCGTCTTCGGGCGAGTCCGCTTGACCGCCGCCGTAGGAGGAGTGGTACGCGCCCCGGATGTAGAGGAGGTAGGCGGGTGGTCCGCCCGCTTCGGTCCCGCGCGAGTATTCGAAGGGATGGCGGCGGCTTTCGGGGGTCTCGGGGGACGCCGGCGTCGTGTCATTCGAGCCGGCGATGACAAGCATCGGAACCTTGATGCCTTCCCAGGAATCGCGGGTGAACATGCGCGAGGTTGTGCCCTGCCCGCTGATGACGACTCCGGCGTCCACACGATCATCCCCGATGCCGTGGAGTTCAAGCGCTCGCCCGCCGCCGAGCCTCACCCCCCTCGCACGCGTCCCGATCATGAGCTGGGTGGTCATGGCGCCGGCGGAGTGGCCCGCCACGCCGATCCGCTCGGCGTCGATGCGCCCGCGCATGCCGGACTCGCGTTCGATCGCCCCGATCTGATCGATCAGGAACTTCAGGTCGTCCACGCGGCCGACAGGATCCACGCGGCTTCGGTACGCCTTGGGATCGCGCAGGATTCCCCGGACAGCCTCCCCGCGGTTTCGCTGCAGCGAGATGGAGTCGTCATGCGTCGGGTGAACCACGACGTAGCCATGGCTCGCCAGATGCTCCGAGAGTGACGGGAAGGCCTCGCCGGACCCACCCATCCCGTGCGAGAAGAGCACCAGCGGGAACTTCGGCGCCCCGTGCTTCGGCGCGTCTCCGGCCTGCTCCGCCGCCGGTACTTCCGGGAACCTCACCACCACGCGCAGGTCCTTTTCGCGGCTTTCATCGCGGAGTGTGAAGGACCTCCTCTCGACCCTCCACGGCCCGGGCTGGAGCCGGTATCCCTCGGGCTTGGGCTCCACCGAGGGCGGGGCGACAGCGGGCTGCGCGCACGCGGCGACTGCCCCCGCCGACAGCACGACGGCCCCGAACACGATGAGCGAGATTCGAGTGCGCATGCAGACCTCCTCGGACCAGCCCGAGCCCAACGGCTCGTCAGGCTCCGTATTTCGAGCGGGCCGCAACTTCGGGCAGGCCCCGGCGCGTGCGGGCAGATCGCGATGAACACGCGGGGAGGTGAAGCACCCGCGCCTCCGGGAGGGCTACCGAAGGTCAAACCGATCGAGGTCCATCACTTTGGCCCACGCCGCCACGAAGTCCGCGACAAACTTCTGCTTCGCGTCGGCACAGGCGTAGACCTCGGCGAGAGCCCGCAACTGCGAGTTCGAGCCGAAGACCAGGTCCACGCGCGTGGCCGTCCACCGGGGCGCCCCGGACGCCCTGTCAGTACCCTGGAACAGCCCGGGGTCGCCCGGCAGGGGTTTCCACTGCGTTGCCATGTCGAGGAGGTGGACGAAGAAGTCGTTGGTGAGGACACCCGGAGTGCGGGTGAAGACGCCGTGCGCCGTCCCGCCGGAGTTTGCCCCCAGCACGCGGAGCCCTCCAACCAGCACCGTCATCTCGGGGGCGGTCAGTGTGAGAAGCTGGGCCCGATCCACGAGCATGTGCTCGGGAGGCACGGTGAACTGCCGCTTCAGGTAGTTGCGGAAGCCGTCCGCCTGCGGCTCCAGGACCGCGAAGGACGCCGCGTCAGTCTGCTCCGCGCTCGCGTCCATCCGACCCGGCGTGAACGGCACGCTCGTGCTCACGCCCGCCTGCTTCGCCGCGTGCTCGATCGCAGCCCCTCCCGCGAGAACGATGAGGTCCGCGAGCGAGACTCGCTTCCCGCCCGTGGCACCCGCGTTGAAGTCTCGCTGGATGCCCTCCAGCACCCTCAGCACCTTCGAAAGCAGAGCCGGCTGATTGACTTCCCAGTCCTTCTGCGGCGTGAGGCGGATCCTGGCCCCGTTCGCACCGCCTCGCTTGTCGGAGCCACGGAATGTCGAGGCCGACGCCCACGCGACGGAAACCAGCTCCGCGACGGAGAGCCCGGACGCGAGAACCTTCGCCTTGAGCGCGGCCACGTCCCCCGCGTCCACGAGCGGGTGGTTGACTTGGGGAATGGGGTCCTGCCAGATCAGCACCTCTTTGGGCACCTCGGGCCCGAGGTACCGGGCTCGCGGCCCCATGTCGCGGTGGGTCAGCTTGAACCATGCGCGCGCGAAGGCGTCGGCGAACTGGTCAGGATTCTCCATGAAGCGCCGCGAGATCTTCTCGTAGGCCGGGTCGAAGCGCAGCGCGAGGTCCGTGGTCAGCATGGCCGGCGCGTGACGCACACCCGGGGTGTGCGCATCGGGAACAGTGTTCGCGCCAGCCCCACCCTTGGGCTTCCACTGGTGAGCGCCAGCGGGGCTCTTGGTGAGTTCCCACTCGTAGCCGAAAAGGTTCCAGAAGAAGTTCGTGCTCCATTTCGTTGGGGTGGTGGTCCAGGTGACCTCCAGACCGCTGGTGATGGTGTCACCTCCCTTGCCCGAGCCGAACGAGCTGCGCCAGCCGAGACCCTGCTCCACGAGGTCTGCCGCCTCGGGCTCGGGCCCGACCAGCTTGGCATCGCCCGCGCCGTGGGTCTTTCCGAACGTGTGCCCGCCCGCGATCAGGGCCACGGTTTCCTCGTCGTTCATCGCCATGCGGGCGAAGGTCTCGCGGATATCGCGCGCCGCCGCGATCGGATCCGGGTTGCCGTTCGGACCCTCCGGGTTTACGTAGATCAGTCCCATCTGAACGGCGGCGAGCGGGTTCTCCAGGTCGCGATCGCCCGAGTACCGCTTGTCATCCAGCCACTTGCTCTCCGAACCCCAGTAGATGTCGAGTTCCGGCTCCCAGATGTCCTCTCGCCCTCCGGCAAATCCGAACGTCTTGAAGCCCATGCTCTCGAGGGCCACGTTGCCCGCGAGGATCATGAGGTCCGCCCAGGAGATCTTCCTGCCGTACTTCTGCTTGACGGGCCACAGCAGACGCCGCGCCTTGTCCAGGTTCACATTGTCGGGCCAACTGTTGAGGGGCGCAAACCGCTGCGAGCCGTTGCCACCACCCCCGCGTCCGTCTCCCGTGCGATAGGTCCCCGCGCTGTGCCAGGCCATGCGGATGAAGAGCGGGCCGTAGTGCCCGAAGTCCGCCGGCCACCAGGGCTGGGACTGGGTCATCAAGGCGGCAAGATCCTTCTTGAGCGCGGGCAGGTCCAGCGTCTTGAACTCGGCCGCGTAGTCGAACCCCGCTCCCATCGGATCTTCCTTCCCCGAACGCTGGTGCAGCATGCGAAGATCGAGCTGGTTGGGCCACCACTCACGATTCGTTGTTCCGGCGGCGGCGGAGTGGCCGAACGGGCACTTGTTCTGCGTGGTCATGAATGCTTCCTTTCCGAGCCGCCGGGGGCCGCGGCGATGATGCGGAGTCGCTGTCTACGCCTGTACGACAGACTTTAGAATGATTCTAGGTATGGTGAGCGATCGGAATAGACAGCGAAAGCCACAGGCACTCGGGGTCCCGCGGAACTGACGGCATGCGATACCACGAGTGAGCGGATCGGAACGTTAGAACCCGTGTTGCTCGCGAGCGGTCCGTGACCCGCCCGGTGTCCATTCCGACGGCGCGGGCGGCGGGCTCCGCGCGGAGCCCATCGATCGGCTCAAATCTGCGCTGGTGCATCGGCCCGGTCTTCGGTGAGCCCGGGGTGGCTCAGGCGTGCAGCCGCATCGTTACGCGGTTAGCCTCGGGCACTCCGGCGAGGCCCGCCCGCTCGAAGCCCGACACGTTCTGGATGGTCGTCCGGGCGATGCCCTCGCACGCCTCCCGGGTGAAGAAGCCCTGGTGGGCCGTGATGAGGACGTTGGGGAAGGTGAGCAGCCTCACGAAGACGTCGTCCTGGATCACCTCCGCGGAGAGGTCCTTGAAGAAGAGGTCACCTTCCTCCTCATAGACATCCAGCCCGACCGAGCCGACATGACCTCGCTTGAGGGAACTGATCAGCGCGCGGGTGTCGACGACCGCTCCGCGGCTGGTGTTGATCAGCATGACCCCGGGCTTCATCGCCGCCAACGCCGCGGCGCCGATCAGGTGGCGTGTCTCGGGCGTGAGAGGGCAGTGGAGCGTGATGATGTCCGACGCTGCGTAGAGCTCGGCCAGCGAGACATAGCGGGCACCGAGGGCCTCGACCGCCGGCTTCTTCACGACGTCTGAAGCCAGCACGCGGCAGCCGAACCCCCGCAGGATCCTGCAGACCACCTCGCCGATGGTCCCCGTGCCGATCACGCCGACGGTCTTGCCGTGCATGTCAAAGCCCATGAGGCCGCCGAGCGCGAAGTTCTGCTCCCGAACGCGGGCATAGGCGCGATGGAACTTGCGGTTGAGGGTGAGCATGAGCCCCACGGCGTGCTCGGCCACGGAGTACGGGGAATACGCCGGGACGCGCGCGACCGTGATCCCCAGACGCTCGGCCTCGGCAAGGTCCACGTGGTTGAACCCCGCCGACCGGAGGGCGAGCATTCGCGTGCCCCCGGCGTGGAGCGTGCGCAGCACCGCACCTGACGCATCGTCTCCAACGAAGATTGAGACCGCGGGCGAACCCGCGGCCAGGCTCGCCGTCGCCGCGGACAGCCGGGCATCCAGGTGCACGAGCTCGTGCCCTGCGGCGGCGTTCACGGCTTCGAGAAAGGGCTTCTCGTAGGGCTTGCTTGAATAGAGCGAAATCCGCATGGCAGGTCCCCTCACCGTTGCGAGCCCCGT
The DNA here is from genome assembly GCA_021405315.1 of Leptolyngbya sp. PLA1. Taxonomy (GTDB): domain Bacteria; phylum Planctomycetota; class Phycisphaerae; order Phycisphaerales; family UBA1924; genus RI-211. Next base: position 43,766 of record QWIH01000011.1, read on the forward strand.
CGCGGTCACCGGCTGACGGCAACCGCGACACCGAGTGCCGCAGAGACCCGCTCGATCGACTCACGCTCGCGTCTGGCGTATTCCTCGTCGGCCTCGATGATGGGCCGCCCGATGATCGCCTCCAGCCGCTGCCTGGTGAAGACCGGCGGATTCGGCGCGGTCGCCCTGGTGCCGTACTGATCAAGGTTTGACGCGAAGATGCCGGCGGCGCTCACGGGCAGAAAGTCCTCGTAGCGGATGCCCTCGACCGCCACAAACCCGAGCCTCACGAGTTCGAGAAGATCACGGGTCGGGAGCGCGCCCCGGGCCGCGATCCCCGCGGGCGTTGCTTCGTACTCGCCGTACGCCAGCCCGGCACGCAGCAGACCGTGCAGATTCTTGGGGAACGGGTCGAAGAACTTCGCGTACGCGGAGAGAGCCCCCGCGTGGTCCTTCGCCGGGTCGGGGATCGACACGCCCCGCGCCGCCTCCGCTGCGTCGGCGCACCGGTTGTAGAGGGCACGCCCGGTGGGCGTGGCGGCGAAGAATCGCTGCTCGATCTCGCCGAACCTCGCCGTGTGCGTCATATCGACCACGGATCCGTCGGGATTCACCACCCGCACCGGCTCCGAGAGCGCCTTGTAGGCATCCTGGCGGAGGAACACGGGGGTCCCGGCGTCCGGGCCCTCGGTGTAGTCTTTGAAACCGGCGTGATCCAGCTCGTGCAGGTCGAACTCTGGTGCCCGAAGCGTCTGCACAAGGCGCTCGATCTCCGCGTCGAGCTCTCGCTCGCTCGGCGTGCGCCGAGCGAAGGCGGCCACCGCGTCGGCGCTGAGGTGCTTGAAGTGGAGACGCATGTAGTCGCGGTCCGCCATGTCCAGAAGCTGCCGCATCGCCCGTGTCGCCCGCTCGCGGAACGCCGGCTCGTTGATCTCGCTGAGGCAGAGCTCCATCGCCGCCGTGTACAGGTCCATGCAGAAGGTGTTCGGGGTGAGATGGTTGAGGTGGTGTGCCTCGAAGCAGGCGATGTCTGCGGCGATCTTGAACCCCGCATCGCACAGGTGCGTGTACAGCCCGAAGTCCCGCGCCGTTCCGGTCCACCTGAAGATGCGCTCCACCCCTTCGGTGATGAGCGCCTCGGCGTCATCCCACGAGAGCCCGCCCTGACGCTCCCCCTTCTCGATCAGCATTCTGGCCCGATCGGTGAAGACACGCCGCTGAGACAGCAGCGACTCGATGCGGGCCCGGGTCTGGTCGTCGAAGTACTCCGTGAGCAGCAGCGAGCAGAACACGCGGTGCTCCGGGCGGTGCTTCGAGCGATACGCCGTCGCCACGACGGGCTGGCTCTTCGCGCCAACGCGCGACATGTCGTAGAAGTTGTGCGGCTCCATCCCGAACGCGGCAAACCAGCGCGCGACCCACGCGTACTCCTCGGGCGTGCCGATGCGGATCGCACCGTGCCTCTCTCCGCTCGTGCGCTCGATGTCCGCCTCTGTCATCGAGAACCCCTCGTACGCCCTGGAGAGCAGGTCGCACGCCGCGACGTTGCAGACGAGATTCACCCGGAGCGACCCGCCGTAGAGGGGCACTTCCTTCGCAAACGCCTCCGAGAGCGCGGCGAACAGCCGGTCCTGCATAGAGCGCGGGTCGGCGAAGGCCGAAACGTGCGGAGGAAGGCCGGCGGGATGGGGCGACGCGATGGTGTTCGTCGGGTTCATGGGCACGTCATTGTTGGCTCGCCCGGCCTCGCGGCGCGCCCCTGGACATCACCTCCAACCCCGGCACCCCGTGCCGAGCGGCCCGCGCGGGTGATTCCCGAGCACTGTGACCGATTGCGCCTTGACCTATATACTGGGGGGGGGTATACTCCGCTGAAAGGACTGTGAGCATGAACCCCCCGCCACCCCCGGATCCTGTGCCCCACGCCACCGAAGGCGTGACCTGCCGTCGGTGGGTGCGGACAGTGCCGAGCAGGGCGGGCGGAGTGGGTGGCGTCTCGGGAGGGTCCGTCCGGGTGGGCGTCCCCCGGCCCACCGCTCCCAGTGCCCCGACCGTGGCCTGGGCCGACGGCACGCTCGTCGATGCCTTGGTCGGCGCATTGTCCCCCGCGGTGGGCGCGGGCGGGGCCGAGAGATCGTGAGGTTGCAAGTATGAAGAACTCCCGCAGAGCCAGGAACGGAAACTCGGACACCCCGAGCAAGGTCGCCGGGGAGCCGGCTCGCAATCGAGGTGGCAGTCGTCAGTCAGCGGCTGGCACGATGGCCCCCGCGTGCGGGGCGTGCTGCGCGGCAGAACCCCAGGCCGCACGAGGAGGCGTTGGCCACGGCGCCCACGCCGCGGGCGTTGACCCGGACTTGAAGACGGCGAACCTGAAGCACCTGAGGCGGATCGAAGGACAGGTGCGCGGCATCGCCGCGATGATCGAAGAGGACCGCTACTGCGCCGACATCATCCAGCAGTGCGCCGCGGTGCAGGAATCCCTGCGGTCGGTCGCCCGGAACCTGTACAAGAACCACCTGACCCACTGCGCCGTGCGGGGGATGCAAGGGGAGGGGGAGGGGCGTCGTCAGATGATCGACGAGCTCGTTGAACTGGTAGGCAAGATCGCGCGTTGAGGAGAAGCTCTCGCGGATCATGCATCGCACGACCTGAAGCCGAAAGGAGCATCGGACATGACGAACTCACGAGCATTGATCGGAATTGGACTTGGCATGGCGGCCCTGGCACTCGCGGGCTGCGCGGGAGGACGAGCCACCGGCAGTCAGAGCGGGGGCTTGGAGCTCGCGGAGGTGTTGAACAGCCCCACCGCGACCCTGGTGGTGCACGGCATGAGCTGCCCGTTGTGCGCGAACAACGTCGACAAGCAGTTGCTCGACGTCCCCGGTGTCTCGGACGTGAGCGTGGACATGGGCACGGGCGAGGCGAAGGTCTGGTTCAAGCCGGGCGCGAGGGTGACCAGACAGCGGTTGGCCGACGCCGTGGACAAGAGCGGCTTCACGCTCGCGGAGGTGCGGGTTCCATGAGCCCCGTGAGCCCCCCCTTCTCTCGTCGGCGGCCGCCCGCGCGCATCACCCTCCCGGCGGCGTACATCGCGCTGCTAGCCCCCGCCGGCATTGCCTTCGGGCAGGAGGCCACCAGCACCCCCGCCGCGACCCAGCCGGGCGTGGGGAAGTGGTACCTGCGCGAGCGCGTGCAGTACATCAAGCTGGGTGACGATCCCTCTCCCGAAGATCGGGAGATGGACAAGGTGGTTGCCACAACCGCGCTGACGTGCGGTATCACCCGCGAACTCTCCGCGACCCTAACGCTGCCGATGGCGCTGAGCATCGAGGACCTGGCCGGCTCATCGGGGAGTGACGAGACGTTTGGAGCTGGGGATACCTCGCTGTCGCTCAAGTGGCGGCCCCTGCAGTGGGATCTCAATCCGGTCGATTCCGTCCGCGTGGCGGTCTTCGGGGGCGTCGAGGCACCGACCGGGACGGGCGACCTGGGAAGCCACTCGTGGGATCCCTTTGCCGGCGTCATCTTCACCTCGATCTTGGGACGGCACGGGTTCAATCAGGCCGTGTCGTACAAGTTCAACTCGGGGGGAGACGCGTTCGGCGCCGTCGCGGGCGACGGCCCCGATGATGCGCTCCGCTACGACAGTTCCTACCTGTTTCGTCTCGACCCCGCCGTGTATTCGGCGCAGACCACGGCCGCCACGTACCTCACGTTCGAACTCAACGGCCTCTACGAGACCAACGGCGATAACGAGATCCTCTTCGGACCGGGCATCTTGTACGAAGCCCGCACCTTTGCGGTCGAGGCGACGGTGGGTCTTCCGATCGTCCGGGACGTCGATCAACGTCCCGAGACTGACCTGGTGATCACCCTCGGGTTCAGAGTGTTGTTCTAAGGCGACCTCGCAGGGAGCCCGGGCCATGGCCCGCAACGTCGGATGCCCCCACGTGACGCCCGCGGCGACCGTTGGAGGGGCTCCCGCACCACGGACCCTCTGACGGGCGGCGGGAAGGAAGACGCACATGACGGCGCACGATCACAAGGACACCGCTGCGGGCTCGCTCGGCACGCACGCAGCGAGAAGTGGCACGACCAGCACCAGGCGTGTCGACCTTCCGATCGAGGGAATGTCGTGCGCCTCCTGCGGAAGCCGGATCCAGAAGCACCTGAGCAGGCAGCCCGGCGTCGAGTCCGCGGGCGTGAACTTCGCCACGAAGGTGGCGACGGTGAGGTACAACCCGGCGGCGACCCACCCCGAGAAGCTTGCCGAGGCCGTGAGCGACCTCGGGTACAGGGCGATTCTGCCACCTCACGCAGAGGAGCCCCGCCAGCCTCCGTCGGGCCTCCCGCCCGGGGAGGCCGGGGGCAGCCGCGGGGCGATGCACGTAGCGCAGGGGTACGTGAGCCGGTCGGGTGCGGCCGCCGGGCATGCAAACCCAGCGTCCGTCGGTGGCGCCGATCACGCCTCCCACATGAGCGTGGGGGAAGCTGACGAGAAGCGGCTGCTGGTCAAGATCGTCGCGGGCGCGGCTCTCTCGCTCCCGGTGCTGGTCATCGCGATGTCACACGGGCAGGTTAGAGCATTCAACGTGCACTGGATCAACTGGCTCCAGCTTGCGCTGACAACGCCGGTTGTGCTCTGGTGCGGTTGGCCGTTCTTCCGCTCTGCCTGGAAGGGTCTGCGGCACCTGAGCGCGAACATGGACACGCTTGTGGCGATGGGCACGGGCTCGGCGTACCTCTACTCGCTCGCCGCAACGGCATGGCCGAGGTTCTTCGAAGCCGCGACGGGGGGCGGCTCGCACACGGCGGAGCCCATGCGCGGGGCGTCAACGGTGCCCGTGTACTTCGAGGCTGCCGCCGTCATCATCGTGCTTATTCTGCTCGGGAAGTACCTCGAAGCCCGGGCCACCGGCAGAACCACCGCGGCGATCCGGCGGCTGATCGGGCTCCAGGCCAGGACCGCCCGGGTTGTCCGCGAGGGCGCGGAGCACGACATCCCCATCGAGCTCGTGGTCGCCGGCGACCGGGTGCTCGTCCGCCCCGGCGAGAAAATCCCCGTGGATGGCATCGTCGAGAGCGGGCAGTCGGCGGTGGATGAGTCGATGCTCACGGGCGAGAGCGTGCCCGTTGAAAAGTACCCCGGCGCCCGCGCCTACGGGGCCACCATGAACACCACGGGAGCCCTCCGGCTGGTGACGACGCGGACGGGGGCGGACTCCGCCCTGCAGCAGATCGTTCGGCTGGTGCAGGAGGCCCAAGGGAGCAAGGCACCGATCGCGCGATTGGCCGACAGGATCAGCGGCGTGTTCGTCCCCGTGGTCATCGCGGTGGCCGCCGCGACCTTTGTCTTCTGGTGGTTCCTGGCGCCCGCGGACTCACGCCTGAGCATGGCCCTGGTCACGTCGGTCTCGGTGCTCATCATCGCGTGCCCGTGCGCCCTCGGATTGGCGACCCCAACGGCGATCATGGTCGGGACCGGGCGCGGCGCCGAGAAGGGCATCCTCATCAGGGGCGGCGAGGCGCTCGAGACCGCGCACAAGCTCACCACCATCGTGCTCGACAAGACCGGCACCATCACGCACGGCAAGCCCGCGGTGACGGACATTGTGACGAAGGCGGGGAGTCCGACCGAAGCGCATGAACTGCTGAGACTCGCCGCGTCCGCGGAGCAGCACAGCGAACACCCGCTCGCCGCCGCGATCGTCCGCGAGGCCCTCGCCCGGAACATGAAGTTGGCAGTGCCCTCGGCATTCCGGGCGCTGGTGGGTCTTGGCGTCGAAGCCACCGTGGATGGATCGCAGGTCCTCATCGGCACACCGTCGCTCCTCGGAGAACGCGGGGTCGTTATGGCGCTCGGGGGCAGGGCGGCCGAACTGGCGGCGCTGGGCCGCACCCCGATCTTCGTCGCGATCGATGGACGTGAGGCGGGCATCGTGGCGGTCGCGGACACTGTGCGGGAGGAATCCGGGAGCGCCATCGCGACGATGCGCCGGCTAGGGCTGCGCGTGGTGATGCTGACCGGCGACAACCGCCGCACCGCGGAGGCGGTGGCGTCCCAGGTCGGTGTCGATGAGGTCTTCGCAGAGGTGCTCCCCCGGGACAAGGCCGAGAGGGTGAAGTCGCTCCGGTCCGAGGGGCACATCGTCGGCATGGTCGGAGACGGCATCAACGATGCGCCCGCGCTCGCGCAGGCGGATGTCGGGCTGGCGGTGGGCTCGGGCACGGACGTGGCCATCGAGTCCGCGGACATCACGCTCATGCGCAGTGACCTCCGCGCCGTCCCGCAGGCGATTGCACTCTCGCGGGCGACCATGCGGACGATCCGCCAGAATCTCTTCTGGGCCTTCATCTACAACGTGGTGGGAATACCGGTTGCGGCAGGCGTCCTCTTCCCGTTCACGGGCTGGTTGCTGTCGCCGATCATCGCGAGTGCCGCGATGGCGTTCAGCAGTGTGAGCGTGGTGCTCAACAGCCTGCGGCTGCGGGGGCTCAGGCTCTAGGCCGGCGGCGCACCACCCCCCGCGCGAGGACCGCTCGACACGTCGCACTGTGACAGAGTGGGCCGTTCGTGCGTGCGCATTCAGATCACGGAGGGACGCCCGAAGCGCGCTCCCGAGGGCGTCCTCGAACGCCCCAGGCTCGAACCCGGCCGCACCTATGGCCTCTCGGCCGACGAAACACGGCTGCCGGCCGACGAGATCGCCGCGGAATCGATCGGCGACGAGGTTCGGATCGTTTCCACAATCTTCGATCGTCTCCGCAAGGTCCCAGGCTCCGAAGCCGCGAGCAATCCGGGCTTAGAGCCGCGGCACACGACACTCACGCCCGGCTGATCGTCGGCGGTCCGGGAGCGGTGATCGCCTGCCCGCACAGACGCACCTCGGGCACTGTCGCGGAGTCCAGGCCGGGTCGAGCGACGGGCCGAACCCGGCGCCAAGTCACACTCGTCAGAGCGTGGAACGGCGCGACAGCGCCGCCAAGGCCGTTCAGCGGCGCTCTCTGAAGGCCAGCGAGGGGGTGCCTCCACACACAGCCCGGGAAGAGGGGGAGGGGGCGCCATCTGACGAAGATGGCTTGAGACACCCGGAGACTCGGTGCCGAAGCGCGGTCCGACCGCAATCGCATGCGGATCCTCGGTTGGCGGGGAGGGTCGAGCGACACTGCGGGGTTCATCGCGTCACGAGCGACCCTCTGCAAGGCGGTAGCCGACACCCGGCTCGGTGATGATGAACCGCGGCTGGGCCGGATCGACCTCCAGCTTCTTCCGTAGTTCGCCCGCGTACACGCGGAGGTATTGCACATCGCTGACGTGCTGCGGGCCCCAGACCTCTCTCAGGATCATCTGGTGTGTCAGCACCTTGCCCGCGTGCTTGACCAGGAACGCCAGGAGTTTGAACTCCATGGGCGTCAGGCGGACCTCGCGACGTCCGGTGCCATCGGAGCCGATAGCCTGGTCGGTCACAGAAACCAGTCGGGCGGCAAGGTCCACTCGCAGCGTGCGGCCGTCGGCGGTGCATTCATACGGCACCACCTCTGGGCTCCCGCCTGGCCCCCGACCCATGTCCGAGTTCACATGGCGCAAGGCAACCCGCAGGCGGGCGAGCAATTCGCCGACGCCGAAGGGCTTGGTGAGATAGTCGTCGGCTCCCGCGTCGAGGGCGGCCACCTTGTCGCTCTCCTGCCCGCGCGCGGAGAGGACGACAATCGGTGTGCGAGACTCTTTGCGGATTGCGCGGGTGACGTTCAGGCCGTCGCCGTCGGGAAGGCCAAGGTCCAGCAGAATGACATCCGGATAGGTGGTCATCGCCAGCAGCGTCCCTTCGCGGGCGGTGCCAGCCTCCTTGACGCGGTAGTGGTTGGCTTCGAGCGTGGCGCGGAGGAAGCGGCGGATCGGTTCCTCGTCCTCGATGATGAGCACGAGCGGCATGTGCGCTGGCGGCGTGGCCTGGAGGGACTGCGCGCGTGTGGGACTTGGAGTAGAGTCGCTCATGACGCACTCCTACCGGTCTGTCCACCGTCGATCGGGGCCGGCAGGGTGGTCACACCCCGATTCTCTGCCGCGTCCTCCTCGGCGGGAAGCGCGGGCTGCGGATGCTCGACCGGAAGCGAGAAGAGGAACGCGACACCCCTCGGGGTGTTGGGCTCCGCCCAGATGCGACCGCCGTGCACGCGAACTATCCCCTCGCAGATCGTCAGACCCAAGCCCATTCCCGTCGATGTCGTCGCGTGAGAGTGCGAGCCCGCGGTCTGGCTGGCGCGGCCTCGATAGAAGCGCTCGAACACCTTCGATGACTCATCATCGGCCAGTCCGGCACCCTCGTCCCAGACCTTGATGACGACATTCGTCTCGCTGGTCCACGCTGATATCCCGAGTGGCGTACCGGGCTCTGTGTAGCGGAGCGCGTTCTCTACGAGATTGTGGACGACCTGCGGGAGCATGGCGTTGTCCACGCGGATCATGGGCAGGTCGTTGGGCATTTGGACGCGGAAGGGCCGCGTGGCGAGAGCACCACGGTGGCGTGAGAGCCCGGCCCCCACGATCTCCTCAACCGTCGTCCACTCTCGTCGTAGGTCAACGGACCCGGACTCCAACCGAGTGGCGAAGACGAGGTTGGCGATGATGTCATTGAGGCGGGACGACTCGTCAACGATCGTTCGGAGGAGAGCTGCTCGCGTCGGCTCGTCGATGCCACCCCCTACGCCCTCGGCTCCTTCCGACTTCTGGGAGGCATCCGCCTGCTGGAGCGTGCTTGCGGCACCGGTAATGCTTGCGAGTGGGGTGCGGAGGTCGTGGGACACGGAACTCAGCAGCGCGCTGCGGAGCCGCTCACGCTCGGCGTTGATGCGGGCCGCCTGCTCCGACTCGGCGAGCGTGACGCGCTCCAACGCCGAAGCGGCTTGCGACGCGATCGACTCAAGCGTGGCGAGCTGGGTCGCGTCGAAGGCTTCGACGCCGTTGTTCACCTGGGCCCGCACACCGAGCACTCCAACCCGGCCTCGGCTCCCAACCAGGGGCTGGTAACGGCCCTGGGCCGAGGGGAGCGTTGAGGTGCCGCGCCCAGCGGGGTTCCCGTGGTCGAAGGCCCACTGAGCCACCCCGCGCTCGCGCGCCGGCTCCTCACCTTCGCCGGAGTACCAGTCCGGACCGCCTAGACCCGCGGCGGCGGCAACATCAAGGCCCATCGGCCGAGATGAGGCACCGACTCCCGCTCCCGGCGTGGGAGTACACACGACTGCATCGGCCTGGAGCAGGTCGTGCGTATGCCGTGCAACGATCGCGGCCACGCCGCGGGCGTCGCGTGCAACGGCGAGCTCGCGCGAGAGTGCGTGCTGGGCGGCCGTCGCCCGCTCGCGGGACCAGGCGCGGAGCCGCTGCTCTCGGGCACGGGCCGCAAGCGTTCCGACGACGACACCCACGGCGAGCATGACGCAGAACGTGACGAGATAGCCGGTGTCGTTGATGTTGAGCGTGAAGCGCGGCTCGGTGAAGAAGTAGTTGAAGGCCAGCACCGCCAGGATGCTGGCGAAGATTGCAGCCACACGGCCGAACCACAGTGCGCTCACAACCACACCCGCGAGGAGGATCAGAGACTCCTCGGAGAGATCCGGGGGCCGAAAGAACGCAAGTCCGACGAGAGCGCACGCCGCGACCACGCCCGCTGACGCCGCGAGTTCGCCGACAACGCGGGCGGGCGGCTTGCGGGTGCGAGCGTCGTTCTCGCCTGCGCGCCGTGCCGGGTGAGTCACGCCAGAAACTGACTCATCGCCGCGCACCACGTAGATGTCGATGTCGCCGCTCTCGCGGATGAGGTTGTCGATGAACGAACCGAAGAGGACCTCCCTCCACCGTGGCCGCTCAGTTTTACCGACGACGATCCTGCCGACGTTGCGTGATCGGGCGAAGGCGATGAGTTCGCGCGCTGCGTTCTCGCCCGCCACGGTGTGCGTTGTTCCCCCAAGCGACTCGGCCAGGCGCAGGTTCGCGTCCAGTCGCTCGCGGTTCGCCGCCGACAGGTTCGCCGTGCGAGGCGTCTCGACGTACACCGCGATGAGATCGGCGTGCAGCCCCGCCGCCATGCGCTTGGCGGCACGTACCAACTTGCCCGACATCGGGCTCGGGCTCACCGCAACCACGATCCGCTCGCCCGCGGGCCAGACCGCGCGGATGCCCCGGTCCTGCTTGTAGCGGCGCATGTCCGAATCGACCCATGCCGCCGTGCGTCGCAGTGCAAGCTCTCGCAATGCAAGCAAGTTGCCCTTTCGGAAGAACCCGTCGCTGGGGTCGACCGCGCGGGCCGCGTTGTCGCCCATGTAGACCTTGCCCGCCTTCAGCCGCTCGTGCAGCGCATCGGGCGGCAGGTCCACCAGTTCGATCTCGTCGGCCTCATCGAAGACGCGGTCGGGCACGGTCTCGCTGACCTTCACGCCTGTGATATGCGCGACGACATCGTTGATCGATTCCAGGTGCTGCACGTTGAGCGTGGTGTAGACGTTGACACCCGCCGCGAGGCAGGCCTCGACATCCTGCCAGCGCTTGGCACTTCCGGAGGGCGAGCCCGGCGCGTTGCTGTGGGCCAGTTCATCGACGAGCAGGATGTCGGGCCGCCGGCGGATCGCGGCGTCCACATCGAACTCGTGCAGCGTGGTGGTAGTCCCCGCGCCGCTTGCGCCCCCGTACTCGATCCTTACCCGCGGGATGATGTCCAGCCCCAGCAGCATCTGCTCGGTCTCGGCCCGCCCGTGCGTCTCGACCACACCGACGGCGACATCCACGCCCTGCGCCGCCATCCGCTGCGCCGCCGCGAGCATGGCGTAGGTCTTGCCGACGCCCGGCGCCATGCCGAAGAAGATCTTCAACTGGCCTCGTGGCGGCGCGGCGCCCGCCACCCACGCTGCCTCGGTGATGGCCCGCTGGTCACGCTTGAACCGATCCAAGACTTCATCGGTCGACTGCGGCATCGGATTGGGCGCCATGGGTGGCATGGGGAAGTCCATCGTACTGAGCCGCTACCGCCATCAGCGGGGGACGTTACAGAGAGCCTGATTCAGGCGCAGCACACTTACCACGGGCTCACCGAGCACGCCGAGAGCGCGGCCTTGGGTGTGCTGGTGGACGAGGTCGCGGACTGAGGCTTCTGACAAGCCGCGGGCCTTGGCGATGCGGGACACCTGGTACTCCGCCGCGGCGGGGGAGATGTGCGGGTCCAGGCCGCTCGCGGAAGAGGTCACGAGTTCGATGGGAACTGGGGTGCTGCGTGACGTTGAACCGGGGGCGACGCGCACGATGCCGACGCTCGCGTCCGCCGCATCAAGGGCGGCGAGACGGGCCTTGATGTTGTCGAGCAGAGCAGGGTTGGTCGGGGCGAGGTTGCTGCCGCTGGAGCCGGTGCCTTTGTCGAGGTTCAGGGCTGTGTAGGGCACGGGGCCGGTGGCGCTGGGGCGGCCCCAGAACCACTTAGCGAGCGCGGGTGCGGCGGTCGCATCGGATGTGCCGAACTCCTGCCCGATGAGCGACGAGCCGACGGGCTTGCCGTCCCGCTCACCAGCGGCGTCGGTGATGATCGAGCCGTTGGCCTTGTCGGCGAAGGCGACCTGCGCGATGACGGTGATGACCAGCGGGTAGACCACGCCGGTGATGATCGACAGGAGCACGAAGAGCGCGAGCGCGGGGCGGAGGATCGTGGGGCGGGTGAGCATGGTTCAGCTCCAGAACGGAAGCAGGTTCACGAGCACGTCGATGAGCTTGATCCCGACGAACGGCACAAGGAGGCCGCCAAGGCCGTAGACGAGCAGGTTGTGCCCGAGGAGGCGGCTGGCCTCGACGGGGCGGTACTTCACGCCGCGGAGGGCCAGGGGGATGAGCACGACGATGATGAGGGCGTTGAAGATGACGGATGAGAGGATCGCGGTCGCGGGGTTGAGCCGCATGATGTTGAGCGCGCCGAGCGAGGGGTAGGTGCTCATGAACGCCGCGGGGATGATGGCGAAGTACTTGGCGACGTCGTTGGCGATGCTGAAGGTGGTGAGCGAGCCGCGAGTCATGAGCAGTTGCTTGCCGATGCGGACGATCTCGATGAGCTTGGTGGGGTTGGAATCCAGGTCCACCATGTTCCCCGCTTCCTTGGCGGCCTGCGTGCCGCTGTTCATGGCGACCGCGACATCGGCCTGTGCGAGCGCGGGGGCGTCGTTGGTGCCGTCGCCGGTCATGGCGACGAGCCGCCCGCCCTGCTGATACTCGCGGATGAGCTTCAGTTTGGCCTCGGGCGTGGCCTGGGCGAGGAAGTCATCAACGCCCGCCTCGGCGGCGATCGCGGCGGCAGTCACGGGGTTGTCGCCGGTGATCATCACCGTCTTGATGCCCATGCGGCGGAGTTCCGCGAAGCGCTCGGCGATGCCGCCCTTGACGATGTCCTTGAGTTCGATCACGCCGAGCGTCTTCCCCTTGCCGTCGGCGACGACCAGCGCCGTGCTGCCGCGTTTGGAGACTTCGTTCACGATCTCGCGGGCCTGCACGCTCGGCGTGCCGCCCATGCGAGAGACGTACGCATCGATCGCGTCGGCGGACCCCTTGCGGATCTGTCGACCCAGCGGGTACTGCGCCGAGACGGGCAGGTCAACGCCGCTCATGCGCGTGTTCGCGGTGAAGGGCACGAACGACGCGGGCGTTCCATCGAATCCGAGCGCGTGCATGTCGCGCTCGCGGATGTTGTACTTCTGCTTGGCGAGGACGACGATGGAGCGCCCCTCGGGCGTTTCGTCGGCGAGCGATGACAACTGCGCCGCGTCGGCGAGCTGCTCGGCGGTTGTGCCATGTACCGGGTAGAACGCCGACGCCATGCGGTTGCCGAAGGTGATCGTGCCGGTCTTGTCCAGCAGCAGGACATCCACATCCCCCGCCGCTTCGACCGCCCGGCCGCTGGTTGCAATCACATTGGCCTGCACCAGGCGGTCCATGCCTGCGATGCGGATCGCCGCCAGCAGCCCGCCGATGGTCGTCGGGATGAGGCACACCAGCAGCGCGACGAGAACCGTCACCGTGATGGGTGTTGCCTCGGAGGCCGCCTCTGCCGCCTTGGACTGCATCACCGCTGAGATCGAGTACGGCAGGAGCGTGGCGCACGCGAGCAGGAAGGTGATGGTGAGAGCGGCGAGCAGAATGTCGAGCGCGATCTCGTTGGGCGTCTTCTGCCGCTTGGCCCCCTCGACCATCGCGATCATCCGGTCGAGGAACGACGAGCCGGGGTCCGCCGCGATCCGCACGATGAGCCAGTCGCTGAGCACCAGCGTGCCCCCAACGACGCTGGAACGGTCGCCGCCCGCTTCGCGGATGACGGGCGCTGATTCGCCGGTGACGGCGGACTCGTTCACGCTCGCCACGCCCTCGATCACCTCGCCGTCGCCCGGAACCGTGTCACCGGCCTGCACGAGCACGATGTCACCCTTGCGGAGCGTGGCGCCCGACACCAGTGCGGTCCTGCACCCGCCGGGGCCGCGGCCTTCGACTCGCGGTCCTTCAACCTTCTTTGCCTGAACATCCCTCTTGCTCTTCCGCAGGCTCGCGGCCTGGGCCTTACCCCTCCCCTCGGCCATCGCCTCGGCGAAGTTCGCAAACAGCACCGTGAACCACAGCCACAGCGCGATCACGAGTACGAGGGCCGGCGAGTAGCCGCCTGCTTCACCCATGCCGGCGAACCCCGCGACCGCCAGCAGTGTCGTCAGCACGCTTACGACCCACACCACGAACATGACGGGGTTGCGCAGTTGCACCCGCGGGTCGAGCTTGGCCAGCGCCGAGCCGATGGCGGGACGAACAGTAGCGGGGCTGAAGATCGATGAGGTGGCGTGAGCGGGCGAACTAGGCATGGCTGGTTCCAATGAACAACGGGCTTACTTGCCGACAAGCTGGAGGTGCTCAACCACTGGTCCCAGGGCGAGCGCGGGCACGAAGGTGAGTGCGCCGACGATGACGACCACCGCGACAAGCATGAGCACAAAGACCGGGGTGTGCGTGGGCAGCGTGCCGCTGGTTGTCGCACTGACACGCTTGGCTGCGAGCGATCCGGCGACGGCGAGCACGGGCACGATGATCCAGAACCGGCTGAACCACATCGCCAGCCCCAGCGCGATGTTGTAGAAGGGCGTGTTGGCCGTCAGCCCGGCGAAAGCCGACCCGTTGTTGTTCCCCGCGCTGCTGAAGGCGTACAGGATCTGGCTGAATCCGTGGGGGCCCGGGTTGCTCGTCGTGTACGCGTCGGGCGTGAGGACCGCGACGGCGGTGCCGACGAGCACCAAGGCGCACGGCACAAGCACGCAGACCATCGCCATCTTCATCTCGAACGGCTCGATCTTCTTGCCCAAGTACTCCGGCGCGCGGCCGACCATCAGCCCCGCGACGAAGACCGCGACGATGACGAACATGAGCATGCCGTAGAGGCCTGAGCCCACGCCGCCAAAGACCACCTCGCCGAGCTGCATCAGCCACATCGGGATGAGCCCGCCCAGCGGCGTGAACGAATCGTGCATTGCGTTGACGCTGCCGTTGCTCGCGGCGGTGGTGGCGGTCGCCCAGAGCGCGGCGTTGGCGACGCCGAGGCGGGCCTCCTTGCCCTCCATGTTGCCCCCGAGCTCGCCGAGGTTCGCCGTGGTGTCTACGCCGAGTGCCGCGACGGTCGGGTTTCCCCGCGCCTCGAGGGCGTACGTGGCTGCGAGAAGCGGCACGAAGATCACCAGCATCGCTGCGAGCACGGCCCAGCCCTGCCGCCGGTCGCAGACCATCTCGCCAAATGTCCAGCAGAGCGCGGCGGGGATCAGCAGAATGGCCAGCACCTGCAGGAAGTTTGAAAGCGCCGTCGGGTTCTCCAGGGGGTGGGCGGAGTTGACATTGAAGAACCCACCACCATTGGTGCCCAGTTGCTTGATGGCGATCTGAGACGCGGCCGGGCCGAGGGGGATGGACTGTTCCGTCACCTCGACCGTCCTGATCTGGTCGCTGCCGTCGGCGTTCTTGATCACCTCCCCCGCATCGTTCTTGACCGGCTCGCTGTACGACAGCGGCACGATCAGCGCGACCCTCGCTGGACCGCGGAACGTCTGCACCACGCCCTGGCTCACCAGCGCCACCGCGAGGATGACCGACAACGGCACCAGGATGTACAGCGTGCTGCGCGTGAGGTCGGCCCAGCAGTTGCCGATCGTGCCCGCACTCTTGCGTGACAGCCCGCGAATCAGGGCCGCCAGCACGGCGATGCCGGTCGCGGCGCTCAGAAAGTTCTGCACACCCAGCCCGAGCATCTGCGTCAAGTACGACATGGTCGTCTCGCCGCCGTAGCCCTGCCAGTTGGTGTTGGTGGCGAAGGAGATCGCGGTGTTGAACGCGGACTTGGCCTCGACCGGCCCCAGCCCCGCCGGGTTCGCGGGCAGAACGCTCTGCAACCGCTGCAGTCCATACACGGCGATGAAGCCGAGGGCGTTGAAGACGAGAATCCCCGCCGCATAGGGCTTCCAGCCTGTCTCGACGGGCCGCTTCTCGGCGTCGGCTTGCACGCCGCCGAGGGAATAGATGCCGCGCTCCAACCAGCCCAGCGCTCGACCAAGCCCAAGCGGCGCTTCGCCCGGATTCCCTTCGAGCACGCGAGCCATGTACCAGCCCAGCGGCTTGACGAAAGCTAGCAGCACCGCAAGGTAGATCACCAGTTGCAGCACACCCGGGCCGGTGATCGCTGCGAGCGTTGCTGCAGGAACCAGAGCAGTCGCGGGGTCACTCATTGGAACCACTCCGGTTTGAGCAGGGCGACCAACAGATAGACGAGCAGTGCGGCACCGACGATCGCCGCAAGCGTGTAGATCACGGTCTGTGGTGTCATCGGCTGTTCTCCCTGCGCTGAGCAACCACGTCGCGAGAGCCAGGTTGTTCCGGTCGGTGCGAGAGGTCAGGCGGCCGCAGCCACTCGCACACGCGCACCAAGCCGAACGTGGCGAGCAGGCAGCCGACAAAGAACGCGATGGGTATGAGGTCGTTCATGGAGTGGGCCCCGGACGGGAGACGGACCGGCGATGCGCTGCGATCATGGCATGAGCATCGCCATGCAGCGGCCCGTTGTCGCTCAGGCGGGCATAAGCGCGGCGCTCATTCGCATAAAGACCGCATAAAGACGACCGGCGTTACGCGACTGGGGTTTCGATGCGCCGCCGTGCGTTGATGCAGCGTTGATACGGCAAGACCTTGCGTTGATGCCGTCTTGAGCGACATCGCCGCGGAGCCCTCCACACTCACCTCGCCATGCCTGGACGCGGGTGCTCATCGCAGCGTCGACCCACGGCAGGCGGCTTGGAGATCACGTCATGAGCGATTCAGCGGGCTGGTGCGTGGCGGCGCTTCTGGTGTGTGCGGGCCTGGCCGCCGATGGCTGCCTCGCATGGACGTTCATCCGCGATTGGGCGCGGTGCGGATTCAGAGGTCGCCGCGGAGGGGCCGAGGGACTCACGCCAGTGGACTGTCGAACAGGCTCGGCAGACCGTCGACAACCCCCGGGCTTGTAACCCGGGGGTCATGCAAGTTGCGGATGGGGGATGGTGTGACGACATGCTCGCCAGAGCCCCAGAGACCCAACACCCCGACGCCATCTGCCGGCAAGTTCCTCCGATCTGCTGTGGATTGCCAGCACGGTGATGTCGTGCGAGGGGCCTGTGGACCCGTACCCGCGGGATCTGTCGGGGTGCTGTTCAGGGACGTTGCGGCCAACGTACTTCGATGGACGATCGACGCGAGGCCCGCCACGGATTTGGGCACCAGGAGGCCGAGATGTTTGGCCGCGACTTGTCCCCGGCGCTGAGCGACAGACACGACCGTTTGATTCCGGCGCCGACGACAGCGGGCGACGGGCGGATTCTCGGACGACTCCACCCGCAAAACATTCGGTGGAACGCGCCCAAGGCAGGCCAACTCGGAGGATCTTCGGATAGAGTATCCGAGTCGCGTTCGTGAGTTCGAGAGCAAAGACCCTCGCTTCGCCGGAGAGAGACAATCATGAATCGTCGCACTGTTGTTTGGCTCACCGTCGCACTGGCTGTGCAGACGTGGGGAGGGGCTGCGTCCGCCGAGGTTTTCACTCAGACACAGACCGTGTCCAACATGGAGCTGAGCCCGTGGATCACGGCTTCTGATGGGGGGCAGCACACCTTTGCGCAGTGGAACCCAACGGTCGACTTCGCACGGTTTGACACGTCGCTGGGCTCGCTGACGGGGGTGACGATCACCGTGCAGACCGGCATGGGAAACCTTCTGCAGCTCATCGGCGAGAATCCACAGCACAATCCCACGGCGTTCGGTTACTGCGCCTACTCGCTGGAATGGTCGGCGTCGATCACGCCGCCCGGTACGACGGTGGTCGCCACCGACCACCGCTTGGCAGATGAGACTTTCGGCGCGACGTTGGTTCGTCACGGGACGTCGGTCTTCTCTCGCCCGCCTTCGGGCCCCTCGGGCCTGTCGACGTACAACGTCGACCCCGTCGATTTCTCGCTCTACTCCGGACCCGGGGCAGCCTCATTTGCGCTCTCGTTCGATGCAGATTTCAACTGCACGGAACTCTTCAACTGCAGCGCGGCGGTCCGCTTGACATCACGAGCGACCCTCACCGTGGACTACGAGTTCACCCCCGTTCCCGCGCCGGGACCGGTCGCGGCACTTGTCATCGGTGGCCTGCTTTCTGCGCGTCGTCGGCGCTGACATCGCGCCGCGGATCATCGAAGTTCTACTCCTGCGCTCTCGCCCACACGCGACCGCTTCTTGTTTCTCAAGCGACCCGCCCGACACGCCGTGGACCGGTTCGGATCGACGGCGGGTGATCTCGCGCACAATCGCCCCGCGTCTGCGGCGGCCGACGTAGTGCTGTGCGTGGGTGGTCGATCCACGCTTGATCAGGGTGGCCAGTTGCTCACCTGGGCCGGGAAGCCCCGGAGGAGTCGAGTCCCGAGCGGCGGTGCTCCGAGGTAGCGTTGGCCTTGACCACCAACGCAAAGGGGCCTCGCGGTTCACGCAAGACCCTTTGGCTTCGACAGTTGAGGGCGTTGGGCAATCTCACGAACCCGATTCCAGAGCCGCAGAGACACGGCGAGCGGATGAACCACTCCGGCGGGTGCAATGTCGAACTGGGTGGTTCCGAGCAAGAGCCGGATACGCTCCCGTGGGAGCGTTCCTGATGCGCGCAATGATCTACCTCTCGCTGACTCTCAACCTCGTGGTTCTCATCCCGGTCTGCGGCGGGCTGCTTGTGAATGCCGCGTGGACCGACGGCGCGTACGGAGGACCATCAGCAGCAAGGCAGATCCTTCTGTCTGTCTACCTCTCGATCGGGCTGCTGTCGGTGCTGCTGCTGATCCGGCCGGATCCTCGAATGGTTGCCACCCTGCTGCTGCTGCAGGTGGTTTACAAGATGGCGACACCGTTGTTGGTCGGCACTTGGCAGAACCCGGTCGTTCTGAGCAACATCGGCATCAGCGTGGTGCACGCGGTGACTCTCGCCCTCATCTGGCGAGCGACCAACTCGGCGTCCATCCAGCCGGGCGGTTAGGCGGCTCGACCCTTGTTTCTCGGCTGACCCCGGACAGATCCTCGAAGGCGGCCCACAAAAGCAACAACCCCCGAGTCTTGCGACCCGGGGGTTATGCGAATAGTGGGCGCGTAGCGGTAACCCGACGCGATAGAGATACCAACATAGACATAGCGGCGGCGCGACACATCGTGGGGGTTCGATCCATCGGATGACCGGCGGTCGGGAGGCCGCCGAGACCGGCTTTAGGCGTTCCAGGGGGGGTCTCGGGCCGGGATGCCCCGTCGAACGATTATGGAGCGCGTAACCGGGAGGTCGCGACACGAACCGATGCACAACACCGCTCCGCCGCGTCGCGTTTCCGCCCGGGCCATGATGAGCGCCGACGGTCATGCTGCCTGTTTTCCAGACGAGAGCGCGCACAGCCCGTCCGGCGATTGCATAGAGAGGATGAAGAGACCCGCGACTTTCCACCCGACCAGATACCTGCGGTCAGGGTGATGAGGCTGTTTCGCGCCAAGTGGGCGCGTAGCGGTAACCCGACGCGATAGAGAGACCAACATAGACATAGCGGTGGCGCGACACATCGTGGGGGTTCGATCCATCGGATGAGCAGCGGTCGGGAGGCCGCCGAGACCCGCCGAGACCGCTTGTGAGCGCCCCAGAGGGGGCATCGGGCGGGGATGCCCACTCTGGCGATTATGGAGCGCGTAACCGGGAGGTCGCGCTCCGAACCGTTGCACAAGACCATTCCGTCGCGCCGCGTTGCTCCCCGGTTATGGCCGGACCGCTCGTGATTCGCAGAATGGCCCCCATCACACCCGCCGGGGAGAGGGTGCCTGTGTCCAGAACCAGCTCGTGGGGTCGGGCGTCGCGCACCGACGCGTGATTTATCCGCATCGAAATGCCGATGTCCCGAGATGCACCTTCTTCAAGGTTGGACACTCTCTCGCGCAGAGCGTCTTCGGCGGCGTGCAGGACGATCAGGCACACACGCTTGCTCGGACATTGGGCACGGACTTCGGTCAAAACCCCGTGGATTTGTCGCCGCTGAAGGGGTCGACCAGGATTACGGGAGCAGATCCGGAGCGAAGAAAGCCGGTGGGGAGCTGAGAGGGAATGCGTGAGTAGTTTCCGGTGCTCCGCCTGGTTGGTCCAGTCCACCGAGATCACCGTCTGGCGAAGCGTGTCACACGAAGGGTCCTCAAGCCGTTCCCCACCACAAGCAGACTCGCCCCGACATCGGCGACCACTGCCATCCACATCGTGGCCACCCCTCCCACCGCCAGGCCGAAGAAGATCACCTTGATGCCGAGGGCCAGCGCGATGTTCTGGGTCAGGATCGCCCCGGTGCGGCGAGACAGCAGCACGAACTCCGGCAGACCGCGCAGGTCGTCCTGCATCAGGGCAACGTCAGCGGTTTCAAGGGCCGTGTCGGTGCCCGCCGCGCCCATCGCAAAGCCGATGGTGCTCCTGGCGAGGGCCGGGGCGTCGTTGACGCCGTCGCCGACCATGCCGACGGTGTCCCCGTGCCCCTTGAGTAAGCGTTCGATCTCGGCGAGTTTGTCCTCGGGGAGCATGCCGCCGCGGGCTTCGTCGATGCCGACCGCTTTGGCGATGGCTGCGGCGGTCGTCTGGTTGTCGCCCGAGAGCATAAGCGTCTTGATGCCCAGATTGTGCAGTAACCTGATTGCAGCAACGCTGCTCTCACGGGGCGTGTCGGCCACGGCGATGACGCCCAGCACGGCGCTCTCAGAGGCGACGACCACCGTCGTCTTGCCCTGCACCTCGAAGTGACTCAGAACTACCTCTACCTCCAAGGAACAGACCTTGCGCTCCTCGGCGAGACGGTGATTGCCGACGAAGTACACCACACCGTCGATGCATCCTTCGACGCCCCGGCCCGTGAGCGACTTGAAGTTCTCGACGCTCGCCCGCTCGCCCTTCCACGCGGCCACCACCGCGAGCGCCACCGGATGCTGCGAGAGCGCATCCACGCTTGCCGCGATCCGCAGCACCTCGTCTTTGCTCGCGTTGCCGATCGGCTGCACGTCTGTCACGCGGGGCTTGCCTTCGGTAATCGTCCCGGTCTTGTCAAGCGCAATAACCTTCAGTGTGCGGCCATTCTCCAGGTGAACGCCGCCCTTGACGAGGATTCCGCGGCGCGCCGCCGCCGTCAGGCCACTGACGACCGTCACCGGTGTTGAGATCACCAAGGCACACGGGCACGCGATCACCAGCAGCACCAGCGATTTGTAGAGCCACGGGTAGAACGGCTGCCCGAACGCGAGCCACGGCACCACAGCAACCAGCACCGCCGCGACGCACACCACCGGCGTGTAGACCCGCGCGAAGTTGTCCACGAATCGCTGCGTCGGCGCTCGGCTCCCCTGCGCCTCCTGCACCGTCCTGATGATCTTGGCGAGCGTCGTCTGGTCCTTGCCGCCGGTGGTTCGGAACTCGAGCACGCCCGACTCGTTGATGGTCCCGGCGAAGACCTTGTCGCCCGCCTTCTTATCCACTGGCACGGACTCGCCCGTCACCGGGGCCTGGTTGACGCTCGATTCGCCCGCGACCACCACGCCGTCGAGCGCGAGCCGCTCGCCGGGCCTCACCTGCACGATGCCCCCCACGGACACCTCGCCGGCGCGCGTCAACTTCCACGATCCGTCGGGCTGCTTGACGCTCGCCTCGTCGGGGGCCATCGCCAGGAGCCCCTTGACGGCGTTGCGGGCGCGATCAAGAGCCTTCGCCTCGATCAACTCGGCGAGGCCGAAAAGAAACGTCACCAGCGCGATCTCCGGCCACGCGCCGATTACCGCCCCGCCGATGATCGCGACGGTCATCAGGAAGTTGATGTTGAGCGTGAGGGTTCGCAGCGCGATCCAGCCCTTCTTGAGCGTTGGTAGGCCGCCAAGCAGGATCGAGCAGACCGACACCGCAACTATCGGGGCCGAGTTTTCCTTGACGCCCCCGAAGTACATCGCTTCCGCGGCGGCCGCGAGTACGCCCGACAGGGCGAAGACTCCGTGCTGCCGCCACCAGGGACGAGCCGGGCTCGTGACCGCAGGCGGATGCGCAGCGCACGCTCCATCCGCGCACGCTGCTCCGGACGAACTCCTAGCCGACGGACGCGGTGCGGATAAGGGTGCCATGCCGATGTCGGCCAACGCGGCGACGACAGCAGTTTCGGCGGTGCCATCGTGAATCACTGTCAGCCGACGACCCATGAGGTCGAACTGCAGATCCGAGATGGCCGCGAGATTCCCGAGCCGCCGCCGGATCAACGCCTCTTCGGCAGGGCAGTCCATCGCTGGGATGGTGTAGACGCTTGCTGGCACGGTTTATTTCGGTCCTTCCGCTTGATGCGGCTGGGAATCGTATTTGACCCGGACCACCGAGCCTTCGGGAGGCAAGCCGGGGAAGCGGACCGAATAGGTAGCGTGGCTGTCTGCCGCCGATCGCGGCCCGCGATATGAGCCTCTCGGGCCGGTTCGGGTCTGGGGCACAGGCTTGCGGTAGTTGACCGATGCGTCGTAAACGACTTGTCCATCGGGGCCAACGACCTGAACGTCAACGTGGCCGCCCTTTGTTGCCTCCGCAGCGTCGAGGCGGCCGTCAACGACAAGACCTCCGTCTTGCTCGTACACCTCGGGCGGATGCGAGAGTGAAGTGGTGAGCGTGGGTTGGAGGGAAAGATAGCCAGTCTTCACTAGATCAGTCCGATTTGACGCGCAACCGGCAAGAAGGCAGGAAACGGCAATAACAGAGAGTACTCGGCGCATTGGGATCTCCATGAACGGGAAATGCTTCGGGCGTGCGCAAGCACGCCGCGAAGCGATGGGGCTTACTTCTTGGGGGCGTCCTTCGTGTGGTCGTGACCGTCGCCTTCTTTGTGGTCGTGGTCGTCATGCCCCTTGGCCTTGCACTCCTTGCACTCGCCGTGGGCGACGACGCGGAGGGCGGTGCCCTCCCGCACCCACAGGTGGGCGCCCTCGCCGTCGGCGGTGACGAAGTACTGCGCCTCGGACTTCACGGGCTGGCTCGCGCCTTGGCCCATCATCACGGCGGCGAGGGCGGTGAGGCCGACGCCGGCGGCGAGGCCGACGAACAGGGACTTGGAACGCGGAGTGGACTGGTTCATTGAAGGACTCCATTCTGAAAGACAGACACGGACTCGACCGCCGGACGCTCGCGGGGCACACGCCCGCGAGGGCGGCGATTACGGTTTGGGATCGGGTTTGACATCCGCCGACGGCGACGCGGGGGGCGGCGGCGTTGGCGGTGAAGAAAGCGTGGGTGATGGTGCGGACGCGGGGGCGGCGGTCGCCGCACTTTGGACCGCTTGGACACTGCCGCCGGTCGCGTGCGCTGTTGAGACAGCCTCGCCGCCCGCGAGTGCGGGCATCAGTTCATCCTTCTCCCACACCTCGGGCCTGGGGCCGGGCTTGCCGTCCTGGCTGGTGCCGGTGAAGATGCGGTAGAGGGCCGGGAGCACGATGAGCGTGAGCAGCGTGCTGGAGATCAGGCCGCCGATGACGACGGTGGCGAGGGGCCGCTGCACCTCCGAGCCCGTGCCGCGGGCCAGGGCCATGGGCACGAAGCCCAGCGAGGCGACGAGCGCGGTCATGAGCACGGGACGCAAGCGCGTGATCGACCCGTGAATGATCGCGTCCTCCAAGCGTTCGCCCTTCTCCCGCAACTGGTTGATGAAGATGATCATGACCAGGCCGTTCAGGACCGCGACGCCCGAGAGGGCGATGAAGCCCACCGCCGCCGAGATCGAGAAGGGCATGCCTCGGACCCAGAGCGCGATGACGCCGCCGGTCAGCCCCAGCGGCACCGCCGCGAAGACCAGCAGCGAGTACTTGAAGCTCTTGAACGTGGCAAAGAGCAGCAGCAGGATCAGGATGAAGCAGATCGGCACGACGATCGTGAGCCGCTGCTTGGCCGCGACGAGATTCTCGTACTGCCCGCCCCAGACGAGCCACTGCCCGGCGGGGAGGCTCACCTGCGCCATCTTGGTCTGCGCCTCGTTCACGAACGACCCCAGGTCACGTCCGCGCACGTTGCACTGCACGACGATGCGCCGCTTGCCGTTCTCGCGGCTGATCTGGTTGATGCCCTCGGCGATCTCGACCCGCGCCACCGCGCCCAGCGGGACAAAGCCCATCTCCTCCTGCCCTTGCAAGAGGCCCGTCCCGCCGTCGATGCTGGCGGTTTGGATGACCTGCTTTGCTTCACCATCGCCGCTTGGGAGCGGGATCGGGAGGCGTTCGAGCATGTCGATCTTACCGCGCAGGTCGTCGGGGAGGCGCACGACCAGGTCGAATCGGCGGTCGCCCTCAAACACCAGCCCGGCCTCGCGGCCTCCCATCGCCACGGCGACGACTTCCTGCACGTCCGAGACGTTGAGGCCGTAGCGAGCCAGGGCCGCGCGATCGGGCTCCACGGTCATCACGGGCAGACCTTCGGTCTGCTCGACCTTGGCATCAGCTGCGCCAGGAACGGATTGCAGCGTCGCGAGCACGCTGGCGGCGGTCTTCTGCATCGACGCGAAGTCGTCGCCGTAGACCTTGACCGCTACGTCGCCACGCACGCCCGAGATCAGCTCGTTGAAGCGCATCTGGATCGGCTGCGTGAACTCGTAGTTGTTGCCGGGGACGGTCTGGAGCGTGAGCTCCAGCAGCTTGATGACCTTGCCCTTGTGGCCTTCGGGCGGCGGGCCGTGGGCGTGTCCCTCTTCTTCGCCGCCGTGGCCGTGCTCGTCGTGACCGCCGCCATGCGAGCCCATCTTCTCCATTTCTTCGGTCTTCTCAACGATGAGCGTGTCGAGTTCTGCCTCGCTCCGCCACTGGCTCTTGTCCTTGAGGATGATGAACGTGTCGGAGACGTTGGGCGGCATGGGGTCGGAGGCCAGTTCCGCCGTGCCGGTCTTGGAGTAGACGAACGCGACCTCGGGGAACGCCGACACGGCCTTCTCCACGTCGTACTGCATCTTTTGCGACTGCGTGATGCCGGTGGAGGCGATGCGCATCGCGTGCATCGCGATGTCCTTCTCATCGAGCGTGGGGACGAACTCCTGTCCGAGCCTCGTGAAGAGGGCCAGCGAACCCAGGAACGCCACCACTGCGCCGATCACCACCGCGTAGCGGAGCTTGACGGCCCAGCGGACCACCGGCTCGTAGACCTTCTTGGCCCAACGGATCAGGAACATGTCCTTTTCGGTAACCTTGCCGGTGATGCACAGGGCGACCATCGCGGGGATGAAGGTCAAGGAGAGGATGAACGCCGCGATGAGGGCGAGGATCACGGTCAGGGCCATCGGGTGGAACATCTTGCCCTCGACGCCCGAGAGCGCGAGGATGGGGAAGTAGACCGTGATGATGATCGCCTCGCCGAAGGCGGTGGCCTTGCGGACCTCTTTGCTCGCGTCGAAAACAATGTGCAAGCGCTCTTGCAGCGTGAGCAATCTGCCCTTGTGGTGCTGCTCCTCGGCCAAACGCCTGAGGCAGTTCTCCACGATGATGACCGCGCCGTCCACGATCAGGCCGAAGTCGATCGCCCCCAGCGACATCAGGTTGCCGCTGACCTTGCTCTGCACCATGCCCGTGGCGGTCATGAGCATCGAGAGCGGGATCGCCAGCGAGCAGATGAGCGCGGCCCGCCAGTTGCCCAGCAGCAGCAAGAGCACCACGATCACCAGGATCGCGCCCTCGATGAGGTTCTTCTGCACCGTGGCGATGGTCGCGTCCACGAGCTTGGTGCGGTTGAGGACCGTCTTGGCCTTGATGCCTTCGGGAAGCGAGCGCTGAATCTCAGCCATGTTGGCATCCACCGCAGCCGCCACCGTGCGGCTGTTGGCCCCGATGAGCATAATGGCAGTGCCCACGACCACGTCCTCGCCGTTTTCGCTCGCCGAGCCGGTGCGGAGTTCGCGGCCCAGCCCGACGCCGTTGACGCCCACCACGTCACGCACATAGACCGGCACGCCGTTGCGTGTTCCGACGACGATGCTCTGGATCTCCTCGATGGTCTGGATGCGGCCCGTCGCGCGGACGAGGTAACTCTCCCCCTTGTGCTCGACGTACCCCGCGCCGGTGGAGATGTTGTTCTTCTCCAGCGCCTCGATCACGTTGTGGAACGTCAGCCCGTAGGAGACGAGCTTCATCGGGTCGGGCTGGACGTGATACTGCTTCACGAACCCGCCGATGGCGTCCACGCCCGCCACGTCCTTCACGCCTTTGAGTTGAGGGCGGATGATCCAGTCCTGTACTTCTCTGAGGTAGGACGCCAGCTCGACCTCGGTGGTCAATCGCCGGCCTTCCGGCGAGAGGTACGAGCCGTCGGACTGCCAGCCGACGTTGCCGTCCTGGATGGTCGCTCCCTTGCCGTGCGGGTGCTCATACTCGACGGTGTACATGTACACCTCGCCCAGCCCCGTGGCGATCGGACCCATGATCGTCTCGACCCCCGGCGGCAACGCGCCCGCCGCCTCTCGCAAACGCTCGCCGACTTGCTGGCGCGCGAAGTAGATGTCCACGCCGTCGTCGAAGACCGCCGTCACCTGCGAGAACCCGTTGCGCGAGAGCGAGCGGGTGTACTGCAAGCCGGGGATGCCCGCGAGCGCATTCTCCATCGGGAAGGTCACCTGCTGCTCAACCTCAAAGGGCGACAGACTCGCCGCAACGGCGTTGATCTGCACCTGGTTGTTGGTGATGTCCGGGACGGCGTCGATGGGGAGCTTCTTGAGCTGAAAGAAGCCGATGGCCGCGACGACCGCCGTGAGAATCACGACGAGCCAGCGGTTCTTGATCGAGAAATGGAGAAGTGCCTCAAGCATTGTGTTCGGCTCCTATTGCGGCCAGTGGGTTTAGTGCTCGTGCGCCGCGGAGCCCTTGCCGAGCTCTGCCTTGAGGATGAACGTGCCGGCGATGACGAACCGCTCGCCCTCGACCAGGCCGGAATAGATGGGGACGAGGCCGCCGATGGGCTTGCCGATGGTGACGGCCCGCTTGGCGAAGGTGTTGGGCTCGTTGGCGACAGGGACAAAGACGGCGGGGCCGCCCTCGACGGTCTGGATCGCTTCATCGGGCACTGCCACCACTGGCGCGGGGTCCGCGCCGCCGGGCATCGAGGCGACGATCTCGGCCTGGGCGAACATGCCGGGCTTGAGCGTCAGGCCGTGGTCGAGCGACGCGGGCACGTCGATCCGCACCTGGGCGGTGCGGGTGGTTGGGTCCACCAGCGGAGCGATGAACGAGACGGTGCCCTCAAACTTCGGTGCGGCAGTGCTTTCACCCCGCCCCGTCGTCGAGCCGATGGTGATCCACGCCTTTGCTCCCACGGCGATGCCCGCGAGCTTGGCTTCGGGCACATCGGCGAGCACCCAGAGTACCCGCGTGTCCGCCACGATCATCAGGGCTTCACGGTCGGGTCCGACGAGTTCGCCGAGCGTGACTTCGCGCTGAACAACCTGGCCGTCTATCGCGGCCTTGATCGCGTGACGTGGCGCGATCTCGCTGGTGGCGGCGAGCGCGGCAACCTCATCCTGCTTCATGCCGAGAAGGTGCAAGCGGTTCTCGGAGGCCATCGCGGCGGCCTCGGCGGCCTTGACGCTCGCGATCGCGGCCTTGTATTCGGCCTCGCGCCGCTGCACCTCGGTGAGCGAGATGCCCTGCGACTGCTCGTACAGACCCTTGGCCCGCTCCCAGGCGATCTTGCTCAGATCGACCGCCGGGCCGGCCGTGAGCACGGCGGTCTTCCTCTGGAGGTGGTCGGCCTGCGCCTCGCCAAGTTCCGGGCTCTCGATGATGACCAGTTCCTGCCCGGCCTTGACCGTGTCGCCAAGTCGAACCTTCACCTCGACCGCGCGCCCCCGCAGCGGCGATCCCACATGGGCCATCGCCTCGGTGTTGAAGGCAACGCGTGCGGGCGTGAGCACCGTGGGCTTGAGTATCCAGAGCTGCGCGCCATCATCCTTGACGCCGTAGCGAGCGATCGCGTCCGCCGTGAGCTTGACCTCGTCCGCGTGACCTTCAGAACCGCCACCCTCCGAACCGTGGTCGTGACCCGCGTGCTCGTCGGCCTTTGCCGGTGGTTTGGAGCCGTGGTCGTGCCCATCGCCCTCGGTGTGCTTCTTGCACCCGGCGAGCAGGGTCAAAGTCATGACTGCGGCGGCAATCGCCGGGAGATGGAGTCGAGTCAGAAGTGGACGATTCGTTTTGACGTTGTTCATGGGTGATCTCATGGCTGGAGTGCTGTTTGGGGGTGTGCGGGAGGGCTAGCGGTTCGACATCGTGGGCAGGGCTGAGAGTGGCCAAGCACTCGTGCGTCCAGCCGCCGCATCAGTTTGGGTTGGGATGGCCGAGGTGCCGGCGGTCATCAGCGGCGACGCGACGCCAGGCCCGCCAACGGCTCGCTGCAGCCGAACGAACGCAGTTACGGCCTGCCGCTCGACCTCGATGGCCTTGGCCTGGGTAAGCCGAAGGTCCTGTTCGGCTAGGAACAGGGCGGTGACATCGCTCTGCCCTGCTCGGTACGCATCCTCGGCGAGGGTCCGGCGCTGCTGCTGGAGCGGGATCAACTCGTTGCGGATGCGTGCGAGGTTGGCGTTACTCGCGGTCATTGCTTGGTAGGCGACCCGAACGTCCTCCACGACTTTTCGTCGCGTCAGCGTCAGTTCGTGCCTCGCTTCCAACTGCTCGGCGGTGACTCGTGCTCTCTTGGCCTGACCCATATCGAAGATGGGGAGCGGCGTGGATACCGACGGTCCTGCGAACCACTTGTCATCGCGTTGAGCATCGACGCCAACGCTCGCGCCCTCCCACGGAAGTAGACGGGCAATCGCTTCATCATCACCGAGCGCCCGTAGCTTCCATGCGACTGCCTGAATCTCCGGACGGCGTAGCAGCGCCGCGTCAACCCAGCGAGATTCTGGCTGAAGGTCGTTGCCCGGCGCGGTCCATGCGTCGAGCGTCCACGATGCCGCCGAAGAAGGCTCGCCGATGAGGCGTGCCAGCCGAAGGCGTTCCTCCCGCTCAGAAAGCACCGCTTGGTCGATCTCCACCTGCAGTTCGACCCGCTGGGATTGGAGGGTGACGAGGTCGCTGCGCGTCCCCTCGCCCGCATCGAGCCTGGACTTGGCAACTGCCGCCAATCGCTCGAGGAGCGCCATGCGGTCGCGGCGCAAGGGCACGACCTCAGCCGACGCCTGCGCCGTCGCGTACCGCTCTTGTACCTCGCTCGCAACGTCGATCGCTACTGTCACTGCATCCGCCGCAGCTTGCCGCAACCGGTTGTCGGCCGCGCTGGAACGTCGAGGAATCTGCAGCGCCTGCACAAAGTCCTGCGCCAACGACGCTTCGATCTGCGGCTTTCCAGGTCCCCATCGCAGTACCACATTGAGCACGGGATTCGGGAGCAGCCTGGACTGGTCCGCGTCGGCGAGGGCGATGCGGACTCTTGCCATCGCCGCCTGCAGTCCGGGATCGGTGGTGACGGCCCGTCGCAGGGCATCGGCCAACGTGAGAACGGCTCCCGCCGCGTCAGGTTCGTCGAGAGGGCCGCCGTCGGGTCCAACGGCGATGAACTCGATCTGGGCGGAGAGTCCGGTGGCCTCGCCTGCACTCCGGGCAGCATCAACGTCTGCTCGGGGCGTGGACTGACAGCCAGTAAACACCGCGAGAGTGATCACCAGTCCCAAGGGAGTGGCAACGCGGCAAACGGATGACGATGGGATTCGCAGGGTCTTTGGGTTCATGTTTGGACCTCGGGGTACGGCTGGATGGACCGGGAACGCCCTCGCCCGCAGGCGTCCGCGTCGCGTTTGGAATCGCAGCGATTCCGAGCGTGGCCTGACCGCTTGGGTCACGAAAACTGGATTGACAAGATTGGTGGCGATGCGGATGAGAGCGTCACGCAGTACCAGACCCGATTGGGCCGTTGCGCAACGACAACACGATCACCCCCACGCTTGACGCGTTGACGGGCGATCGATCCGAACCACAGCTACACGGTGAGGATCACAGACCGCAATCGCGTCAGTGCGTCTGGCGGCCGATCCCGATCCAGCGCGGGCCGAGCGCACCGCACGGGTAATTCGACCGCAAAGGACCATTGATCCCACAGGAACGCCACCGCAATCGCAGCGAAGACCGGTTCAAGTGCACTATTCGAGGGGATCAGTTTCGCGGCCGACAATTGCGAACCGAGGGGTTCGTCTTCGCACGGCGTCGGGGTCGCTGGGTCCCCTTCGTGGTCTTCATCGGTCGCATTCACACCGGGTTCGGTGCATGGCGTCAGACACTCGCCTTGGGAAGACTTGATGCAGGCGTACTCAATTCGGGTGTTGCCCGAAGCGTCCGTGCACCGAACACCCATCGATGCGAACACCGTCTGCCCGAGGCCGAAGGCCACGAGACACAGGATTGCAATCAGGCGTTGGATCGATGGTTGGTTCATGGACGAACGCAAGAGTATATACGGGTAATGGACCCGAGAGATCACCGATTTGCTATCGGTCGTTTGGGGACCTCGCTTGAATGTTTCAAAGCGGACCGAACCGACAAATAGGCCGCATTGCGGACAAGTCTGTGGGCAGCTGTCAAGCAACCGATCGGCTCACGAGAGCTCCGTCATCTTGCGGTCCACTAAGTGCGTCGTTGCGGCCGGTTCTCTTACACACAGGCACCGGCGCGGTGGTGCCCTCGCAAGAGGTAGTGCCTCGCGCCGCGATGGGACTTGGACTCGCCGACGGTTGGGTGGAAGTCGCCGTGGATAGACCGCCAAGACGTCGTACTGGATGACACGCGAGCCACCAAAGCCGGCTCGGTCGCATCCGACATACCGCCTCTAGAAGCACGACTTCTCGATCGCCACGGCGCACCGTCCGTTCAAATCGAAAACGTCCCTGTTCCACCTGAACCGCTGGAGCTCGACCCGCTCATGCTGCCCGAAACGCTGCTGGATGACGAGAGCGACGATCCGCTGGACTTGCTCCCCGATCCGCTGCTTGAAGAGCCGGTGGATGAACCGCTCGTCGAACCCGATCCCGAGGCCGACGCGCTTGCTGAACCGGACGCGCTTGTCGCCGATGTCGCGGAGGCTTCGTTTACGCCGCTCGT
>QWIH01000060.1 GCA_021405315.1 Leptolyngbya sp. PLA1
GGTGAACGGCGTTGTGATGCAGGACACCCCCACGAGCGACATGATCTTCAGCGTGTCGGCGCTGATCGCCGAGTTGTCGCGCGGGACGACGCTGCTGCCCGGGACGCTCATCCTGACAGGCACGCCCAGCGGGGTGGGCATGGCCCGCACGCCCCCGGTGTTCCTGAAGGACGGTGACGTGGTGGAGATCGAGGTGGAGCGGATCGGCACGATCCGCAACAGAGTGAGGTTTGAGTAGGCGCGATGGCGAAACCTGAGCCGAACCTGTCGCCGACGATCGAGAACCGCAAGGCACGCCACGAGTACCACATCGGCGAGACGCTGGAGGTGGGGGTGGCGTTGCAGGGCTCGGAGGTGAAGGCGGTGCGCGCCGGGCGCGTTTCGCTGGCGGAGGGTTACGTCGCGGTGAGGTCCGACCCGCTCTCGTTGACGCTCCTGAACGTGGATATCGGCGAGTACGCGCCGTCCGCGAATCTCGGGCACCGCCCGAAGCGCAGCCGCGCCCTGCTGGCGAAGCGCTCGGAGATGAGGCGACTGGCCAAGGCGGTGGAGGGAAAGGGCACCACGATCGTGCCGCTCAAGCTGTACTTCAAGAACGGCTGGGCGAAACTGCTGATCGGTGTTGCGACGGGCAAGCAGGCGCACGACAAGCGGCAGTCGATGGCCAAGCGCGACGCGGATCGAGACATCGCCCGGGCACTCTCCAGGCGCCGGTAGCAGGCGCGTACACTCTGCCCCAGCACAAAGGACTCCAGCATGTCGCAGGCATCCGCCCCCCAGCCCGCCAAGCCCGAAGCCAAGCCCGAGCCCAAGCCCATGATCTCCTTCGAGGACTTCGCGAAGGTAGATCTGCGGGTCGCTAAGATCCTCACGTGCGTTCCACACCCGTCCGCGGACCGACTGTGGAAGCTGAGCCTCGACGACGGATCGGGCACCCCCCGACAGGTCTGCGCGGGCATCCGCGAGCACTACACGCCCGAGCAACTCGTCGGCCGGAGCATCATCATCGTGGCGAACCTGCAGCCCCGGGTCATCCGTGGCGAGGAATCGCGTGGGATGCTGCTCGCCGCCAGCAACGTCCCCAAGGACGGCGCTGGAGATACCCCCCGGCGGGTGGTCGTGCTGGGCCCCTCCAGCGAGATCGAGCCGGGCTCGATCGTGTCCTGAGAGAATCGAGCGAGCGGCGACGCCCTAGCGACCCGGCCCCCCCGGTCCGCCGGGCCGGCCGGGCGGACGACCCTTGCCGCCATCCGGCGGGCCACCTCGGCTGATGCGTTCGAGCATGTCGGTGACGGCGGCGTCACGCTCGCCCCGCTTCTCCTCGATCTCTTTCCGGAGGGACTCGACGCGGGAAGACAGCATTCGGAGTTCGTGTTCCTGCAGCCTCAACCTGAGGTCGAACTGCTCTCCGAGCACCCGCCGCAGATCCGCCTCAGCCCTTGCCAGGCGATCCGAGCGCGCCGTGTCGCCCTCGGGCAGGGAGAGGGCCTCGCGGTACTCGCGGACGCAGACCATGGCGTCAATACCGCCGCGGATTTCCTCCACCCGCATCTCGAACATCTCCGGATCTGATTCGCGGAGCGCCATCGCCTCGCGCACCTTGGGCAGGAAGCGCCCGAAGTGTCGCTCGGCGACCTCCGGGTTGCCCTTGCGGAGGTCCTCGAAGCGGCGCCAGATCTCGGGAAACCGCTGCTGGATGAAGGCGCGGACCTCCTCCGCCTCGGGGCCCGCCGGGCCTTCCGGGGGGCGACCCGCGCCGGGGGGCCCTGGGCGGTCCTGGCGCTCCGGGCCTCGGGATTCCGGGCCCATCCCGTCGCGCCAGGGTCGGGCGCCGCGATCGTCCTGGCCGGGCCTGCCCGCGTCGAGATCACGCATCACGTCCTCGACCGGTTCTCCTGCCTCGAGACGCTTGATGGCCGCTGCGAGGCGGGCCTGCTGACGCTGCGCTTCTTCGAGTCGACGCTGAAGCCGCGCGGTCGCGGCCTCGCGCGGCTGGCCTTCCCTGGGTTGTACCTCCCGCGGCGCCCGCTCCGCGAGCTTCTCGGTGCCGGGTTCGGGCTGGCTGTAGGAGGCGAAGGCGAAGGAGGCCGCGCCTGCGACCAGGAGGACGACGAGGGCGGGGGTTCTCATCACATGGCTCCTTCGCTGAGCAGGTCATCGCCAACGGACCAGTCCGACCGAACCCTCTCGCCCAGTTGATCTGCCTGGGTCGTGACCGCAGAGGTCTGAACCCGACCGGTATCGTCGAGAAGAGACGCGACGAGGAAGTAGTCCGAGAGCTCCTGCTGGGCCGAGGCGATCGGGGCTTCGTGGCGAGCGGCGCCCCGGTTCGCGAGAAGCGCCGCCCCGAGCGTGGCGAAGAGCGCGACCGCGGCGGCCAAGCTCAACCTGCCTGCGGAATAGCGGGAGGGCCTCCGAGAGGCTGGCTGCGTACCAACCAGGCGCAACCCGGGGCCCGAGGCGGCGGCCGCCGCCGCGGCGATGCGGCTCTCAAACCCGCCGTCCGGGAGCGAGCGTTCGGATCGAGCGAGTTCGTCCAGCGACATGGCTACGGCGTGTAGCTCGTCCGAGGTGAACGTGTGGTCGTCGTGCGTCATGACAGTGCCCCTCGTGGCGATGCTGCGCCGGATTCCAATGCCTCTCGCAACTTCTTGAGCGCTCGATGGTGTCTGGCGAGGATGGTCCCCAAAGGCTCGCCCAACAGTTCGGCCATTTCCTTGAACCCGAGCCCCCCGTGATGGCGGAGTTCCACCACCTCGCGGTCGGCGTCGGAGAGCATCGCGACCGCAGCCCGCAGCCGTTCGACCTGGGAGTGGTCCGTGCTGTCGTTCTGCGGGTCCGGAACGGGCGTGCGGGGGTCCGCGGTCTGCTCGAGCGAGGCAAGCCGGCGCCGCTGTTTTCTCGCGTGGTCGCGGACCCTGTTCATGGCGACCCGAAAAAGCCAGGACTCAAAGCGGCCCCGCTCGGCGTACTCCCCGCCCGCGAGCTTTGCCGCGATGGTGGTGAAGACGGATTGGGTGATCTCTTCTGCCACGTCTGAGTCCTTGCACCTGCTCCGGGCGAGCGCGAATACCCGCCGGGCATACCGCGCCACCAGTTCACGCCACGCGGCGTCGTCGCCGCGGCTGGCCGCCTCGAGCAGCACGGAGAGGTCATGATCCTGGGATTCCGACCCCTGGCTGCTCACCTCGGCCTGCTCCTGACGTCCCATGGCTGAACGGCTGGACGCCGAGTCTATTGCCCGAGAGGGCTCCGGGGCCCCTCATCTGTTCGAATCCTGACAGGGTTGGGGGCGAGTCCGTCCCCGCCCGGCTAGTCTGTAAGGCGTGGCGAAGCTCGTCTACACCGTGACCGCCCGGTTCCCAGGACCCGAACGGGTCGAGGGGTACATTGCGTGGCTGACCGGGGGGCACGTCCGGCAGGTGCTGGACGCCGGGGCGCTCTCCGGGGAAGTCGTTCGGCTCGACCGGCCACCCGAACAGCCGGCAGTCCAGACACGGTACGTATTCGCGACCCGGGAGGCGTTCGAGCGATATGAGAGGGAGGCCGCCCCTCGGCTGCGGGCGGAAGGTCTGGCCCTGTTTGGCCCGGAGACAGGGGTGACGTTCAGCCGCGAGGTCGGCACGGTGGTCGGATAACCCGGAAGCGGGTGAAGGAAGGCGCAGTGCCCGATCAAAGGACGGACGAGACACTCTTCGAGGCGTATCGGCGGGGGGAGCGTGCCGCGCTCCGGGTGCTGATCGAGCGTCATCAGACGGAGCTCATGCGGTTCCTGACCCGGCTGGTGGGGGAGTCCGCCGGAGCGGAGGACGTGTTCCAGGACGCGTTCCTGCAGGTGCACCTGTCGGCGGACACTTTCGACGCCACCCGGCGTTTTCGGCCGTGGCTTTTCACGATCGCGGCGAACAAGGCGCGGGACTACCTGCGTAAGAAGGGTCGCCGCCGGATGCTCGAGCTCTCGGCGCCGGTGGATGGTTCGGGGAACGGAGAGGATTCGCCCGGATCGTTCGTGGACCTGCTGGAGATCGACGTGCCCGCGCCGGACGCGAGGCTGGATGCACAAGAGACCTCCGCCCTGGTCCAGAAGGCTCTGGACTTGGTGCCGCCTCTGTTACGGGAGATTCTGTTGCTCGCGTACTTCCAAAGGCTCAGCTATGTGCAGATTCACGAGGAGCTGGGGATCCCGCTCGGGACCGTGAAGTCACGTCTTCACGCGGCGGTGGCGACATTCGCGAAGCGGTGGGACGAGGTGAGCCGATCGAGGGGTGCTGACGAATGAACGGGCAGAGTGATTCGCTCAGGGGACGGGACGAAGACGCACGGGGAGCCGAGTGGCGTCTGTGCGATGCGGACTGCGGAGCGGTCGACGGGTTGGTGGAGGCCGCGTGGTGCCGGGAGCATTCCGAGGCTTGCGTTCGGGCGGCCCGGGTGCGTGAGGTGCTTCGCCTGCTCGAGGCGGGCCCCGCGCCTGACGCCTCGCTGGCGGACGCGACCTTGGCGCGCGTGCTCCGGGCCGAGGGGAGGCTCGCCAACGCGGAGGAGGCCCTCTGCATCGACGACGACGAGGCGATGGAAGTCTTCATGGGCTCGGGCTACAGGCTCGACCGGGTGCCGGGCTCGCTCCGGGCCAGGGCGGAGCGCATCGCGTCGCTGGTGACGCTGGTGACCGTGCCGGGGGGCGATGGCGTATCGCCGGATCTGGTCGAGCGGACCATGTCACGCATCCCGATCCGCGTGCGGACGGAGCAGGCACGCACCTGGCGCACCACCGTGGGCTCGTTCAGGCTGCAGGATCTTGTCTCCATCGCCGCGGTGCTTCTCATTGCGGGTTCGGTCGTCTGGCCGGTCATGGCGACGACGAAGTCGATGCGGTCCAAGACGGCCTGCGGCGCGAACATCAACGCGGTCGCCTCTGCGATGGGGCTCTACAGCGGCGATTACGCCGGGCAACTCCCTCTCGCCGCGGCGGGGTTCGGGGGCGGCTCATGGATGAACGTGGGGAAGGGGCCGGGGGAATCCAACTCCTCGAACCTCTTCACTCTCGCACGCACGGGCTATGCGTCTCTCAAGCAACTCGCCTGCCCCGGGAACGCCAAGGCGCCCTGCGGCGGCTGCCGCCCGGAGCAGCGGGACTGGGCCGACCTTGAACAGGTGTCGTACAGCTACCAGATCATGTTCGGGCCGAAGAGGCCGGTGTGGGAGCAGGGCCCGCGTGTGGTCATCCTCGGGGACGCGTCGCCGATCATCCGGAGCCAGCGAGCCGGTCTGCCCTGGCACCCGCTCCAGAACTCCGCGAATCACGGCGGCGAAGGGCAGTGGGTCCTCTGCAGCGACGGCTCCGGGTGCTTCATGACCACGCCCATGGCGGGAGATGACAATATCTGGCTCCCGGGCGTGGTTGAGGTCGCTCTGACGCGCATCGCCGACCGGATCCGTCAGGGGCAGAGCTCCGGCATCATCGAGATCCGGGGCAACGAGTTGCCTGACTCCGCGACGGACTCGTTCCTGGGCCCCTGAGCCATCCCCTACCGGCGACCTCATGGGCCAGGAAGCATCACCGAGGGACGGCGGCTCACTGGCGCGGGCGGTTCGGGCTCACCGGGGCCGCTTCGGTGTGCTTCCGCACATCGGTGCGAGCGCTCCCGGACGCGTCAACCTCATCGGCGAGCACATTGACTACTGCGGCGGACGGGTGCTGCCCATCGCCATCGGGCCTCGGACCGTGTGCGTGGCGTCGCCCGCGGACGGGCCCACGCGCATGCTCGCCTCCGACCTCGCGCGGGACAACGAGTGGTCTCACGGTGAGGCCGCACCGAAAGGAACGTGGCAGAGTTACGCATGGGGCGTGCTGGAGGAGGTGCGGGGGCTGCCCGGGAGCAAGGCCTGCCCGGCGCTCCACGTCACGATTGCGAGCGACGTGCCGATCGGCGCGGGGCTTTCGAGCTCCGCGGCGTTCGAGGTGTCGCTGGGGCTGCTCCTCACGCGTGCATGGGGAAAAAGTGTCTCGGCGGCGGAGCTTGCCGTAGCCTGCCGAACAGCGGAGCATGAGTACGCCGGGGTTCCCTGCGGCATCATGGACCAGATGGTGGTCGCGAGAGCCGAGCGTGGTCACGCGATGTTGCTGGACTGTGGCACCGGAGAGGTGCGAATGACGCCCGTGCCCGAGGAGGCGGTGCTGGTGGTCGTCGACACAGGCGTCAGGCACCGGCTCGGCGAATCCGAATACCCCAAGCGACGCGCGGCGTGCGAGCGGGCCGCTGCCCTCCTCGGCGTTCCCGCTCTGGCGCGGGCTGACATGGGGGCGGTCGCGTTGCTGCCGGAAGACCTCCAGCCGACCGCGCGTCACGTGATCTCTGAGGACGCGCGGACCCGGCAGTTCGCCGCGCAACTGGCGGCGGGCGACCTGGTCGGGGGGGGGCGGGCGATGAACGAGTCCCACGCGTCCCTGCGGGATGACTACCTCGTGAGCTGTGCCGAACTGGACTGGGTCGCGGCTTGCGCGTCGTCGATGCGCGGGGTCTTCGGCGCCAGAATGACGGGGGGCGGGTTCGGCGGCTGCGTGATCGCGCTCTGCTCCGAGGAGGGTGCGTGCGGGCTGGCCGCGGCGGTTCCGATGCTGTACGAGCGACAGTTCGGTCACCCATGCGGCGTGTTTAGGGTGTCCGCCAGCGAGGGCGCGAGGTCCGAGCGGGTCTAGTGGCCTCCCGGCGCGGGTTGGTTGCCTTCCTTGCCCTCGAGGTCCGAGTGCATCCACTTCGAGAGGATGGGGGACAGGATGAGGAGGAGGACAGCGGCGCCGCACCCGGCGATACCGATCTTGAGGAACACATCGCCGTAGACGCCGACGGTTTCCTGGGGCGGGGGCAGCGTGCCCTCGTCGCCGCCGCCGTGGCTGACGCCGGTGAGGCCCGCGATGAGCCCCGCGAGATAGTTTGAGAATGCTGTGGCGAGGAACCAGCCGCCCATGACGGTGCTGACCATGCGAGCCGGCGAGAGGCGAGTGACCATCGAGAGGCCGACGGGGGAGAGGCAGAGCTCACCGGTGGTGTGCAGTGCATAGCCGACGACAAGCCAGAGCATGCTGGTCATGCCCCGGTCTGAGGCCTGCGAGGCGCCGTACCAGAACACGATGAATCCCAGGCCCAGTTGGAGGAGGCCGAGCGAGAACTTGATGGGTGTGCTTGGCTCGAGCTTTCGGCGGCCCAGGAAGCCCCAGAGGGCGGAGAACACCAGCCCGAAGATCATGATGCACACGGGGTTGACAGCCTGGAAGACGCTGGCCTTGACCTCGTTGCCGCCGTAGGACTGTCCGACGTGCTCTGACGAGACAGTCCAGGGGATGGTGGCGGAGAACTCCGGGGGCGTGGCGGGTGCCTTTCCGCCGTTGGCTGCCTTGGCCTTTTCAATGGCAGCGTCGCGGGCCTTGGTAACGACCGCCTCGATCTCCGTGAGGGTGACGATCTTGCCGTCGGGCCTCTTGAGACCGACGAGCGCCTGGTTGGCGGGAATCTCGATCGTCGTGCCGACCTGATCCTGGGTGAAGGTGGACGCGGCGGTGACACGCTGGACGTTGCGGTCGGTGAAGTTGTTGACCGAGCTTCCGGCCTGCTCGAAGAAGGCCCAGAAGAGCATGGAGAAGAACATCATCGCGAGGACGACGAACAGCCGCTCACGCTCGACCTTCTGCGAGCGCAGGGCCTCGACCAGGATGGTGCCGAGCGCGAGGATTCCGAACGCGGTGAGCACGTACCCCGCGATGGTGTTCCTGCTCACGAGGAGGGCGATCACGGGCACGGCGATGAGCACGCCGGCATAGACCATGAACTCCCCGGTTCGATTCGTCGGCTTCTGCGGGCGGCGGCCGGCCCAGTCGGGCAGGCCGCCCTTGCCGACGGCAAAGGCCGCAACGAACGCTGCGACCAGGAGGGCCAGGCCCACGGGGGCGTTCACGGCAAGCATGAGGGTATCGCCCCTGTTGACATAGACCATGCTTGCGGCGGCGGCGATGGCGCCGAGGACGATGAGGGCCTGAGTGAGCCCGCGGGGTGCAACGAAGACCGCGAGGCCGATGAGCATGCCGATGGTGGCGAGCCCGAAGCCGTAGTGCCAGCCGTAGGTTTCGCCGACGTACCCGCAGAGGAGCGGGGCCAGGGCGGCGCCGAGGTTGATGCCGATGTAGAAGATGGTGAAGCCCGCGTCTCGCTTCGGGCTGCCGGCGGGGTAGAGCGACCCCACGATGGTGGAGATGTTGGGCTTGAAGAACCCGTTGCCGCAGATCAGCAGGGCGAGGGCGCCGAAGAAGGCGTACTTGTTCTCGATGGTCATGAGGAGGTGGCCGGCGGCCATGAGCATGCCACCCAGCACGACGCTGCGTCTTGCGCCCAGCAGGCGATCCGCGACCATGCCGCCGATGAAGGGCGTGGCGTAGACGAGGGCGGTGTACGCGCCGTAGACCTCGTAGGCCTCCTTGTCGCCATAGCCCAGGAAGCCCTTGATCATGTAGAAGACCAGGAGGGCGCGCATGCCGTAGTAGGAGAATCGCTCCCACATCTCGGCGAAGAAGAGCGTGAAGAGGCCGGCGGGATGGCCCATGAGCTGGGGGAGTTCGCTGGGTCCTTGGGCGGAGTTGGCGTTGCTCATTCGTGGTTCCAGGTCGGGTGAGACGAGCGGCCGAGACGCGGAAGGGTACAGCATACCGTCTTCCCGGGTGGGCCTGCCAGTCATCGACCCGCCGAGAAAGGACCCGGATGGCCCGACCTGACCATGCAAGTAGACTCATCGCGAAGTTCACGCATCGCCGGGCGACGGTGGGGGTGGTGGGGCTCGGGTACGTGGGGCTGCCGCTGGTGCGGGCGATGCACCAGGCCGGGTTCCGTGTGATCGGCTACGACGTGGACGAGAAGAAGGTGGCGGCGCTGCGGGCCGGGAAGGCCTATCTGAAGCACCTGGGTCGGGAGCTCGTGAAGGAACTCGCGTCGTCGGGGCGCTTCACCGCCACGTCGGACCCGCGTGTGCTCCGGGAGTGCGACGCGGTGTGCCTATGTGTCCCCACGCCTCTGGGGGCTCACCGCGAGCCGGACCTGTCGTTCGTGGTGGAATCCTCGCGGATGGTGGCGGGCGTGCTGAAGAAGGGCGCTCTGGTAAGCCTGGAGTCCACGAGCTACCCGGGCACCACGCGCGAGGTCTGCCTTCCGATTCTCGAGGGCAAGGAGGGCGGGCGGGCACGCCGCCTCGGAACCGACTTCTTCCTCGCGTTCAGTCCCGAGCGTGAAGATCCGGGCCGCAAGGGATTCGAGACCCGCACGATCCCGAGGCTTGTCGGCGGCGTGGACGACCGGAGCGGTGAGGTG
Organism: Leptolyngbya sp. PLA1; assembly: GCA_021405315.1. Classification (GTDB taxonomy): domain Bacteria; phylum Planctomycetota; class Phycisphaerae; order Phycisphaerales; family UBA1924; genus RI-211. Next base: position 9,351 of record QWIH01000060.1, read on the forward strand.
GCGGAGGCGCTCTACTCCGCCGCGGTGGAGACGGTGCATCGTGTGGGCTCGGCCGAAGTGGCGGAAGCGGCGAAGCTGCTGGAGAACATCTATCGTGCGGTGAACATCGCGCTCGTCAACGAACTGAAGCCGGTGCTGACCGACATGGGGATCGACATCTGGCAGGTGATCCGGGCGGCGTCGACCAAGCCTTTCGGGTTTCACCCGTTCTATCCGGGGCCCGGGCTGGGCGGGCACTGCATCCCGATTGATCCGTACTACCTGTCGTACAAGGCGCGGGAGTTCGGGCACTCCACCCGCTTCATCGAGCTTGCGGGAGAGATCAATCACGCGATGCCCCGCTATGTCGTGGAGAGAGCCGCGGCAGCCCTGAATGATCGGGGCCGCGCGCTCAGGGGAGCGAACATTCTCGTGCTGGGCATCGCGTACAAGGCCGACGTGGACGACATCCGCGAGACGCCTGCGGCGGAGATCATTGCCCTGCTCGCGGAGCGGGGCGCACGCGTGAGCTACCACGACCCGCACGTGCCGACGTTTCCGACCATGCGGAAGTACGACATCCCGCTGAAATCCTGTCCCCTGACGCCCCGGGTGCTTCGTGCCGCCGACGCGGTCGTGGTGGTGACGGCCCATCAGGCCATCGACTGGGCGATGGTCGGCCGCGAGGCGAGGCTGGTGGTTGACACGCGGGACGTGCTGGCGGGGCGGAAGCGGACGCGGGCCGTCGTCGTGAAAGCCTGAACGCGGTCTCAGCCGCCCCATTTCTGGCCGGTCCAGGACTCGAACGCGGCTTTCTGCTCCGGGGTCGCTTCCTTTTTCTTCTGCACCTTCAACTCGCCCTTGGGCCTGGAGGCGAGCGTGAGCCGGACCTCGCGGAGTACATCCCGGCGGATGACGTGCAGGGTGACGATCTGGCCCGGCTTGAGCTGCTTGAGACGGGACTCCAGGTCGCCCGCGCGCAGCCTCAGGCCGTTCAGCGCGACGATTTGGTCGTCGACGTTGATGCCCGCGGCGGGGCCGGGGCCGTCGTCTCGCACCGCCGAGACAGTCGCGAGCCCGTCCGCGTCGCGGAGGTCCAGGCCGATGTAGGCCTTGGGGTCGGCTCCGTCGCCCTCTCGGACAGCCTCCAGGCCGAAGACGGCGAGAGCGTCATGGATCGGCAGGTCGGCGGTTCCCCGCACGTAGTCGTTGAAGAAGGGGGTGAAGTCCTCCCCGGTGACGTAGCGGAGAGCGTCGAGGACGTCGGCGGTGGTATACCCGGGGGCGGTGTGCGGGAAACGCGAGCTCAGCGTGCGCATGACATCGTCGAGCGAGCCCGCGCCGGAGGTGAGGGTGCGGATGCGGGCGTCGAGAAGGAGGCTGACGAGCGCGCCCTTGGAGTAGAAAGAGACGGTCGAGTTGACCGCGTCCGGTGTTGCCCGGTTGAACTTGATCCAGGCATCAAAGCTCGACTCTTCAAGGCTCTGCAGTGATCTCCCCGGGCGGGCGAGTTCCGCGTCGATCGTCCGTCCGAGCGACTCGAGGTAGTGCTTGACCTCCCAGACCCCGGCGCGAACGCAGAGCAGTTCGTCGTAGTAGCTCGTGGTGCCCTCCGCGACCCAGAGGAGCGTGGTGTAGTTCTCCCGCTGATAGTCGTAGGGTTTGAGCCCCGCGGGGCGAAACTGCTTGACGTTCCATGTGTGGAACAGTTCGTGGCTCGCGAGGGCGAGTGACCCGCGGTGGTCCTTGGGTTCGGTGGCGGCGCTGGGCTTGACACCGATGACGGTCGAGTTCAGGTGCTCGGTGCCGCCTCCCGCGCCGGGCGCGAGGTGCGTGATGAAGAGGTACCGCTTGAAGGGAAAGCCGCGAAAGAGCTTCTGCTGCTGGGCGGCGATCTTCGCGACGTCGCCCGGAAAGGCGGGGGCCATCGCGTCCGGGCGTCCCCAGACCGCGATCTGGTACTTCACGCCGTCGACCTCGAACTCGTGAAGGTCGTGAATGCCCGCCTCGATGGGCGAGTCGACCAGGGTGTCATAGTCCGGGGCCACAAGGGTGTTCATCGAAGCCGGGGCGAACTCCAGGCCGCAGGCGATCCGCCAATCCGCCGGGAGGTCGAGCGTGACGCGCACCGGGGCTGCGCGGCGTTCGTGGCAGTAGAGGAAGACCGCGGACCCGCTGAGGAACGCGTGGGTTTCGTCCGCGTGCCGGGTGCGGGAGGAGAGGCTGTTGCAGTAGAGCTGGTAGCGGATGACGACGCCGCCCGGGGCCGGGGTGCGGATGCGCCAGGTCGCCTTCTCGATCTTGTCCCACGCGAGGGGCCGGCCCGCGCCGTCCTCGGCCTCGAACAGGCGCACACCCCCCGCGAGGTCGAGCACTTCGTACCGCCCCGGCCTCCAGACGGGCATGTGGACATCGAGGTGTTCCGAGTCCCACTCGGGGACGTGCATCTCGATGTTGACGAGTTGCGCACGCGTCGCCTTGAGATCGACGACGTATTCGACGCCCGGTCCGGGGCCCCGCGCGGCTGCGGGCATGGCGGCCATCGCGAGAACGCAGAGCGCGAGCAGCGCAACGAGGGTCGTGTGCATGGGCCAAGCGTACCAGCCGCCCCGCGCCGCGGCGCGTGCGGGTACGATGACGCCTCTGCCGGACGCACGAGGAGGTTCACGTGGCATCGAGAGCCGCCGGGGTCGCTGTGAGGAAGCCGCTTGTCATCGGGATGGTGCACGCGCCGGCCCTCCCGGGTTCGCCCAGGGCCCGGCTACCGGTGGCTGAGATCGTGAAAGTCGCGGTGCGCGAGGCGGAGGTGCTCGCGGGCGAGGGCTTCGGGGGCATCATCGTCGAGAACATGCACGACACTCCGTACGTGAATGGGCCTCACGCGCCCGAGACCGTCGCCGCAATGACACGGGTGGTTGCTGCGGTTCGGGAGGCGGCGCCGCGCGTGCTGCTCGGGGTGCAGGTGCTGAGCATGGGCCACCTGGAAGCGCTGGCGATCGCGCACGCGTGCGGCGGGGACTTCATCCGGGTGGAGAACTTCGCCTTCGCGCACGTGGCGGACGAGGGGTTGCTCGCCGAAGCCGCGGCGGGTCCGCTGCTGCGCGCACGCCGCCGCCTGGGAGCGGAGCGGATCAAGCTGTTCTGCGACATCAAGAAGAAGCACGCCTCGCACGCGCTGACGGCGGACCTTTCGATCGCGGACACGGCAAGGGGTTGCGAGTTCTTCGGCGCCGATGGCGTCATCGTGACGGGCACGCACACGGGAGTCCCGGCGGACCCGGCGGATGTGCGAGAGGCGGCGCGGGCGACCGGCCTGGAGACGTGGGTCGGTTCCGGCGTGACGCCGGAGTCCATCGCATCGCTCAGTGGTGTCGCGACGGGCCTCATTGTGGGGTCGTACCTCAAGCGGGGCGGGCGGTGGGATCGTCCGGTTGACCCGCAGCGATGTCGGCAGATCGTTCGTGCGGCTGAATAGTCGGCTCAAGTTGCGCGAGGGCGCCGCCCGTAGGTGCCGGTCGAGGGGCGAGGTGTTCTGAGAGCGATGTGAGAGCTGTCGGGAGGCGCGCCTGACGGCGGCTCGGGGTAACGCAAGGCAGCAGGCAGCCTTGCGCGGCAGCAGGCCCGACGCGTTCTGGCGGGCGAAGATCTCCTCGCGCCATGCGTCCCAGCCCTGGTCGAACCGGCCCCGGTAGCGCTCGATGTACTCACGCGGCACGTGGTGGGGCGCGTGGCAGGCACCCGGCGCGAACCAGAGGAAGAACGGCTGGTCGGTCGAGTAGGCCCGGAGATCCTTGAGGTACAGGACGGCCTCGTCGACCAGGTCCTCGGTCAGGTGGTAGCCCTCCTCCGGGGTGCGCGGCGGGTCGACCTGCTGGTTGTCGCGCACCAGGTCGGGGTGGTACTGGTCGGTCTCGCCGTGGAGGAAGCCGTAGTAGCGGTCGAAGCCCCGGCCCAGCGGCCAGCGGGACTTGGGGCCGCCCGCGGCCATCTCCGCCGGCGGGGTCAGGTGCCACTTCCCCACCGCGAACGTGGCGTACCCCTCCCCAC
>QWIH01000012.1 GCA_021405315.1 Leptolyngbya sp. PLA1
AGGTGGAGGAGTGTGGACTTGCCGCTGCCCGAGGCGCCCATGATGGCGTAGAAGCCGGGCTCGCGGATCTCGAGATCCACGCCGCGGAGCGCGGGGACTTCGCCGCCCCCGAGCCGGTACGCCTTGTGCAGATCAACGCATCGGAGCATGGTGGACCTAGGTGCCGCTTGCGGGACCGTCACGCCGCACTCCTTCGCGACCCGAGCTGATTCAGTTCGCCGCGCGGGCGGAATCGGTGCGTTTCTAGGGGTGCTGCTTGTCGTAGGTCGCCGCGTCGGTGCACTGCGAGAGGCCCGAGGCGTCGGTGATCTTGGCCTTGATGAGCCAGCCGGCTCCCAAGGGGTCGCGGTTGAGGAGGCCGGGGTCGTCCGCGAGGGCCTTGTTGACCTCGGTGATCTCACCCGAGACGAAGGCGTAGATATCGGAGGTGGTCTTGACGGACTCGACCTCGCCGATGATGTCTCCCGCCTTGAACGTGAAGCCGGGCTTCTTCATCTCGACGTAGGTGATGTCCGTGAGTTGATCGACCGCGAACTGGGTGATGCCCAAAGTCAGGGAATCGCCCTTGACAAGGTGCCATTCGTGGGAGGGGGAATAGACGCGGTCGGACGGGTTCGCCATGGGCTGCTCCTCGGGGAACGGGGATGGTAGCACTCGACATGTACGGTGTGTGGAAGGTATAGATCCTTCTGACAGGCGGGTGGGTACTCCTACCTAGTCTGAGGTCGATGCCTTGACCGATCCTTTGTCCTTCATTATTCTGGCCATTGAAGTTAGTTTCTCCCCTCCGGACGGTCGGTGCCTCACGGCCCGGCCGTCTTTTGCTCTGAGTGCGGGATCGGGCCGTGGGGAGCGTCGGCGTTTGCGTTGCGCAAGGGCCATCGGCTACAGTCTGCTGGCCCATGCTGTTGACCCTTGCCGCATCCTGCCTGAAGCCGCTGCTGGCCCTCCCCGGGGCACGGGGTAAGCGGGCGGCGGGAAAAATGGACATTCTGGACCTTCCCGCGTTTACCCGGGACACGCTCGGGCTGACGGGGCTGAACCTCTCGACCGACCTCCTGACGGGCTCGGATCGGACGCGGCTGGAGGCGTTCCGGGACCGGGCGGATCGTGCGAGCTGCTCGTGCCTCCTGTTGGTGGAATCCGAGGCGCAGCCCTTGGGAGGCGACTCGGACGCCGAGGGGGCGGCCAGCCGAGAACGATTGCTCCGAGTCGTGGAGGCGGCGCACCTTCTCGGGTGCACCGCAGCGGCGGTCAGGGTGCAGAGCCCGGACAGCGAGACGGCGCTCGCGCGGGTGGCCCAGAGGCTCAAGCCGGTGATGGAGCGGGCCGAGCGTCTGGACGTCAATCTGCTGATCTCGCCGATGGCCGGCCTGACCGAGCGGCCGGAGCGCGTGACGGAGTTGCTCAAGAAGGTGGGGGGCTTTCGGGTCGGCACGTTCCCCGACTTCGAAGCAGCCAGCAAAGCCAAGGACCCCGCGACGTACCTGCACCGGCTGACGCCCTATGCGACGGTGGTTTCGGCCAGCACGCAGCGGCTGGAGCCGGCGACCAAGAAGGCCGGCGAGGCGAGCGTGGAGGCGTTCCGCGAGGGGGCATGGGTGCACCAGCCCTACGACCTGAAGGTGATGGTGAACGCGATCCGATCAGTGGGCTACGACGGCCCGCTGGCGATCGACTACCGAGGATCGGAAGACGTTACAATCGGGGTGTCGAGGAGCCGCGACGCGCTGCACGCGCTGGTCGGCACGGACCAGCTCCTCGAGGAGCCGTGAGGGCGGGCCGGGTGCCGGGCCCGTCTGTGTCCCCGCTCGTGCCATGGAGGCATCGGACGTGACGCACGCGACCGAGGACATCCGGGTGCTGTCGGCTCCGCGGGTGGAAGTCAAGGTTGGCGTCGTCCGCGGCGCCAAGGATGGTCACGCGGTGTTCCGGCTCGACCAGCCCATCATCATCACGATCGACGGCCCTGCGGGGACGGGCAAGTCATCGGTGGCACGCCACCTCGCCGCACGGCTGGGGCTGGATTTCCTCGACACGGGGGCGATGTACCGTGCCGCGGCGCTCATCGCGCTCCAGCAGCGGATCCCGATCACGGACCATGGGGCTCTGGTGGCGGCGGTGGAGCGGGCCGATATTCGCTTTGACTGGTCGATGGACCCGCCCGGGGTGCTCGCCTTCGGCGAGACGCTCGGGGAGCGGATCCGCAAGCCGGACGTCACCGCGATCGTCTCGCCGGTGGCGGGCATTCCCGGGCTGCGGCACCTCATGGTGCAGCGTCAGCGGCACATTGCCTCGCTGCACCCCCGGCTGGTCACGGAGGGCCGCGACCAGGGGTCAGTGGTCTTCCCCGACGCGAAGGTGAAGTTCTATCTGGACGCGACGCCGGAAGAGCGGGCCCGCCGCCGCGCCGCACAGCTCGCTGCCGCGGGCATGTCGGCGGACGAGCCCCGCCTGCTGCGGGAGATCATCGAGCGTGACCGCAGCGACATGAGCAGGGCCGACGGCCCGCTGGTGTGCCCGGAGGGCGCGGTAGTGATCGACACTTCGGCGATGACAATCGAGCGGGTGATCGATGAACTGGAGGCCCGGGTGCGGGCCAAGGCACGCGAGCCCTGACCGATGTTGAGCGCGTTCATGGCCAGGCAGCCCGGCGCCCCGCTGTGGCGCGTCGCGTTCTACGAACTCTGCCGCAAGTCGGCGCGGGGTCTTCTGTGGGCGCTGGTGGGTCTCCGCGTGAGGGATGTGGAGCGTGTGCCGAAGACCGGCGGCCTGCTCATCGCGGCGAATCACGAGTCGTACCTGGATCCGCCCTGCGTGGGCGGTGCGATCACGCAGCGGCACGTCGCGTACATCGCCCGGGCGGGGTTGTTCAAATGGAAGCCGTTCGCGTGGCTGATTTCGACGCTCAACTCCGTGCCCATACGCGAGGAGCAGGGCGACTCCGCGGCCATCCGCGAGACGCTTCGCCGGCTCGAGCTCGGGCACGCGGTGCTCATCTTCCCGGAGGGCTCGCGCAGCGAGGACGGCAGCCTGGGTGAGTTCAAGCGCGGAGTAGCGCTCCTCATGAAGAAGGCCAGGTGCCCTGTTCTTCCCGCGGCGATCGATGGCGCGTACGAGGCCTGGCCACGCCGGCAGAAGTGGCCCCGGCTGTTCGGCCCTGGCGTGCGCGTGCTGTACGGGGATCCGATCCCGTATGACGAGCTGATGAAAGACGGCGCGGACGCGGGGCTGGCACGCATCCGAGAGGAAGTGGCCAGACTGCGGGCGCAGCTCAAGGCCGAGCGGGGCCGCAGCCCTTCATGACGCGAGGCGGTGGGCGAAGAGGCGCGCGGCTTTCATGGCTTCTTGTGCCTTGGAGGCGTCCGGGGCGCCGCCCTGAGCAGCGTCGGGCTTGCCGCCGCCCTTGCCTCCCATGACGCCACAGGCCTCGCGGAGCCAGTCGCCTGCCTTGAGGCCCTTGGCAACGAGCGCCTCGGGGACAGCGGAGGCAACGCCGACCTTTCCTGTCACCTGGTCGATGCTGAAGAGCATGACGGCAGCGCGGGGGCACTTCTGGCGGATGACGGCCACTGCCGCGAGCAGGGCCTGTCGATCTTCGCCCGCGCTGACCTGGTTCACGATGACGAGATCGTTCGCGGTGAGCGCGCTCTCCGCGATGGCGCGGGCTTCCTTGACCGCGGCGTCGGCGACCATGGCCGCGGCGGCCTTGCCGGCGGCCTTGAGCCGCTCCTGCAGGCCCGCGACCTGCTGGCGCAAGGCCGCGCGCCTGGCGCTGGGCATGGTGTGCGCGTCCAGATCCGCAAGCAGGGTCTGCACGGCCGGGGCCAGGTCCGCGTCCGGCAGCGCGGCGGCACGGGAGATTCTCTGCGCCAGGGCCTCGGCGTTCTCGATCGCCGCTCGGGCCGGATCTCCCGTGAGCGCGGTGATGCGGCGGACGCCCTTCGCGACGGCCTCTTCGCTCACGATCGCGAACTGCTGGATGATCGCGGTGCTGGTGACGTGCGTCCCGCCACAGAACTCGACGGAGAGCTCTGCCCAGGCGGGGTTGGCGGGGCCGGCGAGGAGGTCTGCGACGGGCTGGCCGATGGAGACGACGCGGACCGGGTCGGGGTAGACCTCGCCGAACACGGCTCGAAGGCCCGCGATCTGCCTGGCGCCGGCGAGTGGGGCGGGCTCGGCGTACACGCGAAGGTCCTGGGAAATGGCCTTGCGGACGATCTCCTCGACGCGGCCGAGCTCCGCGGGCGAGACGGGCTGGGCGTGCGAGAAGTCGAACCGCATGCGGGAGTCGCTGACGAGCGAGCCCTTCTGGTCAACGCCCGCGCCGAGCACGGCGCGGAGGCCGAAGTTGGCGAGGTGCGTCGCGGTATGGTTGGACGCGGTGCGGGCGCGGCGGAGCTGATCGACCTGCATGTGGACGGAGTCGCCCACGCGGAGCTCACCGGACGCGACGTGGCCGATGTGGAGCACGTAGCCGCCGAAGGTCTGCACGTCCTCAACGATGAAGGAGCCCGCGCGGGCGCCGGTGGCGGAGAGACGTCCCGTGTCGTGCTCCTGCCCGCCCATGGTGGCGTAGAAGGGGGTGCGGTCGGTCACGATGCCGATCGTGCGGGCGCTCCCGACGGTGGGGCGGGCGTGGTCGTCGAAGTTCTCGCCGTTGAAGATGGCGCGGATGTGCGCGCTGGTGTCGTGCGCGTCAAACTTCGGCGAGTCGTCGGTGGGATCGACCCGGAGGCTGCGGAGGCGGGCCACGTCGTCGCCGCTGAGCGTCAGCTTGCGTACTTCCGCCTTGGTATCCACGGCGCGGCTTCGTTCCTTGGCGGCGTCCATGGCCTTCTCGAACCCGGCGACGTCCACCGGCACGCCCCGCTCCTGGGCCATCTGCATCGTGAGGTCGATGGGGAAGCCGAAGGTGTCGTAGAGCTTGAAGGCATCAGCGCCCGAGACCCCGGCGGGGCCGGCGACCTCGTCGAACATCTTGATGCCCCGGTCGAGCGTCCGCCCGAAGGATTCCTCCTCTTCGAGGATGATGGCCGCGACGCGGGCGGGGTCCCGCTTGAGTTCCGGGAACGAGTCTCCGAAGCGTTCGACGACGACGGGCACGAGCTGGGAGAAGAAGCCAGTGCGGGCGCCGAGGACCTGGCGGCCGTAGCGCACGGCGCGCCGGAGGATGCGCCTCAGCACGTAGCCGCGCCCGACGTTGCTGGGCACGGCGCCGTCCGTGAGCGCGAAGGTGAGCGTGCGGATGTGGTCGGCGATGACCCTGTAGGCGGTATCGACGTTGCCCTTGTCCGCGGCGCCGAGCTTGCCCGTGTACGGGTGAGCGCCCGTGAGCTGCTCGATGCGTGCGAAGATGGGCGCGAAGACATCGGTGTCGTAGTTGCTGCGGACGTTCTGCAGCACGCTCACCAGGCGCTCAAGGCCCATGCCGGTGTCGACGTGCTTCGCGGGGAGGGGTCGCAGCTTGCCGCCTTCTTCGCGGTTGAACTGGATGAAGACGTTGTTCCAGATCTCGAGCAGGTCCGGGTCGCCGGCGTTGACCAGCTCCGGCACGAACCGGCCCCGCTCCTGCGGGCCGATGCGGTCGAAGTGGATCTCGGTGCACGGGCCGCAGGGGCCGGTGTCGCCCATCTCCCAGAAGTTGTCCTTCATGTTGCCGGGGATGACGCGCTCGGGGGGAAGGAACTTCAGCCAGAGCTGGCGGGTCTCCTCGTCGGCGGGGAGGCCCGCGGCGGGGTTGCCCTCGAAGTACGTCGCGTAGAGCCTGTCCGCGGGCAGCCCGAAGACGCCTGTGAGCAGTTCCCACGACCAGGCGACGGCTTCCGCCTTGAAGTAGTCGCCGAAGGACCAGTTGCCCAGCATCTCGAAGAAGGTGTGGTGGTAGGTGTCGCGCCCGACGTCGTCGAGGTCGTTGTGCTTGCCCCCGGCGCGGATGCACTTCTGGCTGTTGGCGGCCCGCTTGAGGCGTCCGAGATCCGAGCCGGGATCGGCCTGCCCGAGGAAGATCGGCTTGAACTGGTTCATCCCGGCGTTGGTGAACAGCAGCGTGGGGTCGTCCAGCGGCACGCAGGGAGAGCTGGCAACGAAGGTGTGCCCCTGCCGCTTGCAGAAGTAGTCGAGGAAGGTCTTTCGTACGGTGTCCGCGGTCCAGTGCATGAGGCCCAAGGGTAGGGCCGCGTGATCGCACGGAGATGACCGCGGGGGAGTGCGCGGACGCCGCCCTCTATCCCTGAATGTCGAGGCTTCGACCGGCGTCGATGCTCACGGCCGCCGCGTTCTTGTCCGCGGGGTGGCGGTAGAAGGGGAGTGCGGCGGCGCCGGGCTCGGGGCGAACGTCGGGCTGGAAGTCGGGCTGCTTGTCCACGGAAGCCGCGATGACGCGAGCGAGCTTCTGCCGGCGGGCGGCCGAAGAGGACAGGTCGGCATGGTCACGAACCGCGTCCGACCGGGCGGTAGCGGCGGCGGGGGCGACCTGGCTGGCGGGTGGACGGGCCTGAGCTCCCTGGGCGGGGCGCACGCCATAGGCCCTGGCCGCGGCGATGGGGAACACGAGCGGTGCGGGTGCTGCATCCATGCGAGTGGCACTGTACCCCACGGAGCGGCGCGGGCAAGCGAATCCACGACCAATCCACACGCCGGCGGCAGGAACTGCGCGGCGCAGACCGCACCGGCGAGCTTATCAGGACCAGCGATCGTCGGCCGGTTGCACGCGGGCGTCAGTCGTGCTCGATCTTCGGCTTGAACGCGGCGATGACCGCGGCCTGCACGTTGGGGGGAGTGCGTTCGTCGTGGCTGTAGTCCATGGTGTAGGAGCCGGCGCCCCCGGTCATGCTCTTGAGTTCATTGGAGTAGTTCTGGAGCTCACCCAGCGGAGCCTGCGCCTTGACGATGCAGACGTCGCCCGCGACGACTTCGCTGCTCTGCACGCGTCCGCGCTTCGTGGAGATGTGGCCCGCGAGGTCGCCCATGTAGCGGGCCGGGGCGGCGATCTCGAGGTTGACGTAGGGCTCCATGAGGACCGGGCGGGCCTTCTGCACCGCGTCGATGAACGCGCGGCGGCCGGCGGTGATGAAGGCGATTTCCTTGCTGTCCACGTCGTGGTACTTGCCGTCGTATACCCGAACGCAGATGCCGGTGATGGGATATCCCGCGACGGCGCCCTCGGTCAGGACCTGGCGCACGCCCTTCTCGATGGCGGGGATGAACTGGCGGGGGATGCTCCCCCCGACGGTGTCGTCCACGAACTCGAAGCCGGCGTCGTGGTCCGCGGGGAGCGGCTCGACGCGCAGGTAGACCTCGCCGAACTGGCCCGCGCCGCCTGTCTGCTTCTTGTGGCGATGGTGTCCCTCGGCGCGGGCGGTGACGGTCTCCTTGTACGCGACCTTGGGCGTGCTGGTGAGAAGCTCGATCCCCGCGGTCTTGAACTTCTCGATGATGATGCGCAGGTGCATCTCGCCCAGCCCGCGCATGACGGTCTGGCTGGTGGCGGCGATGCGCTCGACGTGGAAGCAGGGATCCTCGGACATCAGGCGGTGCGAGAAGGCGGAGAACTTGGTTTCGTCGGCGTGGTTCTTGAGCTCCACCGCCAGCCCGAACATGGGCTTGGGCAGGGGCAGGGGGTTGAGCCTCACGGAGTCCAGGTCGTGGCTGTCGTGCAGGCAGGCGTTGAACCTCACGTCGTCGACCTTGGCGATCGCGACGATGCCGCCCGGCCCGACCTCGTGCACTTCGACGTGGTCCTTGCCCTGCATCATGAACATGTGACCGAGCTTGACGGCCTTCTTGTGGTCATCGATCAGCACCTCGGCCTTGGAGCGCAGCGTGCCCTGCCAGACGCGGAGGATGCCGATCTTGCCAAGGAACGGGTCGATGGTGACCTTGAAGACGTGGGCGAGGAGTTTCCCCGCGGGGTCGGGCTGGGCGTGCCACTCGTGCTCGGGCTGCCCATCGGCGTCGCGCTTCAGGAACTCGGGCGGGCTCACCTCGACCGGGCTCGGGCACAGGCTGGCGAAGATGTGCAGGAGGTCCTCGGCGCCGGCCCCGGTCTTGCCGGAGGTAAAGCAGATCGGGACAAGGTGCGCGGATTCCAGGGCCTTCTCGAACGCGGCGTGGAGCTTCTCGGGGTCGAACTTGCCATCGCCGACCTCGAGGTACTGCATGGTCAGCTCGTCGTCGACCTCGATGACCTGCTCGACGATCTTCTTGTGGGCCTCGTGCACGGAGGAGAAGTCGGTGCTGTCGCCCTCCTTGTCGGACCCGTCGTGCTCGAAGACGTTGATGACCTTGGTCGCCCCGGCGCTGGGGAGGTTGATGGGCAGGCAGATGGCGCCGAAGGTTGCACGCAGGTGCTCCGTGAGCTCCTCGAGCTGCTCGGGGCTCACCTCATCGATCTTGTTGATGATGAGCAGGCGGGGGATTCGGCGCTCTTCCGCGACCGCCATCAGGCGGCGCGTAACGCTGTCGATGCCCTTCAGCGCGTCCACGACAACCGCGATGGTCTCCGCCATCGGGAAGCACTGGATGGCGTGGCCCAGGAAGTCGCCGAGACCGGGTGTGTCCACCAGGTTGACCAGGTGCCCCTCGTAGTCAAAGTGCACGAGGGCGGGCTGGAGCGAGTGCTTGTGCACCTTCTCTTCGGGCGTGAAGTCGCTGACCGTGGTGCCCTCGCCGATGGTGCCCATCCGCTTGATCGTGCCGGTCGTGAAGAGCAGCCGCTCCGTCAGCGTCGTCTTCCCCGAAGCACCCCCGCCACAGAGCACGATGTTGCGGATGTCTGATGCGGGCCGGGTGGGCATGGGAAGCTCCTTCGCGCTGGGCGCGGGATTGGGTTGTGATGGCCGGCACCATCTGCCGGACCAGGGGATGGTAGTGTAAGAAATGGGTTGCCGGCTTGGAATGGCTTCCGGCGTCCGTTCGCACCGGCGGCCGGCCCCTAGACTCGCCCTCCATGGCTCAGACCGACCTGCCCACGCCCGGGGACGCCCGCTCCCGTCGCGCCCTTCAGGACCTGGCCAACCAGGTCGAAGGCGAGGTGAGGCTGGACGCGCACGACCGGATGCTCTACGCGACCGACGCCTCGCTCTACCAGGTCGAGCCCTTGGGCGTCGTGATCCCCGCCGATACCGAGGACGCGCTCCGGGCCCTGCGTGTCTGTGCGGCGCACGGCGTGCCCGTGCTGCCCCGTGGCGGGGGGACGAGCCTGGCCGGGCAGTGCACGAACCGGGCCATCGTGATCGATCTGTCCGTCTCCTGCGGCAAGGTGCTGGACGTGGATGCACCGGCCCGCACGTGCCGGGTTGAGCCCGGCATCACAGTCGACGATCTGAACGATGCCCTGGCGAGGATGGGAGGCGAGGCGGCGACGCTTTTCTTCGCGCCGGACCCCGCGACCAGCCGCCATGCCAACGTCGGGGGGTGCATCGGCAACAACGCGGCGGGCGCGCGGTCCATCCTCTACGGCCGCACGAGCGAGAACGTGCTCGGCGTCGACGCGGCCCTCGCCGATGGAGAGCGTGTCACGTTCTGCGAGGGTGCGTCGGATCACAGCCCGCGAGCGGCGAGGCTCACGATGGCTGTTTGCGAGATCGTCGCGGCTCACGCCCCGGCCATCCGAGAGCGGTTCCCGAAGACCGTCAGGCGGAACGCGGGCTATGGCCTGGACATGATGCTCGCCCAGATGGAGCGAGCCGGGTGGCGCGATGGAGCCCGGGTGACGCCGGAGATCGCGCGGGGCGTCAATCTTGCCCACCTGCTGTGCGGCAGCGAGGGGACCCTCGCGCTGACCCTGGGTGCCACGCTCCGGCTGCACAAGCGGCCCGGGGCCAAGGGGCTCGCGGTGCTGGGCTTTGAGAGCGTGGATGCGGCCATCGAGGCGGTGCTGCCCATTCTCACGACACGACCGTCCGCCGTGGAACTCCTCGACGACACGGTGATCGAGCTGGCGCGCGCGAACACGCAGTGTCGCGGGTATGTCGATCTGATGCCCCGCCCCCGAGAGGGGCGGCTGGCGGCGGTGCTGTACGTGGAGTACTTCGGCGCCTCTCCCGCGGAGATCACCGAGCGGTTCCGCACGCTGTCTCTGGCGGTACCGGGTGTGGCGCGGGCCGACCACACCGACGCCTCCTCCATGGCCGCCGCGTGGATGCTGAGGAAATCCGGGGAGCCGCTGCTGCACGGGATCCCGGGCGCGAGGAAGCCCATCACCTTCATCGAGGACAACGCGATCCCCGTCGAGCGGCTCGGCGAGTTCGTTCGCGAGCTCCGGGCGATCGTCGCGAGCCACGGCACGCGGGCGGCGTACTACGCGCACGCCTCCGTGGGCGTGCTGCACGTGCGCCCGCTGCTGGATGTGCACGACGAGAGTGACCTCGAGCGCATGCGGTCCATCGCGGTCGGGGCGGCGGACCTGGCCAGGCGGCTCGGGGGCGTGATGTCCGGGGAGCACGGAGACGGGCGCGTTCGCACGCCCTTGCTCGAGCGTCACTTCGGACCGGACCTCATGCGTGCCTTCGCCGGCGTGAAGCGGGCGTTTGACCCGGCCAATCTCCTGAACCCCGGCAACATCGTGCAGATCGGTGACGGGCCGGTGCGCACGCTCCCCACCATGACCGAGGCGTTGCGTGTGAGGCCGCGGGGCCTGCCGGTGCCGGCGCCGTCGGGCACTGTGACCTTCTTTGATTACGCCGACCAGCACGGGCTGGACGGCGCGGTCGAGATGTGCAACGGCGCGGGTGTCTGCCGGAAGAAGCAGGGGGGGACGATGTGCCCCTCGTACCAGGCGACGCTCGACGAGCGGCACAGCACGCGCGGGCGCGGGAACGCGCTGCGTCTGGCGATCACGGGTCAACTGGCTTCGATGGACGCGCCGGGCGGGCGCCACTCCCGCTGGGATGATCCGGGCACGATCCAGACGCTTGACCTCTGCCTCTCCTGCAAGGCCTGCAAGACCGAGTGCCCGAGCAACGTCGATATTTCGAGGCTGAAGGCGGAGTACACGGCGCAGCGCTATGCCCAGAGCGGGACGCCCCTCCGTGAACGCGTCTTCGGGAACGTGCGTGCGCTCAATCGCCTGGGCTCGCTCCTTCCCGGACTTTCCAACGCCCTGTCGGAGCGCGGGCCCCTCCGGGCCATCGCCGGCGCCGTTCTCGGGCTCCACCCCCGGCGATCGCTCCCGCGCTTCGCTCGAGCGCTCCCGCTGGAGTGGCAGCCCGCCCCGGGCCGCGACCGGCGAGTCGTCTTCTTCGGCGACTGCTTCAGCATGTTCAACGAGCCGGGCGTGGGGCTCGCTTCGAAGCGCGTCATGGAGGCGTGCGGCTACGAGGTCGTGCTCGCACAGGCGGGGTGCTGCGGGCGGGCGAAGATCAGCACCGGACTGCTGCCCCAGGCCATCACCGAGATCGATGCGACGATCGCCGCGCTCGCTCCATTCGCCGATGACCCTCGCGTCGAGGCGATTCTGGTCGCGGAGCCCTCGTGCCTGAGCGCCATCAAGGACGACTGGCGCTCGCTGAAGCTCGGCGCGGACGCGCTGCTGCGGGAGCGTTTGGCGAGGCTCGTCTCGCTGCCCGAGGATTTCCTGGAACGGGCCTGGGACCGTCACCCGGTGAGGCCGGCGTTTTCTCCGGGCGAACGGCGCGTGCTCCTGCACGGGCACTGCCACCAGAAGGCCCTCTGGGGCATCCAGACCTCCGCGGCCCCGCTGCGGCGCGTCTTCGGGGAGAGGCTGCAGGTCCTGGACACCGGCTGCTGCGGCATGGCCGGCTCGTTCGGGTTCGCGCGAGAGCGGTTCGAGCTTTCGATGAGAATCGGCGAGCTCACGCTCCTTCCCGCCATCCGAGGTGCCGGCCCGTGCGAGGTCGCGGCCCCGGGAACCTCCTGCCGCCACCAGGTGCACGACGGCGCGCACGTCCGCGCGAAGCACCCGATCGAGCTGATCGCCGAAGCGCTGGCGCTATCCTGAGGCATGGCCACCATCACCGTCCGTCCCGCAACGCCCCGGGACATCGACAGCATCCTCGGGTTCATCCGCGAGCTTGCGGAATACGAACGTGCGCCGCAGGAAGTGGTCGCCACGCCCGAGTCGCTCCGCGAGCACCTCTTCGGGCCGCGCCCGGCGTGCGAGGCGATCATCGGCGAGGTCGACGGCATTCCTCGCGGGTTCGCGCTCTACTTCCACAACTTCTCGACATGGAAGGGGAGGCCCGGGCTTTACCTCG
The DNA here is from genome assembly GCA_021405315.1 of Leptolyngbya sp. PLA1. Taxonomy (GTDB): domain Bacteria; phylum Planctomycetota; class Phycisphaerae; order Phycisphaerales; family UBA1924; genus RI-211. Next base: position 12,219 of record QWIH01000012.1, read on the forward strand.
AAGACCTGTACGTCCAGCCGGCCTGCCGTGGCGCAGGGCTGGGCAAGGCGCTCTTCCGGCGCGTCGCGGCGGTGGCGGCCGAGCGTGGCTGCCCCCGCATGGAGTGGGCCGTGCTGGACTGGAACACTCCCGCGATCGACTTCTACCGCGCCTTGGGCGCCGTGGCGATGGACGAATGGACCGTGTATCGCCTGACCGGGGACGCGCTGGCCCGAGCCGGCGGCTGAGCGACTACCCCTTGCAGCAGTCGCCCGCCTGCGCACCGGGAAGGGGCCTGGGTTCTCCCGTCGCAGGGTCGTAGTGGTACGTCACGCCGGGCTGCTCCGTGGCGCACTTCTTGTGCGACCCATCGCAGAACGGGTGCTTCGCCGAGATGCCGCAGGCGCACAGCGAGAGCACCTTGGGCCTTCCCTGGTCGTCCTTGGGCCAGGAAGCGGGATCAACCTTGATCGGGGCGCAGGCTTCGTGCTTCACGACTCGTGCCATGGTTCACCTCACGCCGGGCTGGGGATGCTGCGAAGGATGTCATCGAGCACCGCGGCTGTGTCCGTGGACGCGGCCCGCGCCACCATGCGATGGGCGCACACGGGCAGCACGTTGCTCACAATGTCGTCCGGGGTCACGTAGTCACGCCCGGCGACCAGCGCCGTGGCCCGCGAGGCCTGGGCGAGCGCGAGCGACCCGCGTGGGGAAAGCCCGTGCAGCAGCCTCGGGTCGCTCCGCGTCCGTGCCGCGAGCGTGATGATGTAGGCCAGGAGGGGCCTGGCGATGGTGACGGCGTCCGCCCGCTCCTGCAGGGCGAGCAGTTCCTGGCGCGTCAGCACGGGGGTGAGGGCGTGGAGGGGCGAGTTCGCGGGGCGCTCCTCCAGGACGCGGGCCTCCTGCTCCGGCGTCGGATATCCAAGCCGGACGCGCATGAGGAAGCGGTCGAGCTGGTTCTCGGGGAGCTGGTACGTGCCCTCGAACTCGAAGGGGTTCTGCGTCGCGATGACCATGAAGGGCGGATCGAGCGGGATCGAACGCCCGTCGACGGAGACCGTCGCCTCGCTCATCGCCTCCAGGAGCGCCGCCTGCGTCCGGGGAGGGGTCCGGTTCACCTCGTCCGCGAGCACCACGTTCGCGAAGATCGGCCCTCGCTTGAACGTGAACGTGCCCGTCGAGCGATCGAAGATCTCCACGCCCAGCACGTCGCTTGGCATCAGGTCCGGCGTCAGTTGGATGCGGGAAAACGTGCAGTCCAGACTGCGGGCGAGCGCCGTCGCCAGCACGGTCTTGCCGACGCCGGGCACGTCCTCGATGAGCAGGTGCCCCCGCGCCAGCAGGCAACACACCACTCGGTCCGCCGCCTCCGGGCTCCCGAAGAACACCCGGCCGATGTTCTCCTGCAATCTGCGGACCGCTTCGAGCATCCGACATCTCCACCGCCGCGCTCGCGGGCGGTCACTATAGCGATCCGGCCCCCGGTGCACGTCTCGGCATGGGCGGCACGCCCGGTGTAGGCTTCACCACGTGCCCCAGAGCCAGACCAGCCTGCCGAAGGGTGCCAGCACCATCCTCGCCCGCGAGTTGGGCGGCGATCTCCCCTGCGCTCGCTGCACCTACAACCTGCGGGGACTGTCCATCCGCGCCGTCTGCCCCGAGTGCGGCACGCCCGTGGGCGCCACCCTCCTCGCGATGGTTGATCCAAAGGCCGCGGAGCTTCAGAGGCTCCACTCCCCGCGCCTTACGGGCTACGGCATCATCATCTGGAGCGTCGGGGCGCTGCTCGCGGCGATCTTGGTCTGGGGCGTGAGACTGCTGGGGCCGCTGATCAGCGCCGTGCCGCGCCTCGCCGGCGAAATCCCCCCATTCAGCCCGGGCATCGCCGTGGTGGTGCTCGCCGCGGTCTCCGGACTGGGTGCCCTGGCGTTCATCTATCCCCACGCCATGCGCTCCGCCTCGGGCGTGGTGCTCGCGGTGCTCGGCGTGCTCGCGTATGTCCCGCTCCTGTGGATGCTCTGGCTCGTGCACGTGGACTACGACGCCGCGTGGGGCCGACCTTATGGCGAGGGAAGCCTCTGGCGGCATCGCGCCGCCGCCGTGCTGGGCTCTCACCTCGCCATGGTCGCCATCACGCTCTTTCTGAGGCCCCATGCGCGGCTGCTCTGGCTGCGCAGCCTCCTGATGCGCACGGGGCGCGTTGATCGTCAGACGCTTCTCGCGGTGGCCGGGGCACTCGCCATCGCCATCGTCGGTGACCTGCTCCGCATCTTCTCCGTGTACGCGGGTCAGGACCTGGCGGGCCTGCTCGACCAGATCGGCCAGCTCCTCGTGCTCGTGGGCTCGCTCCTCCTCACGCTCGGCCTCGTCGGGCTCGTCTACGACACCGTGCGGCTGTTCCCCATCCTCGTGGAGCCCCCGATCTCCATGCAGAGCCTGCTGCAGAAGGACGAGCCCGGCCCGGAGGCTCGCCCGTGAACCGCCGGGAGCGAGACCGCTTCGACCGCCTGCTCGAACAGGTGCTCGAGGGCTTGCCCCGGGCGCTCCACGAACTCATCGAGCAGGTGCCGGTCATCGTCGAAGACGCGCCGGACCCGAACCTGCTCGACGAGATGGGCGAGGATGATCCGGAGGCGCTGCTGGGCCTGCACTCCGGCACGCCCTTCACGGAAGAGACCGTCGAAGCTTCCGGCGAACTCCCCGCGGACATCCGGCTCTTTCGCGAGGGCATCGTCGCCCACGCCGGAGGCTGGGATGGCCTCGACGCCGACGAGCGCGTGCGCGAGGAAATCCGCGTGACGCTGCTCCACGAGATCGGGCACCAGTTCGGGCTGGACGAGGATGATCTGGAACGCCTGGGGTACGACTGAGCCGCGAGCGGTGGGGGGTGGGGGGCACCGCGCTCCAAAGCGATGGCTTTGGGTTGTTTCGGCGCCGCGAGCCGGTCTTTATGGTTCCGCTCTCCGGAGCGGTGGCGGTGACCGACTCATCGCCACGCGCCGGGGCGAACCCCGCGGCGCGTTGGACCCGCGCCCCGACCCCGCTAGACTTGGCCCGGTCGCGAAACGCGGCCCGTGCGGCTTGGCGCACGACAATCGCCGGAGAGGTGGCCGAGAGGCTGAAGGCGACGGTTTGCTAAACCGTTATACGGACCAAAATCCGTATCGGGGGTTCGAATCCCCCCCTCTCCGCTTCAAGCCCCGAGCGTCTCGCGTCTCGGGGCTTTTTCGTGGAATTGGCGAGTTCCTTCGCTGAGTGGGCGGGTGATGGGAGCGAGGGATCGGGTTTGGCACGAAAACGTCGGCCCAAGTGTCTGAGGGTGAATTCGGCAGTGTAGATCGGACCCGCGATGACTCTGCGGCTTTCGCCGCGATGTGTCCGGCAGCGCACCCGATCCGGCTCGCTCCGTTGGCCTGCGCCGTCCTGCCGCCGGGCACGAAGCACGCGTGTACCATGCACTAACTCCCATAGCGGGCGTACTGGAGGGAGTGGCCCCGTCAGGGGGAGGGCCATTTGATGTTGAACACGACTCCCGATGTCGTCCTCGTTGTTCCACCGCTCTCGCCAACCGACACAAACCCTCCGCTGGGGCCATACCTCTTGCGGACATGCCTTGAGCGTGCCGGCCTGAGCGTTGCGGTATCCGATCTCAGCATTGCGTACATCCGTTCATTCGGCCAAAGTAACTCGACGCCGCGGATGCCAGTGCTGGGCGATCAGGATAAGGACCGTGTACTTCTCGCCGGCGCGAAGCGCGCCTTTCTTGCCCAATCGCCACTGGCTGCCGTCCAGTCGCTCGCGCTGCCTTGCTGCGGAAACGCGGTCACAGGCATGCACTTCAGCTTCGATGAAGTCTCGCGAGCAGTCCATGCGGCAACTGAACCGGCGCATCCCTGGTCGCACTTCCTACGGGAGCATCTCTTCGATCAGTTGGCAGTGCCGCGTGTACTCGGGTTATCGATCATGGGACCTCCGCAAGTGTTTGTCGCGTTGGCTGTCGCGCGGATGGCACGTCTGCTCTGGCCGACGACGGTCGTTATCGCTGGCGGAAGTCATGTCACGCTCCTGCGTGACGAGATCGCCCGTGACTCTCGGTATGGTGAGTTTTTCGACGCGTTCATGCCGGGTCATTGCGAGCGCGAACTCGTTCGCTTCGCTCAGATGGTCCGCGACGGGGGCAACTGGCGATCCTGCCGTGGAGTGATCGTCGCTGGTCGCACCGCATTGGCCGACTCATGCTCTGCACGTCCACCCGAGGTGGAGATCTCAGTTCGCGGACGCCGTGCCGAGTCGGCGATTGAGCTACTGCCGAGCTTTGATGCGACCGATCTCTCGCCCTACTGCCCGTCCCGCATCACGCTTCCGCTCCAACTTGCTCGCGGATGTCTCTATGGGAAGTGCACCATGTGCACCTACCCGGCGACGGAGCCTGGGTTTTCCGGCTATCCCGACTGGAAAAAGGTCGCCGACACGATTCATGAACTACTTCGACGGCATGGTGTCCCCCGTTTCTCATTCAAGGACTCCTTCATGGTGCCTCTGATGCTGCGTGCACTTGCAGACATGCTGAACGATGAGGGGCTTCGGGTTGAGTGGAGCGCAACGACGATGCTCAATCCGCGGCTCACGCCGCACCTGCTGCAGAGCCTTGCCAATGCTGGTTGTCGAACGCTCGAATTCGGACTTGAGACCATCTGGACAACTGGGCAGGCGCTGTTCGACAAGATTCAGCCCATCGAGATGGTCGAGCAGGTGATCGCAGACACTGTGAAAGCCGGGATTGTTGCGAACATCAACCTCATCTACGGGCTCCCGGGCGAGTCGCTCGATCAGGCTCGAGCGCAGCTGCATTGGTTTCTCGATCAACAGGACCGATACACCGGCCTGATCACGGGCTCACACAACATGCTTGAGATCAACCGTGCGTCGCCACTCGCACGTGACGGGTCGAAGATCGGCGTAGAGATCGCCGGCATCGCACCTTGGGCGTTCAGCTTTGCGTGGAATGCGCCGAAGTGGCGCCCCGAGTTTGCGCTCGAGTTGGAGCGGACCATCCAGCCAACGCTCCCCACGCCGCAAATCGTCACACTGCCACGAAGTACGGGTGCTCCGATTCAGCCGTAGTGCGCTCCATCTGCCAACGAGCTGAACAGCTTCACCGCGGCGTCGACGAATCCGCGGCCGGACGCGGCGGAGAATCTCGCCCGCTGGTGCTGGACGATGCCGCGGCAGATCCAGAAGTGCAGGCACCGGCGCACCTGGTAGCTGCTGACCGGCTTGCTGGCCCGGGCGTTGTCCCCCCTTACCCTCCCCCCATGTGCGGGCGATTCACCTACCAGTTCGACTGGCGGCTTCTTGCCCGCCTCATGCACCTGGTCCGCTGGCAGGATGTTGAACTCACGCCCCGCTTCAACGTTGCGCCCAGTCAGGACGCGCCGGTCATTCGCCGCAGCGTGGACGGCGTGCGCGAGGGCGTTCTTCTCCGCTGGGGGCTTGTTCCATCCTGGAGTGACGACCCGGCCATCGGCAACCGCCTCGTGAACGCGCGCAGCGAGACCGTCGCCACCAAGCCCGCGTTTCGAGACGCCTTCGCCAAACGCCGCTGCCTCGTCCCCGTCTCCGGCTTTTATGAGTGGCGACGGCTGGCGGACGGCAAGTCCAAGCAGCCCTACCTCATCGCCCGTGCCGACCACCAGCCCATGGCCTTTGCCGGGCTGTGGGAGCACGCGACCGTCGGCGGCCGGCCGCTGGAGACCTTCACCATCCTCACGACCTCGCCAAACCCGCAGATCGCGGCGCTGCACGACCGCATGCCGGTTCTCATTCCGCCGGAGCGGTTTGATCTGTGGCTTGGCCCCACGCGGCTGAGCGAGGCGGAGCAGGCCGCGGCGTTCGCGCCGAACCCGTGGCCGGGCGTGGAGTTGCACCCCGTCAGCCGCCTCGTCAACAACCCCCGGATCGACACCCCGGAAGTGGCGGCCAAAGTGCCCGAAACCGATGAAACTTCTGGTTTTTTGTTTTGAATCCGTTAGGTAAATCGGTTACCCTAACGGAATGCTTCCATTGATTGATAGGTCGGCACCAGTCGGGAGGTCGCTCGGCGATCTTGCCGCGAGGCTTCGAGAGATCGAGAACCGGGCGGTCGGCGAGCCCGCGACGGCGGTGGGTACGGGCTGGGCGGAGGTCGATGCGGCGCTTCCCGGAGGCGGGCTGCGTGCGGGGGCGGTGCATGAGTGGTGCGGGGTGGGTGGCGATCGGCGCGCGTTCGTCGCGTGGGTGCCGCCCTTGCTGATGCTGGCGCACCTGGCGCGGCGGGCGGTGCGTCCGGGCGGGTGGTCGGTGTGGATCGGGCGCCGCGTGTGGCTGCATGGGCACGCGGCGTGCGCGGCGTTGGGGGGGCCGGAGCGCTCGCTGTGGGTGGACGCGCCGGACGCGGGTGCGCGGCTGTGGGCCATCGAGGCTTCGCTGCGATGCCCGGGCGTGGTGGTCCTCGCGGACGGATCGGGGTTCGGCAGCGCCGCGTCGAGGCGTCTGCAACTGGCGGCGTCGTCGTGCGGGTCCTTCGGCGTGCTGGCGCGTCCGGCGGGAGAGCTCGCGGAGATTTCCTTTGCCTCGACGCGCTGGGAGGTGTCGCCCGCGCCGGGCGGGGACCTGGCGCCGAGATGGAAGCTGACATTGGTCCGCTGCAAGGGAGTGCGGGCGGTGGATTCGCCACGGTGGATGATCGAGAGAACGCGTGATGGTGGGCTTGGCTGTGTATCTCCCGAACTGGCCGACGGACCTGGAGCGCAGGTGGCGGCGTCTTGACGCGGGCGTGCCGATCGTCCTCAGCCGCTGCGTGCACCGGGTGGAGGTCGTCGCGGCGGCGTGCGATCGGGCGGCGCGGAGCGGCGTGCGTGTGGGCATGTCGCTGGCGCACGCTCGCGTCCTGCTGCCGGAGGGGCCGCGCTGCGTCGGGCCCATCGATGACTGGCGCGTCGCCCGTGCGCTCCGGCGGCTGGGGGCACGCGTGACGCGATGGCTGCCCGTGGTCTCCATCGACGGCACCGACGGGCTGCTCTGCGATGCCAGCGGGTGCGACCTGCTCTATCGCGGGACCGATCGGCTGGTCCGCACCGTCGCGGAGCACATCCGGCGGTGGGGGGTCTGTGCGCGGGTCGCGGCGGCGCCCACGTTCGGGGCCGCGTGGGCCCTCGCCCGCTTCGGGCCTGCGCCAGAGGTCGTGGTCGAGCCTGCGAGGCTGGGTGAAGCGCTCGCGGGTCTTCCGCTGGCGGGCCTGCGGCTCGACGCCGGGACGCTCTTCGAGATGAAGCGAGTCGGGCTGGAGCGCATCGCCCACCTGCTGCCCATCCCACGGCACGCCCTCGCGGACCGCTACGGGGCCGCCGTGCTGCACAGGCTCGACCAGGCGATGGGCCGCGCCTTTGAGGTCGTCACGCCCTTGCGAGCCACGGAGCCCGTGATCGCGGAGCGGGAGTTCGACGGCCCGACCGATCGCCCGGAGGTCATCGCGCTCGCCTCACGCGGGCTCCTCGCGCGGGTGTGCGATGCGCTGCACCGGAGGGAGAGCGGCTGCCGTCGGCTCGAACTCCGCCTTGCCCGCGCCGACCTCTCGCCGCTCATCCTCACCGTGCGCACCGCCCGGCCCACGCGTGAGGTGCGCCACCTGTGGTCGCTCCTTGCGGGGAAGCTCGAAGGGGCGCACCTGGGGTTCGGGGTCGTCGGCGTGCGGCTGCGTGCGGGGGCTCTCGCCGGCCTGCCCCATCAGCAGGTCGGGCACTGGACGCCGGACCACGGACCGGACGATGCGGCGGTCGCGCGGCTCGTTGACACGCTCAACGCCAGGCTGGGAGTTGGGTCGGTCAGAGAACTCCGCCCGCGTGAGTCGCACATCCCGGAAGCGGCCTTCGCCCTCGATCCCGTTGTGGAACTGCGCGGCGCCGGGCCGGCGCACGAACTCCCGCCCCTGGACCGCCCGTCGCTCCTGTACGACGTGCCCAGGCGCGTCGATGTCACCTTCCTCTCCCCCGATGGGCCCATCGCCCTGGTACGGAGCGCCGGGCAGAGCCACCGCGTGATATGCGGCGCAGGGCCGGAGCGGATCGAGCCCGAGTGGTGGCGTCACCACGCCTTTCACGACGCGGCCTTTCACGATGCGCGAGATTATTTCAGGATCAAGATCGAGGACGGACGCGTGCTCTGGGTCTTCCGGGCGGGCGACGCCTGGTTCCTGCACGGTCTGTGGGCCTGAGGACGCCCGTCATGCCCGACGAACCGATCCACAAGATCAGGGCCCACCCGAGCCGCACGCCTGCGGGCGCCGCCGCCGCGCACGCCCGCACCGGCGAGTACGCGGAGCTGGACGTCACCAGCAACTTCACGTTTCTCGCCGGCGCGAGCCATCCGGACGAACTGGTGGAGGCGGCGGCGGACCTGGGGCACCGGGCGGTGGCCATCGCGGACCTGCACTCGCTCGCGGGGATCGTGCGTGCCCACGTCGCGGCGAAGAAGCGGGGTGTGCAGCTCATCGTGGGTGCGCGCATCGTGCCGCGGGACGGGGCGGGTGTCTCGCTGCTGCTGTACCCCACCGATCGGCCGGCGTACGCGCGGCTCTGCCGCCTGCTGACGCTGGGGAAGAGCCGTGCGTCCAAGGGCCGCTGCGACTTGTCGCTCGCGGACGTGTGCGAGGCGGGGGACGGGCTGCTCGTGGTGGCCGTCCCGCCCCCGGAGCCCGACGACGCGAGCGCCGCGGTGCTGGGGCGCCTGGCGGATCGATTCGACGATGACCGTCTGTCGCTGGCGATCAGCCGCTCGCTGCGGCAGGACGACGACGAGCGTGTGCGCCGTGCATCGCGGCTTGGCGCGGAGCTGCGCGTCCCGCTGGTGGCGACCAACGCCGTGCACTATCACGCCCCGGACCGGCGCCGGCTGCAGGACGTGCTGACGTGCATCCGGCACGGGTGCACCATCGACGCGGCGGGGCGGCGGTTGTTCGAGAACGCGGAGCGGCACCTCAAGCCCGCCGAGCAGATGCGCCGCCTCTTCGCGGGCAGCCCCGGCGCCGTCGCCCGCACGCTTGAGATCGCCTCTCGCGCCGCGGGGTTCACCCTCGACCAGCTCCGCTACGAGTACCCGGACGAGGTCGTCCCTCCCGGGACCACACCCATGAAGCACCTGACGGACCTGACCTGGGCGGGCGCGAGGGAGCGGTTCCCGCGGGGGGTGCCGGAGAGCGTGGCGGCGCAGATACGCCACGAACTGGTGCTCATCGACGAACTGTGCTACGCGCCGTACTTCCTGACGGTGCAGGAGATCGTGGTGTTCGCGCGGTCGCGGGGCATCCTCTGCCAGGGGCGCGGCGCCGCGGCCAACTCCGCGGTGTGCTACTGCCTGGGCGTGACGGCGGTGGACCCCGCGCGGGTGAGCATGCTCTTCGAGCGGTTCATCAGCAAGGAGCGCGACGAGCCGCCCGACATCGACATCGACTTCGAGCACGAGCGCCGGGAGGAGGTGATCCAGCACCTGTACGCGAAGTACGGGCGGGACCGCGCCGCGCTGACCGCGGAGGTCATCTCCTACCGCGGGCGCAGCGCCGTGCGCGAGGTCGGGAAGGCCATGGGCCTCTCCGCGGACACGCTGGGCACCCTCGCCAAGGACATCGACTGGTGGAGCGACGAGGTCGCCAACGCGCCGCGCCTGAAGCGACTGGGCCTGAACCCGGACGACCCCACCCTGCGGGACACGCTCTCGCTCGCGGGGGAGATCATGGGTTTCCCCCGGCACCTCTCCCAGCACGTGGGGGGCTTTGTCATCACGCGGAGCAGGCTCTCCGAGCTCGTGCCCATCGAGAACGCCGCGATGCCCGACCGCACGGTCATCGAGTGGGACAAGGACGACATCGAGGCGATGGGCATGCTGAAGGTGGACGTGCTGGGGCTGGGCATGCTCACGTGCGTCCGCAAGACGCTGGACCTCGTCCGTGACGCGGAGGGGAAGGACTACACGCTCGCGACGATTCCCGCGGAAGACCCCGCGACATACGACATGATCTGCCGGGCCGACACGGTGGGGGTGTTCCAGATCGAGAGCCGCGCGCAGATGTCGATGCTGCCGCGGCTGCGCCCCCGGTGCTACTACGACCTGGTGATCGAGGTCGCGATCGTGCGGCCCGGGCCGATCCAGGGGAAGATGGTCCACCCGTACATCCGGCGCCGGCACGGGACGGAGCCTGTGGTCTATGCCTCGCCGGAGATCGAGCGCGTGCTGGGTCGCACGCTGGGCGTCCCGCTGTTCCAGGAGCAGGCCATGTCCCTCGCCGTCGTCGCCGCGGGCTTCACGCCGGGCGAGGCGGACCAGTTGCGGCGTGCCATGGCCTCGTGGAAGCGCTCGGGCGACGCAATCCGCAGGTTCGAGACCAAGCTCATCGAGGGCATGATCGCCCGCGGGCACACCCGCGAGTTCGCCGCGCAGGTCTTCCAGCAGATCAGCGGGTTCTCCGGCTATGGCTTCCCCGAGAGCCACGCGGCGAGTTTCGCGCTGCTCGTGTATTCATCGGCGTGGTTGAAGCGCCACCACCCCGCGGCGTTCGCCGCCGCGCTCCTCAACAGCCAGCCCATGGGCTTCTACCAGCCGGCGCAGATCGTCCGTGACGCCCGCGACCACGGCGTGGAAGTTCGTCCGGTCGATGTGAACCACAGCGCGTGGGACTGCACGCTCGAGCCCGGGGAGCCCGGCCCGGCGATCCGCCTGGGCATGCGCATGGTCCGAGGGCTCCAAGAGGACGACGCGCGGCGCATCATCGGGCGGGTCGCCGCCTGCGGCAGGGTCCGCCGCATCGACACGCTCTGGCGCGCCAGCGCCGTACGGGCCGCAAGCCTCCGGCGACTCGCGGAGGCCGACGCCTTCGCCTCCTTGGGGTTCACCCGCCAGCAGGCGCTGTGGGAGGTGCAGGCACTCCGCGACGACCCCATGCCCCTGTTCGAGAGCGCCCCCGAGCCGGCCCCGGACGCGCCCGCGGCGATGCTCCCGGAGCGCACCGCGCTGGGCGAGGTTGGTGAGGATTACCGCGCGGTGGGCCTCTCGCTCAAATCGCACCCGATGGCCTTCATCCGGGAGACCCTCGCCTCAGAAGGCGTCACACAGAACGCCCGGCTCGCCGACCCGGCCCATGCCCCCGCCGGACGCCGCGTCACCGTCTCGGGCATCGTGCTGGTGAGACAGCGCCCGGGCACGGCGTCGGGCATCGTCTTCTTTACCATCGAGGACGAAACCGGGATTGCGAACCTGATTGTGAGGCCGGAGGTGTACGAGCGGTACCGGGCGGTGGCTCGCCACTCCCGCGTCATCGCCGCCACGGGCATCGTGGAACGCCAGGGGGAGGTGGTGCACGTCATGGTGAAGCGGATCCGGGCTGTGAACCTCGCGGAGGGGACCGTGTACGCCACCAGCAGGGATTTCCACTAACGCCCACCGACCTGATCAGGGTTCGCCCCCGGGCGTGCCCTCAACCTGAAGATGCCCCGAGCCATTGCGGAACCCCGCGGAGTCGGTAGACTCTCCGCGGGGGTTGGCTTTTCTCGCGTTGAGTTCGGCCGGCCCCCGACGCCGCGGAGCGACGCATCCGCGGCAACGAGGAGTGCGTTCATGAAGACGGCGTGGTTGGTCGTGGCGGCTGCGGGTTCGCTGTGCGCACAGGCCGGGGCTCAGGAGGTGCTGACCCCCATCGAGCACATCGCGCCGGTCGTCTATCTTGATGGCGGGCCGTACACCGATCGGGCCGTGGGCCCCGTGTGGGACAACTGGACCGCGGTGCCAACCGCGAACCTGCGGGCGCTCTACAACCGGACGAAGATCGTCGAGGACGTGAACTTCGCGCCCGGCCCCTGGGCTTCCGGCCCCACCGGCGCCGCCACCATGGTGAACCTGGGCTTTGGCGTCGGCCTGCCCGGGCTTGCGCCCTCCCAGCAGTTCATCATCCGCATCGAGTTCTACGACACGTTCAGCGCCACCGGCCCGACGACCGCCAACGTCTACAGCGGGACGCTCATCGGCACGTACACCTCGCCCACGCTCACGGTGAGCAACGCCAACGCGGGCGGCGTGCTCCTCCGCTACCAGGTCGCCGCGACCGTCGGCCCGTTCCTCGACAGCAACTGCGCGATGGTCGTCACGCTGCTTGATCCCGCCACGGGCCTGCAGATTCCCGACCCCGTCACCACCGCCCGCGTCCAGTTGACGGTCGCGAACGCCATCGGCTACCCCGGGAACACCGGCACCACCAACACCTCGGTCTATCGCGACGTGAACCTCAACGGCATCATCGCGGGCAACGAGGGCCAGGCCATCGCCGCCTCGCCCTCCCCCGCGGGCTACATCGCCAAGATCGAGGCGGACCTGCCCGCGCCGGCCCCCACCTGCAACGACAGCCTTGGATCGCTGCCCGACGGCCTGACCCAGCGCACGAACATCACCGCCTCCGGTGTCCGCTGGTACTGCCTGACTCTCGACAACCCCGCCGTCGACCAGTCCCTCACCTTCCTTGACATCGATACGGAGGGGTCCGCGGGCGACGTGGCCATGGCGCTCTACTCCGACCAGGGCGACGTCCTCGCCCGCGATGAGGACAGCGGCTCGGGCGTCAACGCGCAGCTCTCCTTCGGCGTGGGCCGCCGCCCCGCCGTGGGAGACGGCGCCCAGTACGACGGCCGCAACTACGACCCGCGCGGCGCGGCCGGTTCGCTGTACGGCCTCAACGCCGGGAACTACTACCTCGCGGTCGCTCCCGCCGGTTCCACCTTCGGCACGGGCTTCACCGTCGCCCCGACCGCCGGCTCACCGACCTACAACATCAACCTCTTCACGAATGTCAACGGGACCCCGGCGCCGGCCTCGGTTCCGCCGGTCGTCGAGCTCGACATGGGCATCATCAACGGGCCTCTGCCAGGCACCGCGCTCACGCTCGATGCCTACCAGCAGAAGTGGATCCGCTTCGAGATGTGCCGCGACGCGTCCGATCCCACCAGCTACCTGGACGTCGATGGCCAGCTCAGCAACGACATCTACGCCGAGCTCTTCGTCTTTGACTCCAGCGGCAACCTCGTGACCGCCGACGCCGCCAGCGGGCCCGGCAACCGTCCCCAGCTCTCCTTCGGCCAGATCACCCCGGAGCGGGCCGCCGTCGGCGACGGCCTGCCCTTCGCCGGGCAAGACGGCAACCTCCTCCCCGGCGTCTACTACATGGCCGTTGGCTATGACTTCGTGACCGGCGTTCCGGCCGCGGGCACCCAGGGCAACTTCCACGTCCGCCCCGTCGGAGGCTCGAGCGGCTTCTCCTACAACTTCGACTTCCTCCCGAGCTGGACGGACTGCGGCGGACCCGCCTGCGACCCCGACTTCAACCAGGACGGCAACGTCGACCAGGACGACCTTGCGTACCTCGTCAACGTGCTCGGCGGCGGTGAGAACCCCACCGGCCGCGATCCGGACTTCAACCTCGACGGCAACTCTGACCAGGACGACTACGCGGCCCTCCTCGATGTCATCGCCGGCGGCGACTGCCCCTGAGCGAGTGTGAGCCTCAACTGGACAAGCACCCCGGTCTCGCGGCCGGGGTGCTTTCTTTCATCCGAAGTTCGAGTTGCCCGTGTCGTCGGTGCCGGCTCTGGCCGTCTACTTCCGGCGCGTCACTCGCACGTTCATTTCCTGCGTCTGGCTGCTAGTCTGGCTCTCGTGGTTCGAATCGACGACCACTCGCTGACGAGACTCGAGTGAAACGAGCTGACCCAGCCCGGTGTCCCACACGGTCTTGCCGCTGATGGACGAGTCGCGGATCGCGACCTTTCCGGTTGCGCCGGAGGACGGGCTGAGCGTGACCTTGCCCCGCATGGGAATGGTCGCCTTGCCCCCGGAGTGAGAGTCGAGCGTGTGCGTGAGCGAGATCTTCATCTGGCCCGCGGGGCCGTCGATCACATCGTCGTTCGTCCATGACTCGCCGACGCTGGCCTCTCCCGTGCCCTTGCGTCCGGTCATGATCGGCCCGAACATCCCGCGGATCATGTCCCCGCCCGAAAACTGCCCGACGAGCGCGCTCATCGCGCCACCGACCGCGTCGCCCGCGCCCACCGAGGAGATGTTGCCGTCCTTGTCCATCGTCACGGGCAGCGTGAGCCCGACGATGGTTCGGAGCGCCGCGTCCGCTGGGTCGTCGGCCTTCGCCGGCCTGGTGCTGTCGAACTCGATCGTCGCGAGCGGAGAACGCACCTTCATCTTCAGGGACTCGTACACGAGGTCGAGCGTGTACCCCGACTCGGGGTCCGACTTGGTGCACCGGAGCAGCAGCCCGATCTCCTGCGACGAACTCTGCGGCTCTCCCGCCTGCGAGTCAACGGTCGATGACTCGATGATCATCGTGTAGCGCAGCTCCTGGCCCTTCTCGAACCGCGGGCGCAGGTTCACCTTGGCCCCGCGCTCGGGCTGGGTCTGAGCAGCCGCCCGGTCCACGCACGCGAGGCCCGGGCATCCGCACGCCAGTACCAGCATCAGGCACAGCTTCGCTCGCTTCATCGCGGGTCTCCCGGTGAATCCGACACCACGCCTACCGGAGGCCGGATCGGCTGGTTGCGGCTCGTTCGCCGGCGTTGGTTCCCGCCTTGCGAACGTGCAACCCTAGGTCTGACGGGCCGATGGAGAGAGAGTTCCCGTCGGTCACTCCCAGACTCGCTTCGCGATCGTCTCGTTGTAGGCCGCGGCACGCGCCAGACCGGCGAGCGCCTTGCGGATGGCGGGCGTGGTATCGACGAACTGCAATCCCGCTTCGTGGGAGAGCAATCCGCGGGACCGGGCCCACTTCACCGTACACTCCACCACGATTTCTCCATCGAGCGACCGCAGGCCAACGAGCAGCGTGCTGCCCGGATCCGGCGGCTTCCGTCGGCTGCGGACCCGCATCCCGCCGGCCGACACGTCCAGAACCGTCCCGAGCGTGCACCTGACGTCCTGGCACAACACGCGACCGTATCGTCGCCCGTTCGCTCGCGGGAGACCGTCGCTCGTATCGCGCAGATATGGCCGTTGGTCATCGGTCATACGACCCGCGCGCATCGGCTCGGGGCCGGGGCACCTTGAGCCCCACGGGCCAACCGGCTGACCCAATCGCTCGCGGCCCCGCGTGGACGGCACCGGTGCTGCACAGGGGGCGATCGTATTGGAAAAAAGACACTGGTATCGGCTATACTCTCGCGGCAGTTTCAACTCACCGACCGGCAAGGAGGCGCGCGATGAACAGGCTTGGTTCCGTTGTCGTCGGGGTCGACTTTTCCACCTGCGGCGGGTCGGCGCTTGCGCAAGCCGTGAGGCTTGCCGCCTTCGGCGAGGCCACGATCTTCCCGGTCCATGTGCTCGACGCCATGATGTTCTCCGACGCCGCACTGGGCGTCACGCCCTTCCTCCCGGACATGACCGGGACGATGATCGCCGACGCGAAGCGAAACTGGCCTGAAGTTCGCGCCGCGGCCGGTGCGCCCCCCTCCCTGGAGTTGGAGGTTGTCGTCGGACGGCCCGCGACGGAGATCATCGCCCTCGCCAGGAAGCAGAAGGCTGGCCTCGTCGTGGTGGGGGCGTGTGGTGAGTCATCGCATACGACGATCGGGACCACCGCCGCCGCATGTGTCCGACATGCGCCCTGCCCGACGCTCGTCGTGGAGGAGGGCAAGGGCGGTGGGTTCCGGCGCATCTGCGTGGGCGTTGATTTTTCGCTGCAATCACGCGAGGCGTTGGACATGGCGATGCGCGTCGCGGCCATGGACGGTTCCGAAGTTCACGCGGTGCACGTCTTCCGTGCGCCCTGGGTCGGCAGGAGGGCGAAGGGCTCTCCTCTGGCGCAGAACACCGCGGCTCAGGCCCAGTACCGCGAACTTCTCCGCGACAAGCTCGCGGCGTTCTGTGCCCGCAGACCCGAGCTCGTCTGGACGAATGCCAGGACGGAAGTGGTCGAGGACGCGTCGTACGGCGGGGGGCTGGCCCGCTACGTCCGCGAGGCAAAGGCGGACCTGCTCGTCATCGGCACGAGGGGGCACACGAACCTCCGCGACGTGCTGCTGGGCTCGACGGCGGAGCGTGTGGTGGGCCTCTCGCCGTGCTCGGTGCTCACCGTGCCGCCGAAGCCTTGAGCGCCCTTGCTGCATTGGGCTGCGGTTCAAAAAAAGAAACGCCCCCCGAAGGCTGGGGGGCGTAAGAGCGAATGGTCCTGATGCGGATCAGAACATGACCTGCATCTGAAGGCGGAGGGCGATCTGCCCGTCCTCCGTATCCGCCAGCAGGTTGGAGCCGGTGCTCGGCGAGATGATGCCCGCGTTGTCCTCGGCGTCAAAGTAGTACTGGACGTCGGCGGAGAACTTCGCCGCGTGGCTCTCGGGAGAGAGGTAGTAGTTTGCTCCGGCGGTGAGCGTGTGGAAGTCGTCGCCGCCCGAGTCGTCGTCGGGGAAGACGCCGTCATAGCGGAGGAAGACCTCGCACTGATCGGAAACGAGGTATCCGCCCTGGAGGACCGCGCCGAAGTCATCGGCGTCGGAGCCGCTGCTGTCGGTGTTGCGCCAGACGGCGGCGGCGAAGAGGTTCCAGCCATTGCCCTCCATGCTCGCGTCGACGGTCGCCTGCAGAACCTGCGTGTCGCTGGTGCCGCCGGTCTCGCCCCCGTCCTGGAAGTGGACCGCAGCGCCGAACATGCCGCCGTACTCAGAGCCGCGCCACGAGACGTTGTCGTCGAAGCGCTTCCAGTCGCCCTTGCCCCAGCGGAACTCACCGCGGGCGGTGAAGGCGTAGTCGGCCTCGGAGCCGGAGTTGAAGTCGGTGTTGAGGGTGTTCAGACCGTCTGAGAACGCCGCCCAGCCGCGGAAGGTCTCGCCCTGATAGCCGACCTGCACGAGCTGCGAGCGGCCCTGGGTGAAGACGGAGTTCATCGTCGACCGCTCGACCGTCAGTTGCCGGGTGTCGGAGACGGTCTCTTCCCGCATGAGCGGAACCTTGTTCTGGCCCCACTTGATGGTCATGTTGTTCTCGAACTTGTACTGGGCGTAGGCGTCGAGGAGCCCGAACGTCCCGCTGCTGCGCGAGAACTCGCCCAGGATGTCGAACGAGAGGTTCTTGCTCCAGACGGTGCCCTTCATGCCCACGCGGGTCCGGCGAGCCTGGAACCCGTGGGTGAAGTCGTCCTGGTCACCGGCAGAATCCTCGTCGCGGAGGTTCATCAGATACCGGAACTGCGAGAACCCGTAGGGCGTCAGCGTGTTGGCCCCGCCGTCGCTGATGAAGAACGCGCCCTTCTCCCACCCGCCTCCTGCGGCGGCGGAGAGGCTGGACCGGTTCGCCGCGTCGGCGAGCAGTTCACGAGAGATGTCGTCCGCCGCCTGGGCGAACACGGGTGCTGCAAGGCCCGCGAGGGCCACGAGCGTGGCGAAAGAGCGACCGCTGGTCATCACTGAGCTCCAATGGGTGAAAACGAGTTCCCTGACACCGAGGTCCGATCTTATCAATGCGTCTCGGGGACGGAGGAGCTTCACGCCGGGTTACCCCCGGATTGCGCAGGTCTTTGCAGAAACTTCGCGCTCGGGCGCAACCCCCCTCAGGAGGGGCTTTGCTCGGCCTGTGGAGACTGCCGTGTGCGTCGTTTCTCGTGGCGGATGATGACCCCGGTCGCGAGGTAAACAACGTCCTCGGCGATACTTGCCATGAGGTCGCCGACGCGTTCGAGCTCTCGGCCGGTTCGGTAGACCAAGAGCCCGATTGCCGGCCCGTGCTGGCCCAGCGACGGGTCCGTGATGACCGAGGCCGTCTCTTCGAACAGCCGCTTCTCCAGCAGATCGATCGCCTGATCTCCGCCGATGAGTTGCTTGGCCCCCTCCGCGTCCTCGTCCTGCACCGTTCGCAGAGCCTGGTGGCAGATGGCGGGCACCCGCTGACCGAGCTCGGTCAGCGCCGTGGGCCAGCGTGGAGGTCTCGCCCCGCACCGATCGGACAACCGCAGCACAACCTTGGCGATGGATGTCGCGTGGTCGCCCACGCGTTCGATCGTGTTGTTCGCGCGGAGCACAAACGTGGCGGTCCGGAAGTCCCTGGCGTACGGCGCCCTCAGGGCCAGCACTTCGTGGCACGCCTGCTCGATGGCGACCTCCTCCGCGTCGACCTGGTCGTCACTCTTGCGGACCGACCGCGCCGCGTCGGCGTCCAGCGTCCACAGCGCGTTCACCGCACGCTCCAGCATCGAGACCGCGAACGCCGACTCGCGCAGAAACCTGCTCTTGAGCTCCAGGATGCGGCGTTCGGTCACGGGGTGGTGCTCACCCCCGGGGGTGCTGTGCTCGGGCATTCTGTTCTCCGCGTGCCTCGTCCGCGGGGAGCCGCGGCGGCAACTCCCAGTGTACGGCCCGACCTACCGCCGCGAAGGTCCACGCCCGCGCGGGGTCGCCGGCGGGGCGGGCGGTGCCTTTGCCCCCGGGGCGGGGGCCGTCACGAGTCCCAGCCTCCGACGCAGCACCGCCAGCAGCGTCGTCGGCTCGAGCGCCCCCGCGTGCGGCCTGAAGTACACCTCGCTCAGCTTCTCGTTCGATTTCGGGGGCAGGGGTGTCACCGTTCCCGGTGCGCCCGCGGCCCGTGCCGTGAGCGCCGCCGCCACCTTTCCGGCGTCCTCGCACGTGAAGACCACGTCCTTCTCCCGGATCGTGACCGTTCGGACTCCCATCGCCGCGCACGCCACGCGGACGGAGGCGACATCGAGCAGTGTCGCGACCGGGGTGGGCAGCTCGCCGTACGCGTCCACCAGGTCTGCACGCGCCTTCTCGAGCTGCTCATTGGATTGAGCCGAGGCGATCCGGCGATACGCGTCGAGTCGCCTGGGCTCGCTGGGGATGTAGCCCGTCGGAATCAGCCCGCCCGCGCCGATCTCCACCGACGTTGCGCTCGCGGTTACCTTCGGAGTCTCGTGCTGCAGGTCATGCACCGCGCTCTCGAGCAACTGGCAGTACATCTCGTACCCGACGGCGGCGATGTGCCCGCTCTGCTCCGCGCCCAGGATGTTCCCCGCGCCCCGGATCTCGAGGTCGCGCATGGCGATCTTGAACCCCGCGCCGAGCATCGAGTACTGCTCGAGGGCCTGCAGCCTCTTGCGGGCGACCTCGTTCACGTTCCGCTCCGCGGGCAGCAACGCGTAGCAGTAGCCGCGGTGCTTGCCCCGGCCCACGCGTCCCCTGAGCTGGTGCAGATCGGCGAGCCCGAACCGGTCCGCGTCGTCGATGATCATGGTGTTGGCGGAGGGGATGTCGATCCCACTCTCGATGATGGTGGTCGACAGCAGGATGTCCGCCTCTCGCCTGATGAACCTGAGCATCACCGACTCCAGTTCCTCGGGCGGCATCTGCCCGTGGCCCACCACGATGCGGGCGTCGGGCACGAGCTTCTGGATGTCGTCGGCCTTGCTGCGGATGTCGTGGACGCGGTTGTGGACATAGAAGACCTGCCCCTCGCGGGCCAGTTCACGTTCGATGGCCTGCCTCACGCGGTGAGGGTTGAACGGGATCACCTCGGTCACGATCGCGCGCCGGTCCAGCGGCGCCGTCGTGAGGCTGGAGATATCGCGGATGCCGAGCATCGCCATGTGCAGGGTCCGCGGGATCGGAGTCGCGGAGAGCGTCAGCACGTCGACCGTAAGCCTCAGCCTGAGCAGCGACTCCTTGTGCTCGACGCCGAACCGCTGCTCCTCGTCGATGATGACCAGCCCCAGGTCCGCGAAGCGCACGTCCTTGCTCAGCACGCGGTGCGTCCCGATGATGATGTCCACCTGTCCCCGCGACAGGTCATCGAGCGTCTGCTTCACCTGGGCGTCGGACTTGAACCTCGAAACGGACTCGACGCGGAACGGGTAGGCCGCGAACCTGGCCCGGAACGTCCGCTCGTGCTGCTCCGCCAGCACGGTGGTGGGCACGAGCACCGCGACCTGCCGGCCCGATTCCACAGCCTTGAACGCCGCCCGGATTGCGAGCTCCGTCTTCCCGAAGCCCACGTCGCCGCAGATCAGCCGGTCCATCGGCCTGGCCCGCTGCATGTCCTTCTTGATCTCCGAGAGGCTGGCGAGCTGGTCCTCGGTCTCCTCATAGGGGAACTCGTCCTCGAACTCGCGCTGCCAGGTGGTGTCGGCGGGATAGGCGATTCCGGGCAGGTGCTCGCGCGCCGCCCGCACGCGCATCAGCTCCGCCGCGAGGTCCCGCACGCTCTGGGACACCCGTTCCTTCTGGGCGCGCCAACGGGTCCCACCCAGGGTGGAGAGGGGGGGCTTGCCGTGGAACCCGCCCACATACTTCTGCACCTTGTCGATGTGCATGGCCGGCACATAGAGCCGGGCCCGCGAAGCGAACTCAAGGACCAGGTACTCTTCCTGCTCCGCGGGTGCGCGGTCCGCACTGCGCTGGGCCGTCGGCAGGTCACGGGGCTTCATCAGCTTCAGCCCGTCGAACCTCGCGATGCCGTGGTCGGCGTGCACGACGTAGTCCCCTGCCTCGAAGGTGAGGAAGGTGTCCATCGCGCGCCCCGCCCGCACGCGCCCGGCCCGCCTCCGGACCGAGAACCGGCTCATCAGTTCGTGGAAGGGCACCACCATCACGGGGGGCGCGTCGGCGTCATGCCATGTGAAGCCCCGGTGGACGTAGCACGTGCACACGCGCACGCTGGAGGGGGCGTCCGCCACGGTCAGCAGTTCATGGGCCCGGTCCGCCTCACCCTGGTTCTGACAGCACACGATCGCGCCCGAGCGAGCCAGCGACACGAGTTCTGCGACGGCGGCCGTCGCATCGTGCGGGAACGTCGGCAGCACGCCCGCGCCCAGGTCCGTCCGCCGGTCCGCCGCCGCGGCGCCCGCGGAAAACTGGTTCACCTCGGCGAGCGCGGAGAAGCGACGCTCCAGGTGCGTCAGCACCGCGGGTGGACCGATGATCCCCCGAGGTTCTGATACCCGCTCGAAGTACCCCCGGCCCTGCTCCACGACCTCGCCCGTCTCCGCGAGCAGGGCGATTGCGTTCCGCGGGAGCAGTTCCAGGAAGCACACGCCGGCGTCGGACGGCGCCATCCGCTCCGTCGCCGCCACGGGGAGCGTCACCCGCTCCACGCGCCGGTCGGTCGCCATCGAGTCCGGGTCAAACTCGCTCAGCTTCTCGACGACGTCGCCGAAAAAGTCCAGCCGCACGGGGGAGATTCGGCTGTCTCCGGCGGGCGGGAAGATATCGACGATCCCGCCACGTACCGAAAAGTCGCCCGGCTCGCCCACCGCGTCCGTGCGCGAGTACCCGGATGCGGCGAGCCAGCGCAGCAACTCCTGCTGCGACAAGGTCGTCCCCTCCTCGATGGTGCGGGAGAGCGACTCCGCCTCGGACGCGCCGGGCACGAGCTGCATCAGCGCCTGGATGGGACACACCACGACGCACGCGCCCTCCAGCGACCCCGCCGCTCGGCAGGCGTCGAGCCGGCGCAAAAAGGGCTCCGCGGCGGCCCGGCTGCCCGGGGCGTGCTCGAGTGCCGGGAGCACCACGACGGGCACGAGCCCTTCGAGTTCGTCCGCCGCCTCGTCCGCGTCATCCAGGTGCGCCACCACAAGCACGACGGGGCGTGACGTGACCACCGCCGTGGCTGCTGCGAGCAGGTTCACTGCGGACCCCGCGACGCCGGTCACGACACTCCGGTGCCCGGCGGCAAGGTCCTCGGCCATCCGGCGCACCGCCGGGGAGCGCACGAGCAGCCCCAGGGGATGCCCGCCGAGAGAGAGCGTCGCACTCTCCGGGGCTCTGTCGTCGGGTTGGTGTTGCTTGGAGGTCATGCGGTGCGTGAGAGGGGGCCTGCAGCGGTGCTCCGCAGCGCGCAGCGTGAAGCCCATCGGAGCATGCTCCGTGGGTCCGGGCCGGTGTGCTGTTGCCATCGTAGTGGGGGCCTAGGCGTTCCGGTTCGGCGTGGAGCCGAGTGTTCCCATCTGGGCGCGGAGGAGCACAAAGCCCGCCGCCCCCGCGATGGAAATGACCAGGGAGACTCCGAGAGCTGTGAGCGGCGCGTTCCATCCGCACCCCCGCGCCGCTTCATAGATGGTGACGGAAGCGAGCGGCGCGAGCAGCCCGCGGAGGCCGTTCAGCGTCACGTGCGTCGCCATGTAGCGGCCCGTCTCACCCGGGGGCGAGAAATCCACGTGTCCGAGGTTCCACGCCAGCGTGCCCCCCGCGAAGGCCACGCCCAGGATCACCGCCGAGGCATAGAGCAACTCCACGCGGTGCAGCGCCGAGGCCAGCACCATCACCACGCCCGCCGCCACGAAGCACCAGGCGTGGATCGACCTGAACCGCACGACGTGCGCCCGGTCGAGCAGCCTGGCCCAGGCGGGGATCGCCGCCGCCTGAACGACGAACGGGATGGTGCTCGTGACCAGGATGCTCGCGAGGTACTTCACGCCGAACTGGTCGCGGAGCATGATCGCCAGCACCGGCGTGACCATGATGTTGCCGAACCCGAGCACGAACATCCAGAGCATGAACTTCGCGTACCACGGGTCCTGCCTGAGCACCTGGACCACGACCATCGGACCCTTCCATGGCGGGAGCACGCGCGGGCCCTCGCGTTCGGCCTTCAGGAGCGCCCGCTCCCTCCTCACGCGCAGTCGCCCCGTAGCGCCCACCGCCACCATGGCCAGCGCCACGACCACCGGCATGCACATCTGGTACCACGAGAGGGACCTGTCGAGCAGGAATCCCAGGAGCGAGCCAACGCCCGCGACCACCAGCACCTGCAGCGTCGAGACGCGCCCGATGATCGAAGCACGCACCGCCCGTGCGTAGTTCGCCCGCCACACCGTGGGGCGGAGCATCACGATCCCCGACCAGCAGGTGCGGGCGGTCAGCACCGCGAACACGAGCAGCCCCAGGCCCGTGGGCGTCCGCGGAATCAGTGCCAACGACACGATGCACACCAGCACCACGACCTGCAGCGCGTTGATGAACGGCACCTTGGGCCGCCCGTGCGACCCCGACAGCCAGACAAAGCTCAGGATGTTCGCGAGCGCATCCATCGAGCCCAGCGCCGCCACCGTGAAGTTGAGCGTTCGCTCGGAGACGACCCCCTCGTACGTCTGCTTGGCGAAGACGGAGATCACGCCGCTCTCGATCGCCGCCAGCGCGAGCGCGAAGAACCCGGCCGTGGTCAGTTCCAGCGAGTAGCTCTGCCTCGAGAGCAATGGCTGCGATCCCGGAAGAAACGACCGCACGGCCCGCGCCGGGGCCGTCAACATCCCTGTTTTCGGTGGTCCTGTGGGCACGCTCGTCAACGGGGCCTCAGTGTAGCGCCCGTGACGCCGTCGCCCGGTCGAAACATCCGCGGCAGAGCGCCCGATAGCTCTCCGCACCGCCCACCGCCAGGGCGGATTCGTCCGCGGAGAGCCTGTGCGACCGAGCCGATGGCCCGCCGCAGTCCGCGCACACACCCCGCACCTTCACCACCCGGTCGGCCTCGCACAGCAGCCACGGGAACGGGGGGAACGGCCTGCCCCGGTGGTCCGTGTCCACGCCCCCGACCACCACGCTGACCCCGCGGCGCAGCAGGAGTCTCACCGGGTCGATCAGACCATCACCGAAGAAGTGGGCTTCGTCGATCACGACCAGCCCCCCGGGTGCGGAACCCAACCCCGGAATCTCTCCCGCATGGGCGACCACGATCGCCGGGCGCCGCAGACCATCGTGCGCCGTCAGCGCGTCGGGGTCGGAACGGGTGTCGGCGGCCGGCCTGCACGCGACGACGGGCACGCCCGACCGCTGGGCCTGGTCGATCCGGTCGATGAGCTTCGAGGTCTTCCCGGCGAACATCGGGCCGCAGACCGCTTCCAGCGTCGGGTGCTCCATGCGTCGGCTCACGCCCAAGTGTAGTTACCGGTCCGGCCGCATAACCCCGGAGCACGGCCGGGTGCCGCTGGCGGCGGGCGGAATTCGTGGTATCTTCTCTCCTCCCGGGGGCGTAGATGTCCAGGGTTCACACAATGACGGAGGCCTCCGTGAAACACGCGACGCGATGCCGGTTTGGTCTGTGGGCATTGGCCTTGGCCGGGGTCAGCGCCGTTTCCATCGCGTCGGCACCCGCCAGCGCGCAGTTCACCGCGGATCCGACCGACGCACTGATCAGCGGTCCGACCCGGGTTCATCCGGCGGTCTGGAGCATCCTCCACGACCGACAGGAGCGCGTGCACGCCTGGGTCTTCCTCACCGACAAGGACGTCGCGGACGTCGGCTCGGCCCTCGTTGAGCTCGAAGCGACATACCCCGCACGCGCGCTCGCCCGACGCAGCCTCCGCCGCACCGACCCGGGCCTCGTCGACGAGCGGGATCTGCCCGTTGCGGCGTCCTACGAGTCCGCCATCCGGGCCGTCTGCCCGGAGGTCCGGGCCACCAGCCGCTGGCTGAACGCCGTCAGCGTCTCTGCCTCGCGGGAGCAGATCGCCCGCCTCGCGGAACTCCCGTTTGTCCGCTGGGTGCAGCCCGTCCGCCAGGGCCCCGCAACCGAGCCGGTGTCTCTCGAGGTCGAACCGCCCGCCACGTACTCCGACCGCGATTTCTACGGCCGCTCATCCACGCAGCTCGCGCAGATCGGCCTGTCCAACCTCCATGCGATGGGCTTCACCGCGCAGGGCGTGGTCGTGGGGATTCTCGATACCGGCTTCCGCTACGACCATGCCGCGTTCAACCAGGCAGGGCATCCGCTTCAGATCCTTGCCGAGCGGGACTTCATCTTCGACGACAACGTGACCACCGACGAGGCCGGCGACGAGCCGGGGCAGCACGGGCACGGCACGCTGATCCTCGGGTGCATCGCGTCGTACTTCCCCAATGAACTCGTGGGAGGTGCGTATGACGCGTCGGTGATCCTCTGCAAGACCGAGGACATCCGGAGCGAGACCCCCGCCGAGGAAGATTACTACGTCGAAGCCCTGGAGTTCATCGAGCTCCACGGGGGGGACCTGGCCACATCCAGCCTGTCCTACTCGGACTGGTACACCCAGGCGAACATGAACGGCGTCACCGCGGTGACCAGCATCGCGGTCAACATCGCGACCTCCAACGGCGTGCACTGCTGCACCGCCGCGGGGAACGCCGGCAACGATGCCGACCCGCAGACCAGCCGCCTGGGTGCGCCCGCGGACGCCCTCGCCGTGATCACCTGCGGCGCCGTGGACATCGACGGCCTGACCGCCTCGTTCTCGTCCGACGGCCCGACCGCCGACGGACGACTCAAGCCTGAGGTTCTCGCTCGGGGCGTGGGGACCCGAACCGTCGCCACCGGGAACACGACGCAGTTCGCCTCCGCGAGCGGCACCTCGCTCTCCACACCCCTGCTCGCCGCCGCCGTCGCCTGCCTCGTCCAGGCCCATCCGGATTGGACGGCGGCCCAGATGCGGGCGGCGCTGTTCGCCACCGCGAGCGACCAGGTGGCCAATGGCCAGCCCGACCCGCTGTTTGTGCGGGGCCACGGCGTCATCAACGCCGCCGCCGCCGCCGTCCCGCTCTGTGACGCGGATGTGAACCAGGATGGCAACGTCGACCAGGACGACGTGGGCTACCTCATCAACGTGGTCGGAGGCGGCGAGAACGCCACGGGCATCGACCCGGACTTCAACCACGACGGGAACACCGACCAGGACGACATCGCGGCGCTCATCGGCGTCGTGGCGGGCGGCGACTGCCCCTGAGACAGCCCACGCTCCCGATCGCTATGCTGTGGGCCTCATGCGGCGATTCGATCTTTGCGTCGTTGGTTCAGGCCCCGCCGGCCAAAAGGGCGCCATCCAGGCCGCCAAGCTCGGCAAGAGCGTCTGCGTCATCGAGTCGCGGGACGTGGTCGGCGGGTGCGCGATCAACACGGGCACCATCCCCAGCAAGGCCCTCCGCGAAGCCATCCTGAACCTCGGTGACTGCCCGGTCCCCGCCGCTCCGACCAACGCCAACTTCCTCGCCGCCGCCCGGGGCGCCACCATGGCAAACCTCTGGTCGAGCTGCGACCGCGTCATCCGCGCGGAGATCGAACTCGTCCGCGGGCACTTTGCCAGCAATGGCATCCGCGTGTTCCACGGCACGGGCCGCTTCACCGGCCCCAACACGCTTCACATCGAGGGACCCAGCGGGCACGAGACGGTGGAGGCGGACCACATCCTGCTCGCCGTGGGCACGAGCCCCGCGCGCCTCCCCGGGGTTCCCTTCAACCAGGAGGACATCATCACCAGCGATGAGATCCTCCAACTGCGGGCGCTGCCCCGGAGCATGATGGTGGTGGGGGGGGGCGTCATCGGCACGGAGTACGCCAGCATGCTCGCGGCGCTCGGGGTCAAGACCACGCTCATCGAGGGGCGCAACCGCCTCCTTGACTTTGTAGACACCGAGATCGCAGAGGCGCTGCAGTACCACCTCCGGCAGGCCGGGGTCACGCTCCGCATGGGGGAGAAGGTCGTCAGGATCAATCTCATCGAGGCGCCGGAGGGCGCGCAGTCAACGAACAAGGTCTTTGCCGAGGCGGTCCTGGAAAGCGGCAAGACCCTCCGCGCCGATTGCCTGCTCTACTGCGCGGGCCGCCAGGGAAACACCGACAGCCTGAACCTCGCCGCCGCCGGGCTCTCCGCGGACCCCCGCGGTCGCATCAAGGTGGACGAGCATTTCCGCACAAGCGTTCCGCATATCTATGCCGCGGGCGATGTCGTGGGCTTCCCCGCGCTCGCCAGCACCAGCATGGAGCAGGGCCGCCTCGCCGCGTGCCACATGTTCGACCACCGCGCCGAGATGCTCGAGCGACTCCTGCCCTACGGCATCTACTCCGTTCCCGAGATCTCGATGGTCGGGTGGACCGAGGAGCAACTCACCGCCGAGTCCATCCCCTTCGAGGCGGGCGTCGCCTATTACCGCGAGATCGCGCGGGGCCAGCTCCTGGGCGACGAGATCGGCATGCTGAAGATGCTCATCCATCAGGAGAGCCACGCCATTCTGGGCGTCCACATCATCGGCACGAACGCGACCGAACTCGTCCACATCGGCCAGTGCGCCATGGCCTTCAAGGCCACGGTCGAGTATTTCATCAACGCCGTCTTCAACTACCCGACGCTCGCCGAGTGCTACAAGGTTGCCGCACTCAACGGGCTCAACAAGCTCCGCAACGTGTGACTCCGGGCGCCCGCCGGAGGCGGACGCCCGGAGTGCAGAGGCCGGTTGGTGCGCGGCTCCCTAGCGGCGGCGCCGTGCGAGCAGCAGCCCGCCCAGCCCCGCGAGGGTCACGGGGCCGGGGGCCGGCACCTTCATCAGGTAGACCTGTTCGATGCTCGAGCCCGTGTACGGACCGCTCGCGAAGGTCCGCCAGTCCGGCGACATCCGGTACTCCCCATAGTGCGCCGCCCCGATCGGCAGGCCATCCCCCGCCGCGTAGGGCACGCCCCAGCCGGCGGCGTTCGCCCCCGCGCGGAATGCATCGTTCGGGTCCGCGAAGTAGCCCTTGCCGTTCGCCAGGTCCAGCCCCGCCATCGTCAGGACGTGGAAGTTGCCCCACCAGTGGTCATTGTTGGGCTCACCCGTCGGCCCGCGGTTGGGGCTCTCGCCGATCTTGATCACAGCCGTGTACCCCTGCGCGAGTGCAAACTTCAGTGTGTCCCACATCGATCCGAACTGCGGAGCCGCCGCCCCCGTCAGGTTCGCGTTGGGCTTCCACTCGTTGCCCTCGGCGGCGGTGATGCTCTGCACCGAGCCCCCCTTCCACATGTACCGATGGATCAGCGGGTCCACGCCCCCGGGCTGCGTCCCCGTGACGGTGCTCGCGCGCACATAGGACCTCACCGACGACACCCAGGCGCAGCCCCCGTCCGTGGCGTCCTCCGTCAGCGCCAGCGCGCCGTTCGTGTACGTGAACTGCTCCAGCCAGTTCTTGCCGGCGTGCGCGCCGCCCTGCCCGGTCCGGTCCACCAGGCCCCGGTATCCGTTGTCGTCCCAGTACTTGATCGCGTCGACCCACGCCGTGGTCGCGCACCACCCGCCGCCCCGACGTGTGCCGGTGGTGTCCGTGTACCCCTCCCACCAGAAGGTCGTCTGGTCGTAGTTGGGCCCGCCCGGCACTGCGCCCGCGGGGACCGGCAGCGGGTCCGGGTTCACCGCGCGCCCCTGGTTCGCGAGTTGGTGCTGGTAGTAGTCCGGGACGCTCGGAGCCCCACCCAACCATGTGATCGCCGCGGACGCGGTGCTGGCTGCCCCGGCGAAGGCGATCAGACCCAGGCGGACAGTTCGGCTCGTGACATGCGACATGACGTTCCTCCTCTTGGCCCCCGCTCAATGCGGAGGGCTGAGAGAAGGAACGCCTACTCGCCGCGTCGCTCACGCGACGCCCACCTGATTTCCCGGATCGCTCAGCCGTTGGGGCTTGCGATGCCGAGCGCCCGGCGGAGCGCCACGACCTGCCCGACGTGCCAGCCCTCGTGCCATCCGAGCTTCGCGACCAGGTCCGCCTTGTCGCTGGCAAACCCGCCGGTGTCCACCGCCTCGGAGAGCTGCGCGTCGGTCATCTGGGAGACCGCCGCCACCAGCTTGTCGAAGGACGAATCGAAGTAGCGCTTCACCTCGTCGAAGGAGGGGTAGGCGCCCGGGTCCGCCACCGGCACGGAGCCCATGCCGAACATCTTGTCGTACGACTCCGGCACGACCCCCTTCTCCCCGGTGATCACGCTCAGGGCCCAGCCCGCGGTCGCCGCCAGGTGCCCAAAGGTCCACAGGAGATGATTCACATGCCCCGCGGGCTGCGCCGTCATCTGATCGGGGGCGAACCCGGAGGAGTACTTGCTGAAGGTCTGGCGGCCGAACTTCACGAGCGCCAGCGCGCGGTCACGAGCCACCGTCGACGCCGGGGCCTTCGCCGCGCGCTTCGCCTTGGGCTTGGGCTTGGTCTTCGTCTTGGTGACCGACCGCAGGTGGCGCTTCGCGCCCTTCTTCTTTGCCTTCTTGCTCATGTGCGGGCTCCTCGCGTGCGATGATATCGGACGGCGTGTGGATCGACCGGCCCTAGGCTATCCTTCGGCCCCCTTCGCCGGCGTCGACGATGCTGGCGACAGATCGCAAGTGTCTGGAACGAAAGGAACTGCAGCATGGCCGGTCGTGTGAGCGTCGCGCTCGCCAGCGGAGATGGCATCGGGCCCGAGATCGTCGAGGCCACCCTCGAGCTCTTCCGCATCGCGGGAGTCCTTGAGCACATCGAGTTCCGCCCCGTCGACATGGGCGCCGCCGTCTTTGCCAAGGGGAACACCCGGGGCATGACCGACGAGGCCATCCGAACCGTCGAGGACTGCGGCATCCTCTTCAAGGGTCCGATGGAAACGCCCAAGGGCGGCGGCGGCAAGTCCATCAACGTGACCGCGCGAAAGCTCTGGAACGCCTACGCCAACCTGCGTGTCTTCAAGACCCTTCCCGGAGTCGAGACCGTCTACTCCAGGGCCGGCCTCTCGATCGACATGTGCATCGTCCGAGAGAACATCGAGGACACCTACGGCGGCGTGGAGCACCGCCTCTCCAACGACGTCATCCAGTGCAAGCGACTCATCTCGGCCCCGGGCTGCGACGAGGTCCACCGCTTCGCCTTTCAGACCGCCCGCAAGATGGGACTCAAGGCCATCCACTGCGGGCACAAGGCGAACATCATGAAGATGACCGACGGCCTGTTCCTCGATCGCTTCAGGGCCACCGCCAAGGACTTCCCGGAGCTGACCGCGGGCGACGTCATCGTCGACGCGCTCTGCATGAACCTCGTCGTGAAGCCCCAGCAGTACCAGATGGTCGTTCTCCCCAACCTCCAGGGAGACATCGTCAGTGACCTCTGCGCCGGCCTCGTCGGTGGCTTGGGCTTCGCCCCCTCCGCCAACATCGGCAACCACATCTCCATCTTCGAGGCCGTCCACGGCACCGCGCCCGACATCGCGGGCAAGGGCATCGCCAACCCCACCTCCATCATCCTCTCCGGCCTCATGATGCTCCGGCACCTGTGCTTCGGGCAGCACGCCGCCAACATCGAGAACGCCCTCCTCGCCACGCTCGAATCCGGGGTCCACACCGGCGACTTCGGCGACAAGAAGACCCCCGCCGTCGGCACGCGGGACTTCGTCCGTGCTGTCGCCGACCGCCTGGGAGACAAGCCAAGGACCGTGGCGCCCGTTCCTGTCCCGGACCCGGCCGCCACCAGCTTCGTCCGCCCGCCCCGGCCTGCCGGACAGCAGGTCATCCGCACCTTCAAGAACCTCGTCTCTCACGTCGTGGGCTGCGACATCTATCTTGATACGCCGCTGTCGCCCATCAGCCTCGCGGAAGAGATGAACCGCGCCGCCGTCGACTCCCCCTTCCGCCTCACGCTCATCTCCAACCGCGGCACGCAGGTCTGGCCCACCGGATCGGTCTACACCGAGTGCGTGGACTACTACCGTGTGCGCTTCGAGCTGAAGGAGGGCACGCCCCCGGGTGCCTTCGGGCAGAGCCGCGCCATCGCGCTCCTCGACCGCATCGCCGAGAGCTTCACGGTCTGCTCGTACGAACTTCTCCGCACCTTCGACGGCACGAAGGGTTTCAGCCTCGCGCAGGGTCAATGAGCAGATCGGACGGCGGGGTCCGGTGCGTGTGGATCCCGGCGGCCCGTATTCATTGTTAGTAAACACTTGACTTCAAGGCGGTCCCACGCTTCACTGGAGTGGTGCGCGATGCTCCGGTTCCAACCCCAGCGCCCCGCGGGCTCCTGTTCACCGCCTTCGAGCCGAGTGGCGACGACCACGCCTCCGCGGTGATCGCCGAGCTGCGCCGCCGTCATCCCTCTCTCCCGATCTTCGCGTGGGGCGGCGCCCGGATGGAGCGCGCGGGCGCCACGCTTGTGGAGCGCACGGGGGACGACGCGGTGATGGGAATGCCCGGCATCTCCAAGATCCTCGAGCACCAGCGCATCAACCAGCGGATCGACGCCTGGCTCGCGAAGAACCCCGTTCTGGCTCACGTTCCGGTCGATAGCCCCGCCGCCAACATGCCCATCTGCGAGATCGCCAAGAAGCACGGCATCAAGGTCGTGCACCTCGTGGCTCCGCAGATCTGGGCGTG
Source organism: Leptolyngbya sp. PLA1 (assembly GCA_021405315.1). Taxonomy (GTDB): domain Bacteria; phylum Planctomycetota; class Phycisphaerae; order Phycisphaerales; family UBA1924; genus RI-211. Next base: position 43,349 of record QWIH01000012.1, read on the forward strand.
GGGCCGCTGGCGCATCCACCGCCTGAGGCGCCTCACCGACCTGGTGCTCTGCATGCTCCCCTTCGAGCCTGAGTTCTTCACTCGGAGGCGCGTCCCGGCCCGGTACATCGGTCACTTTCTCTTTGACGAGCCCCTCGACACCCGGGCGCTCGATCGGCGTGCCTCCGTCTTCGGCGACGGCGACCCGCGGATCGCCATGATGCCGGGCTCACGCCCCAACGAGCTCGAACGCCACTTCCCGATCATCCTCGACGCCTTCCGGGCCCTGAAGGGCTTGCACCCCGGCGCCGTGGGAGTCGTCGCCGCCACCTCCGACCGCGTGGCGGACCTCCTCCGCTCCATGGCTTCCACGCGCGGGGGCCTTCCGGAGGGGGTCCGGATCGTCGTGCAGGACACCGACGCCGTCGTCCGCTGGTGCCAGATCGCGCTTGTCAAGAGCGGGACGGTCACACTCCAGGTCGCCAAGCAGCGACGACCCATGGTCGTCTTCTACAAGAAGTCCAACCCGCTGTTCTTCCTTCTCGTCCGCAGCATCCTCGCGACGAGTGTCTTCTCACTTCCCAACGTGCTCGCCAGGCGACGGATCGTCCCGGAGTTCATCCCGCACTACGGCGGTGCCGGCCCGCTGGTCCGCGCGATGGAGCAACTCCTCGTCGACCCTTCCGTCCGTGCCGCCCAGGAAGCGGACATCAGCCGCGTCCTTCGGGACTTCGAGGGCCTGCACGCCGCCTCGCTCGCCTCGGACGCCATCGAAGAGATGATCGGCCTCCGCCGCCCCGCCGAGATCCCGGCGCACCTTCCTCACGCGGGCAACCCCAGTCCCTTGCCCACCTGACCAACTACGCCAGCGCCCTCTCGACCAGCGCCGTGGTGCAGCACGAGTTGCCGATCCGGTCCAGCACCGGGAATGTCGTCCGCCGGTAGCCCCTGAACGCCGCCCCGCGGTCCAGAGCCCGGTGCAGCGCCACGTCCAGATCGTGCGCCGCCGTCGCCTCATCCTCGGTGAACATGACCAGCAGCACGCCGGCGTGCGTCGCGCGTGGCTCCTTCGCGAGCTTCAGCAGGTCCTCGGAGATGGCGCGCACGAGCTCGGCGGCGTACGCCGCGTTCGGCTCCGGCACGCCCTGCCTGGGCGCATGCTGCCCGACGACTTTCACCTCCAGCCAGTACGCGTCCTCGGGATCCGCCGCGCCCGCGGGCTCTTCCGTGGGCACGCGCTCAAAGAGCGTTCCGGCCCGCGCGTCCCTCTCCCTCAGGGTTGCCGGCCCGTCACGCAGCCATGTCAGCCCCGCCGGCAGCAGCGCGAAGTCGCAGCGCTCACGCTCCCGCCGAAAGGCCCGCGACCCCGCCGGGCCGGGGTACGGCTGCTCGCGCAGCACGCACCACCCGCACCCGCACAGCCCGGCTTCCAACACCCCGTGCAGATCCAGTTCGCTCAGCGAATCCAGCCCGCGCACGGCCTGCTCCGCCCGCCACTCCGCCTCACGCGCTGCCAGCCCAGCGCTCGCCGCGGCGAGCACCTCGCCGGGGTCCCACATCGCTCACCCCGCCTTCTCCCCGTTCAGTTCCGCCCGCACCGCCTCCAGCATCTCATCCCGCAGCCGCGTCGCGCTCTCGCGGCTGCGCCTCATGAAGCCCCGCCACATCCACGGGATCGGCAGCACGGTCACCGGCAGATACCACATCCACGTCCTGAAGTCATACCCCGAGAAGTATGCGCGCAGCATCGAGTCCGTCAGCCAGACTCCGGGCCACACCGAGAGTGCCAGCACCGCCCCGAAGATCACGGGCATCTTGGGCAGCATCCGCATGGACCACGTGAGCCTCGTGCCCCCCTCGGCGCTCGCCGCGTGCACGCTCAACCTGTAGTCAAACGGGTGGCCCAGCTCCTCCGCCCCGAACAACTCGCCGTCCCTCCCCGGCATGTACCCGGGCAGGCGCCCGCGCCGAGATGCAACGTCCAGCCTCTTCAGGATCTCCTCCCGCCCCAAAGGCGTGATGATCTCAGTCGCCCCTCGGGGTGTCGCGGCGGGTGCGTTGTCGTGGAGTTCAGGCATGGGAGTGGGGAGGCCGCCCGCCGTCTGTGGCGGGTGGGACGACTGTATCGACCCGTCCTCACCCCGACCGGCACGGACTTTCAGGATTCCCGCCACCGGATCGTCAACGCGTCGTATTGTCTGTGCAGATGTCGCAGACCCGGCCCATTCACACCCCCGCGCTGCGCCTCGTCCGGGCCCAGGACCTGCCGGAGCCGGCCCGCGCGGCACGCCGCGATGTCGCTCGCGAAAACCACGAGGCCGCACTCGCCGCTGACGACGCCCGCGCCGCCTTCGCGATAGAGGTTGCCCGCGCGATCGAGGGTGGCCGGGCGGCGATCCTCCGTCCGGAGGTCCGCCGCAGTCTCGTCGAGGCGGCTCAGGGCAGGGGCCTGCGGCCATTCGACGCAAACCTGATCATCGCCGTCGTTCAGGACGCCGTCCGTCGCGAGGCGCCGGTTTCCAGCATCGACCGGACGCTGCGCGTCATTCCCCGGCCCGGTGGAGCGAACGTCGGGTCATGGGCCCTCTGGGCCTTCGCCGCGGCGACGGGTTTGGCGATCTTCGCCGGCCTGGTCGCGCTGGTCTCAGCCGGCTGAGCGATGTCGTGGTGAGGTCATTCCGCGGCGCGCCGAGCCCATTCGAACTCCAGCGGCTCAAGCTCGCCCGTGAGCTTCTCCCGCTCCTTCGACAGCCGGTTGCTCTTCGCCTGGTCGCGCCAGGTGTCCGGATCGGCGAGTTCCCGGTCGATCGCCCGCAGCCGAGTCTCGATCTCCTCGATCCGCTTCTCGAGTTGCTCGGTCTTCATCCTCGCCAGCCGGTCCTGCTGGGGGTCGCCGGTGGGCTGGCGTCGCCTGGCAGCCTCCTGCGACTGCTTCTGACGCCGCTCCTGCTCCTCCTTGCGCGCCTTGGCCTGTGCCAGGGTCTGCTGTTCCTGGGCGCGCTTGGAGTCCTCCTTCCGCCGCCACTCCGTGTAGTTCCCCGCAAAGAGCTGCACCCCTCCGTGTCCGTCCAGCACGATGAGGTGATCGCACGTCGCGTCGATCAGCGCGCGGTCATGGCTGATCAGCAGCAGGGTCCCCGAAAACCCGCTCTCGGGTGAGAGCGCCTGCTCCAGTCGCTCCGCGCTCGGGATGTCGAGGTGGTTCGTTGGTTCGTCCAGGATCACCACGTTCTTGGCGCTCGCGAGCAGCCCCGCGATCACCGCGCGGCTGCGCTCACCGCCCGAGAGCATCCCCAGCAGCTTCTCCTGCTCATCTCCGCTGAAGAGGAACGCGCCGGCGAGGTCCCTCGCGCGCTGCTCGCTCATGTCCGCCGTCGGCGCTTCCTTCAGGATCACGTTCTGCAGGTATCGCCACACCGGCAGGTCCATCGGCAGGCCCTCGTGCGTCTGGCGGTAGTAGCCCAGCACCACGTTGGAGCCCAGCCTCGCCACGCCCGCGTCCGCGGGTGTCTCGCCCAGGAGGCACCGCACAAAGGTTGTCTTGCCCGCGCCGTTGGGTCCGATGATGCCCCAGCGCTCCCCGCGCTGGATCGAGATGTCCATCTCGTGGAACAGCACCTTCTCCCCGCCGTCCTCGCGCGGATACTTCTTCGACAGCCCGCGGCAGCTCACGGCGATGTCACCGCTCCGCGGCGCCTTGGGCAGCTCGAAATCGAACGTGTCCAGCTCCATAGGGCGTTCGAGCGTGTTCTGGAGCTTCTCGCGGTCCAGGCGTGTCTCGCGCCCCCTGGCCTGCCTGGCCCGCTGGCCCGCCTTGAACCGACGGATGTACTCCTCCTCCTTGCGGAACTTTCCCTGCTGCGCCTCATAGGCGCGGAGCATCGTGAGCCGGCGGTGCTCGCGCAGCTCCCGGAACTTCGCGTAGTTGCCGGGATAGTCGATGAGCCTGCCCTGCTCGGTCTCGATGATCTTGCCGACCACCGCGTCGAGCAGGTACCGATCGTGGCTCACCATGAGCACGGCGCCCTTGTACTCGTCGCGGAGGAACTTCTCGAGCCAGATGCGCCCGTCGATATCGAGGTGATTGGTCGGCTCGTCCAGCAGGAGCACGTCCGGGCTCTCCAGCAGCAGCCTCGCCAGCGCCAGCCTGCCCCGCTGTCCGCCCGAGAGGTTCCCCACCTTGAGTGAGAACTGTGAGTCGGTGAAGCCCAGGCCGTGCAGCACCGCCTCGATGCGGTGTTCGAGCGCGTAGCCGCCCGCCGCCTCCACCTGCGCCTCCAGGGCCGCCTGCTGCTTCATCAGCTTGTCCAGCTCGTCGCCGGTTGCCCCGGCCATGCGGTCGTAGAGCTCGTGCTGGGCCGCGTGCAGCCGGTGCAGTTCCTCGAAGGCCCCTTCCGCCGCGTCGAGCAGCGTCTCGTTGGGGTCAAAGTGCGGGTCCTGTCGGAGGTAGCCGAGCCTGGTGCCGCGCTGGAGCGAGACCCCCCCGGAGTCCGGTTTGAGCACCCCCGCGAGCACGCGGAGGAGTGTGCTCTTGCCCGTGCCGTTGCGGCCGACCAGGCCGATGCGGTCGGTCGCCTCCACGCTCAGCGACACCCCATCGAGGATGATGTCATCCCCGAATCTCACCAGCACGTTGTTGCAGCTCAGAATTGGCACGGGCGGAGGGTAGGAAGCGTCGCACGCATCTTCCCCGCCTTTCACGCCCACGCGCCGGGCCGCTCCCCCGCGAGCGTGAACCGCTGCGTCGACATGTGCAGCCTGTATCTGCAATACGAGAGCCCGAGGCGTGAGGCTATGTCCAGCACCTCCCGTTTCGTGAACGCCGCACGCACGCTCACGATCGCGTCGTGCTTCACGTGCGCCGGCGATCCGATCGTGAGCACCCGCGCCCCCGCCGCCGCGAGCCAGGACCGGTTGAGGTCGCTCCAGATGATCCCGGCGCGGGCGACCTGATCCATCGCGGCGAGCACCGTGAGCACCCCGATCTCCGGGAGGTGGTGCAGAAACAGGCCCGCGTGTACGTAGTCGAATGACGCGACCCCGAACCGCCTCTTGATCTCGCGGGCGTCGCACCGCTCCAGCGTCACGCCCCCCGCATCCGCCACGCGCTCGCGCGCGAGCGCCAGCGTCGTCTCGTGCACGTCGATCCCGGTCACGCGGAGGTCAAAACCCAGGTCCGCCGCCCACGCCCGGGCCGCCAGCGGGAGGTCCGCTCCACCCGTGCCCACATCCAGGAGCGTGATCGGCCTCCCCTTCGGCCACCTCCCGGACCACCCGCGCAGATGATGCAGCAGCGCCGCCTCGCCACCGAGGTGCCGGTTCAGCAGCCGCAGGTGCGAGAGCGTGCTCGCCAGGGCCTCGCGCGAGGCTGCCGGGTCGTCCATGTGCTCAGGCGTGACGAGTCTGGGCATCCGTGCATCGTACTGGGCCGCAACCCGGAGTCGGCCGGGGCCGAATACGATGGTGCCATGGCGACCCCGGACCGCGTGACGATCAAGACCCTCCGCCGGATGGCGCAGGAAGGCCGGCCCTTCGCCTGTCTTACCTGCTACGACGCGACGACCGCCCGGTGGCTGGCGCGTGCCGGCGTGCACGTTCTGCTGGTGGGCGACACGGCGGCCGAGGTCATCCTGGGATTTGATCGCACCATCGACATGCCGCTGGACGTGCTGCTCGCGCTCACCGCCGGGGTGAAGCGCGGCGCCCCGGGTCGCGTGGTCATGGGCGACATGCCGTTCATGTCATACCAGGCCGACGACGCGAGCGCGATCCGCAACGCCGGCCGCTTTCTCACCGAGGGACTGGCCGACATCGTGAAGATCGAGGCCGACGCGTCGTTCGCCCCGCTGATCGAGAAGATGACCCGCGCCGGCATCCCCGTGTGCGCACACGTGGGCAGCCGTCCCCAGCGTGCCGCCCTCACGGGGGGCTACGCGGGTGCGGGCCGCTCACCCGCGGAGGCCGACGCGATCGCGCGCGACGCGGCCGCGCTCGAGGCCGCGGGAGCCGTGATGCTGCTCGTTGAAGCTGTCCCGGAGGCCCTCGCGTCCCGGATCATCGCGCAGTCCGGGGTGCCCGTCATCGGCATCGGCGCCGGCTCCGGGTGCCATGGCCAGGTGCTCGTGCTCCAGGACCTCCTGGGCATGACCGAAACGCCCCCGGTCTTCGCGGAGGCCGTGGCCTCTCTGGGCCCGGCCATCCAGGCCGCCGCCTCGGAATGGGTCCGGCGTGTCGACGCCCGGCAGATCGGACCCTCGCGGCCCGCGCAGCCAGGTCCGGAAAACACTCCACCCCCCCCAGCCACGACCCCCACGCTCAAAGACGCCAAGCCTTCCGCCCCGCCGCATTCCCGGAACCGATGAATCCCCGCCGGGCACCCCCGGCGAAGGACACAGCATGCGACGCATCGTCTCTTTCGGTCCGGCCTTCGTCGTGCTCGTCAGCGCCGGCGTCGTCACGCTCGCGCTCCCGGACATGGTCCGTCGCATCGCCAGCGAGCAGACCCGGGCCACGGTGCAGCTCGCCCAGCAGTCGCTGGATTCCGATGATGTGCTCGAGCGGCTCAACCGAGCCGTCCGCAACGTCGCGGTGAGCGTCGAGCCCTCGGTCGTGCACATCCAGGTCGAGGCCGACCGCGACGACACCCGCCGGTTCTCCTCCGGCTCAGGCTGGGTCTTCGACTCGCAGGGCCACATCATCACCAACGCGCACGTCGTCGCCGCCGCGACGCAGATCCGAGTGCAGTTCGCCGATGCCCGCGTCGTGAACGCCACCGTGGTGGGCATGGACCTCACGGGCGACATCGCGGTGCTGCGCGTCGAACCCGGGCCGCACCTCATCCCCCTGCGGCGCGCCACCGGGGTCCGCCTCACCAAGGGCGACCGCGTCTTTGCCTTCGGTTCGCCCTTCAACTTCAAGTTCTCCATGTCGGAAGGCGTCGTCTCGGCCCTGGGCCGCTCCGCCCGCACTGCCACGGGTTTCGTGAGCCCGGCGAACTTCATCCAGACCGACGCCGCCGTCAACCCCGGAAACTCCGGCGGCCCGCTCGTCGACGTCCGGGGCCGGCTCGTCGGCATGAACGTCGCCATCGCCACCGCCCAGGACACTCAGGGCACCAGCGAGGGCCAGTCTGCCGGCATTTCCTTCGCCATCCCCCTCGCCGCCATCGAGTCCCGCGTCCCTCAGATCATCGCCGGGCAGCCCCCGGTCGGAGGCTACATCGGCATCTTCTTCGGCGAGGACGAGCGAGGCACCGTCCGGGTCGGCCGCGTGGTCCCGGACTCTCCCGCGGCGGCGGCGGGCCTCAAGGCCGGCGACCAGATCACCGCCGCCTCCGGCCAGCCTGTCCGAGAGGCGGACCAACTCCGTGGCGTCATCAACTCCGCGTCGCCCGGAGACACGCTCGAGCTTCAGGTGCTCCGCGGCGATGAGTCGCTCTCCATCGCCGTCACTCTGGGTGCCATGCCCAGGGATCTGGCCGCCCGGCAGTACAACCAGGCCATCCGTGATGAACTCGGCCTCATGCTCCGCGACAGCCAGAGCGGCCCGTCGGTCGTTTTCACCGTGCCCGGCTCTCCCGCCGCCGCCGCGGGCCTGACGAGCGGCATGCGACTCCGCTCCGTCGCGGGCAAGGAAGTGTCCACCGCCGACGCGGCCGCCGAAGCTCTTGTCGCCTCCGGCGTCATCCTGGGCAAGCCCGTGGATGTCGAGATCACCGAGACCATCGACGACAAGCCGCGGACGCGCACGCTGAGCATCCGCAACGACCCTTGACGCTCAGTCCGCCACCCGGAGCCTCACCACGATCCTCGTGCCGAAGGGCGGAACGGTCGAGCCGCGGGCGATCCAGTCCGGCTCCTCCAGCGACGACTCCGGGCTGTGCAGCCTGGAGTAGCCCACGACCTCGCCCCCGAACGTCGCCAGTCCCACGATGCACCCCTCGCGGTCGGCGCGATAGTGCTCCACGCCGTTGCGTGTCAACATCTGAGAGCCCGTGAACAGGAACCCCTCGCCCGGCTCCAGCTCCGCCAGCGACCTCCCCGTGCGCGCTGAGGTCGCCCACTCCGCCGGCGACCAGGCCTCTCCCGTGTCGGGCCTCTCGAGCCTCACGGTGAGCCGCGGCCCGGTCGGAGGCACCGGGCGGATCTGCGCCCCCTCCCAGTCCCAGGTCCCCGGCGTGCCGGGTTCCAGCCCCGCCAGCAGAAGTGCCGCGTGCACGTGCGACGGCCGGGCCTCCGTGGCAACCAGCGCCTCGTGCTCCTTCGTGTCCGTCGAGCAGAGCACCACCTCAAGGTACACCCTCGGTGTCTTCGGGTTGTGCGCATCGATCGGCACGATCCCGTCGATCTCGACCTCCCGCTTGGCCGCATCCACCCGCACGTGCGGAAAGACTTCCTTCAGGCCCGCCGGAGTCGCGGGCGGTGTGGCAGCGGTGGGAGGGACCTGAGGTGCCGGCGGGCTCAAAGGTTCCGCCGGCGCCGCGGGAGCAGGGGTCCCAGGCGGTGCCGCGGGCGCGGGCTCGGTCCGCTGATGCGATGCGCACCCGCCGGACAAGACCGCGATCGTGGAGAGCAGCATCCCGTGCGTCAGGAGTCGATTCATCGCGCGTCCCCCGTCACGAGCGCGGCAAAGACCTCGCCCCGCTGCTCGTAGTGCTCGAACTGGTCCCACGACGCGCACGCGGGGCTGAGCAGCGCTACATCCCCCTCACGTGCCCGCTCCCGGATCCGCGCCACGGCCCGCTCCAGCGTGCCGCACTCGACCGCCCGCCCCCCGCTGGCGGCAGCGATCGCCGGACCCGTCTTCCCGATCGTGTACAGGCCCGCGAGCGAGGCCGCGAGTTCTCCGACGGGCGAAAGGTCGCTCCCCTTGTCGTATCCGCCCGCGATCAGGTGAATCCTCGACGCGTCCTCGAAGGCACGGACTGCCAGCAGCGTGCTCCCCGGCGTCGTGGACTTGCTGTCGTTGTACCACTTTACCCCGCCCCGCTCTCCCACCAGGCACAGCCTGTGAGGCAGGCCCGTGAATCCGCGAAGCGCTCGGAGCATCGCGCCGTCATCGGGTGCCTCCGTGCCCATGGCCGCCCGGACCGCCGCCATCGCCATGCGGGCGTTCTGCTCGTTGTGCGAGCCCGGCACGGCGAGCCCCATGCGGGCGCCCGCACCGGGTGACGCGACCTCGATCACCGTTCGCGCGGATGCCTCCCGCCTCATCCGGTCCCCCAGCGGACCCGCCTCCTCTCGGTGGGCGAGCACCGCGATGTCCCCCGGCTTCTCCGCCCTCAGCAGTCCGAGCTTGCTCGCGGCGTAGTGCTCGAATGTGCCGTGCCAGTCCGTGTGATTGTCCGTGATGTTCGTGATGACCGCGACGCGGGGCGACCAGGCCGGGGCCTCGTCGTAGCCGACCCCGGCCCCGAGCCAGTACAGCATGAAGCTCGAAAGCTCGAGCACGATCCAGTCTCCGGGCGCGATCTTCGCCGCCTCCGCTAGCATGCACCCGCCGATGTTCCCGCCCAGGTGGCTGCGTGCCCCCGACGCGCACAGCAGGTGATCTGCCATAGCGCACGTCGTGCTCTTCCCCGCCGAGCCCGTCACCCCGATCACCCGCTCCCGGTCCAGCCGCTGCACGGCGAGCCTCACCTCCGTCGTCACCGGCACGCCCGCCTTGCGCGCCGCGAGCAGGTACCGGTTCGCCCAGGGCTTGGGCACCGCCGGCCCCGCCACCACCAGGTCCGCCTCCACAAAGTCCCGCACCTCGTGGGAGCCCAGTCTCCATGCCACGCTCCCGGGCTCCACCGAGGCTTCCACCTCCGCCACAGACGCCGCCAGCTTGTCCGCCGTCTCAAGGTCCGTGACCACGACCCTGGCCCCGCGCTTCGCAAGCCATGAGGCGACCCCGGAGCCGCCCCCGAACCGCCCCAGCCCCATCACCGTGACGCGCTTCCCCGCGAACTTCCCGTCGTCGCTCGTCCAATGAACCATGCGTCCTCGCTCCCGCCCACCCCGGCTCCGCCTCCGACGCCCGCTCACAGCAAGGCCACCGGGTCCACGTCGACCGCGGTCTTTGCGTCGCTCTTCACCAGCCCCGCCTTCCGTACGCCCGCCAGCGCCGCCTGCACGCGGCCCGCCCCGGCGCCCACGATCTCCACCGCGTAACGGTACTGCCCGGCCACCCGCCCGACCACGCACGGCATCGGCCCGCGCACCGATACCAGCCCGCTCGCGCTGAGGTGCGTGGCGATCAACCCCGCCGCCTCCCTGGCACGCTCGGACCGCTCATCCCGGCACACCACCCGTGCCATTCTGGTCGCGGGGGGCAGCCCAGCCCGCTCCCGCACGGCAAGCTCCACCCGGGCAAAGCCCTCGTAGTCGTGCGCCGCCGCGAACCGGATGGCCCCGGCGCCGGGGTTGTACGTCTGCACGATGACCAGCCCCGGATGCTCGCCTCTCCCGGCGCGGCCCGCCACCTGGCTCACGAGCTGGAATGTGCGCTCCGACGATCGGAAGTCCGGGATGTTCAGCGACAGATCCGCATCCAGAACACCCACCAGCCTCACGTTCGGATAATCCAGCCCCTTCGCCAGCATTTGTGTGCCGACGAGCACACGTACCTCACCCCGCCCGAAGCGCCCGAGCGCCTCGTAGTAGTCCCGCGCGCCGTGCATGGTGTCCGAATCCACCCGCAGCAACGTCTGCCCCTCCACGATCCCAAGCGACGCGAACTTCGAGCACAGTTCCTCCTCGGCCCGCTGCGTGCCCCCGCCCCACAGCGCCACCTTCCCGCCGCATGAGGGGCACAGCACCGGCACGCGCTGCTCAGCGCCGCAGTGGTGGCACCGCACGAGCCCCCCCGTGGGCAGCCCCTCATGCCGATGCACCACCAGGTTCGCGTCGCACTGCTCACACCCCGCCACGAACCCGCACGCGGCGTTTCGGCACCACACATAACTCGCAAACCCGCGCCGGTTCAGAAGCAGGATGACCTGACCGCCGGCGCGAACCGCGATCTCGATCTCTCGCTCCAGCGTCGGGCCCAGCAGATGCAGCCTCCGGTCACTGGGATCCTCCACCCGCCGCGCCCGGTGCTCCAGCCGCAAGTCCACCACGCGCACCGCGGGCAGCACCGCCCCGCCCACGCGATCGGCGAGCTCCCACAGCCGATACCGCCCAGCGCGGGCGTTGGACCAGCTCTCCAGTGAGGGCGTTGCCGACCCCAGCACCACGGGCACGCCCGCCAGTTGCCCACGCTTCACCGCCACGTCCCGCGCCTGATACCGGGGCAGCCGGTCCTGCTTGTACGACGTGTCGTGCTCCTCATCCACGACGATCAGTTCCAAACGCTCCACCGGGGCGAACACAGCGGAACGTGCGCCCACCACGACGCCCGCCTCTCCGCCCGCGATGCGGCGCCACTCCCGGTGACGCTGCGCCGCCGTCAACCCCGAGTGCAATACCGCCACGCGCGACCCCCCGAACCGCCTTGTGAACCGCCCCGCCGTCTGAGGGGTGAGCGCGATCTCCGGCACGAGAACGATCGCCCGCCCTCCACGCGCCAGCACGCGCTCGATCAATCGAAGGTACACCTCCGTCTTTCCGGAGCCCGTCACGCCCCGCAGCAGGTGGACGCCAAACCCTCGGTGCGCATCGATCCCATCGATCACACGAGCCTGCTCCGCAGTCGGCTCGGGCCGCGGCTCCCCCGCCGACTCCACCGCCTCAAAGCCGGGAAGTTCTCCCGCGCTCATCGCCTCGCTCTTTTCAATCCGGATCGCGCCCGCCGCCGCCAGTTTCCGCAGCCCCGCCACGCCGCTCGCGCCCACGAGCCCCGCGAGCGACTTCAGCGGCATCGGAAACTCCCGCGCTCCCACCTCCTGAACTCGAGTCCACAGCGCCGCCTGTGCCTTCGTGAGCGCCGCGCCCGCGGGCAACTCCCCGCGCGTTGCCATCTCCTCGGCCCGCCGGCCCGTCCCCGCCTTCACCGCCGCCGGCATCATCCCCATCAGCACCATGCCCAGAGGGCTGACGTAGTACTCCGCCATCCACCCCGCCAGATCGAGCAGCCCCTGAGGCAGGGCAGCCCCCGTCCGCCTCAGCACCCGCTTCACGCGAGACGGCGGCAGATCTCCCAGCAGTTCCGCCCCCCCGATCTCCACGACGATGCCCCCCGTCGCCTTCCCGCCCCGGCCCAGCGGCACCTCCACGCGCTCCCCCACGCGCACACAGACCTCGCCCGCACCCGGGTCACACCGATAGGTCAGCGCGGCGTCCGCCGGCCCGCGATCGATCCCCCGCTCCACCGCCACGCGCACGAAAACCCCGCCGCTGTCGGCTGTTTCCTGCGCCGCAAAGAGAGTCCGATCGCGCACGCGCGCTACACTCCACTTTCGATGCCCAACACACATCCCCCGTCCGCAAAGACCGTAGTCGCTCCCCCCGCGAGGCTCGCCCTTGCCGACGGCACCGTCTTCACAGGCTCCGCCTTCGGCGCCACCGGCAGGGGCATCGTCTCCGTCGCTGAGGTCGTCTTCACCACCGCCATGTGCGGTTACCAGGAAGCCCTCACCGACCCCTCCTACACGGGCCAGATCCTCGTCCAGACGTTTCCCATGATCGGGAACTACGGCGTCAACAGCGACGACACGGAGTCCGCACGCGTTCAGGTCGCGGGCTTTGTCGTCCGCGAACTCGCCCGCCTGCACTCCAACTTCCGCGCCACAGGCTCCCTCTCAGACTACCTCTCCCGCCAGGGTGTCCTCGGCATCTCGGGCATCGACACTCGAGCCCTCACCCGCATCCTCCGCACGGGCGGCGCCATGCCCGGCACGCTCACGGACCGCGCAGACCTTTCGGACGCGGACCTCGTCGCCCGCGCCAAGGCAGCCCCGAGCATGGCCGGCCAGAACCTCGTCCCCCGCGTCGGCTGCAACGCCGGGCATTCCTGGGACGAGACCCTCGGCGACTGGGCCCTCCTCAACCAGCCCAAGCCCACGCGCACCTACCGCGTCCTCGCCCTGGACTGCGGCGCGAAGTCCAACATCCTCCGAAACCTCGCGCAGCGAGGGTGCGAGCTCGTCGTCATCCCGCACGACACCCCTGCTCACGAGATCCTCCGCCGTTTCAAGGCGGGTGAAGCCGACGGCCTGTTCATCTCCAACGGTCCCGGCGACCCGGCCGCCGTCGACGCCACCATCGCCACGCTACGCACCATCCTGAATCAGCCAGAGGCCGAAACCATCCCGACCTTCGGCATCTGCCTCGGGCACCAGCTCCTGGCCCTGGCCCTGGGGGCGAAGACATACAAGCTCAAGTTCGGCCACCGAGGCGCCAACCAGCCCATCCTCAACACCGAGTCAGGCCGCGTCGAGATCACCAGCCAGAACCACGGCTTTGCCGTCGAGGCTGAGTCGCTCCGGGCAGTGGGGGGTGTCCCCACCCACACCCACCTGAACGACGGCACGCTGGCCGGCTTCCGCCACGCGACCAAGCCCGTTTTCAGCGTGCAGTACCACCCCGAGGCCTCCCCCGGCCCGCACGACGCCTCCTACCTCTTTGACCAGTTCGTTGAGGCGATGGCACAGCGCCCGTCGTCCCGACGCTGACCTTGGCCCGTTCAGGCACCCCCTGCCCCGTTCATGGGGGACAGCTTGTTGATTGGCCCCGCGCACCCGAATTCTGACCGCACGCGCACGCAGATTCACTTGCGGCGGGCCAAGCTTTCGTTAGACTCAGTTTCGAGTCGTGCGAAGGGGTTTCGATCAGGGGTATTGGCCCCCGCGGTTCTCGCGGCGGCTGCAACGGAGTGTCCCGTTCGGAGTGTCCGGTTCGTCCGGGTTCCGCTCGAAGAGGCTCGCCAAAGGCCGGAGCCGCACTCGGACAACGTTTCGTGATCGAGTCAGGGGTTCTCGCACAACAGAGTGACCGCAATCCCTCGGGCGCGTGGCCCTTGGGCTGATCGCTCACGTTCGAGGATCGTCGTGTCCGCGCTTTGGGCCTTTTTTCGGCCCGCAACTCTCGAGAGGAGTTTTCGTCATGAAGAAGACGCTGATGTTCGCGCTGCTCGCCGGCCTCGCGGCTCCCGCGATGGCCCAGTCCGACCTTGACGTCGGGCCCGCCATCGATGCGCGGAGCAACCCGAATCTTTCCATCAACTGGACCCGGCCCGTCGGCTACGACAGCCGCGTCCCGGGCAACTACCCCATCTACGACATCGGCATCCCAGTCACCGGCGTCGCGGCCACCGGCGGCTTCGCCGGCCCCGGCGGCCCCGGCGGCGCCCAGGCCATCGCCGATGACATGATCATCGTCAACAACGCCAACGAAGACCTCACCATCAACGCCATCAAGTTCGGCATCTGGTCCAGCGCCGACCCGCTCGCCGGAAATCCCACGATCTACATGAAGCTCGAGTTCTTCCCCACCCACACCCAGACCGCCGCCGGCACCAACCCCGGCTCCGGCACGCCCATCACCAGCATTGTCAACCTCGGCACCGGCTGGAACACCGGCAGCAACTCCGGCCAGTTCTTCCCCGTCTTCATCGGCCTTGACGTCGGCGAGCAGGTCACCCTGCCCTACCTCGGCTCCACCTCTCCCAACACCTGGAGCGTGGTGATGTCCCTGTGGGCCGACGCCGCTGGCACGGTTCCCCTCTGCTACTTCGCTCCGTTCAGCCGCGCCAACTACACCTGCATCCCAGTCGGTAACTCCGATGAGTTCCGCTGGTTCGCGAATCCGCAGTCCGGCGGCGCCTGCCCCTATTTCCCGGGTGCGCAGCGCACCGGCACCACCGCGGGCCGCCGCGGCGCGTTCATGGCCTTCCAGGCCACTCGTGACGCCGTGCCCCCGCCTGTGAACACCACCCTCGGTTCCCTCGCCGACAACACCCCCTACCAGGTCAACGGCACGCTCCCCGGCAGCGGCGGCACCCACGTCATCACCTTCACCCTCCCCAACGGCGCCATGGACACCGACTGGCGCTACCTCGACATCGACACCGAGGGCTCCTCCGCCAACGTGAACATCGGCCTCTTCAACGCCGACACCTGCGCCCTCATCTGGCAGGACACCAGCTCCGGCTCGGGCAACAACGCCCAGCTCTCCGCCGGCATGGGCCGCCGCGCCGCCGTCCTCGACGGCGTGCAGTACGACGGTCGTGTCTACTCCGGTGGCCCCGGCCTCCCCGCTGGTAACTACGTGCTGATTGTCGCCCCCGAAGGCGCGCTCCACGCCACGCCCTGCCTCACTTCCTGCGTGCCCGCCGCCGGCGGCAACTTCACCGTCAACATCCGCACCAACGCCGCCGTTGACGGCCTCGGCAACACCATCGAGCCCTCCGTCGAGCCCGCGCTCCGCGAGCCCGACTTCGGCACTCTGGTCAACCCCGGCGTGCCGATCGGCAGCCGCGCCCAGGTGCCCTATGGCGTCGACTGGTACAAGTTCACCGTCTGCCGCAACACCGACGCCACCAACACCCTCCAGATCGACATGGACACCTCCGACGTCACGATCGGCCACTCCTGGCACCTCTTCGACTCCAACGGCAACCTCGTGACCTCCGCCATCGGCGGCGCCTCCGTGCCCCCGCCCGTCATCTTCAACGACACCAACCCCCTCGCCGCGGGAACCTACTACCTCGCACAGACCTGGTCCGGCGGCAACCAGTACTCCCCCGACCCCTCCAACAACGGTCGCTGGCACCTCCGCAACACCTCCGGCAACAACGGATTCCAGCAGGGCGGAACCATCATCCCCTCCTGGGCCGACTGCAACATCACGCCCCCGTGCGATCCCGACGTCAACCAGGACGGCAACGTCGACCAGGATGACGTCTCCTACCTCATCAACGTCGTTGGCGGCGGTGACAACCCCACCGGCATCGACCCTGACTTCAACCAGGACGGCAACGTTGACCAGGATGACGTCGCGGCCCTCATCAACACCGTCGGCGGCGGCGGCTGCCCCTGAGCCCCTCCCGATGATCCGATAACCACTTCCGCGTGGGGCGGGCCACAGCCCGCCCCACGTTTTCAAGCTCTGGGGTGTCGGCAGGCTTGGGAGAGCCGCCCACACAACTTCCGTACGGGACAGGGGAAACGATTTCCTCCGCTTCCCATGCGCGGAATCTGCTTGCAACCTGATAATTCACTGGTAGACTGCAAAAACATTCGGGTTGCCGACATTTGGCGTCGGCATGGTCCGATCTGTTCGTGGAGGAACGGGGGTCGTCCGTCTTGACGACCGCTGATGTACGTTCTGGTTCGGCGGCCGGTGTTCGGCCCGCACTCTCGAGAGGAGTTCTAGAAATGGCGAAGAAGTCTCTGATTCTGGCCGCACTTGCCGGCTCGGCCCTGCCCGCTCTGGCGCAGGTCACCCCCATCACCGCCGATGAGCACATCGACGGCTTCCGTGTCGTGAACCAGGGCGGCGCCTACTCCAGCCGCGCCCCCCAGTTCGTCTACGACAACATGTCGAACACCTTCACGGTGGGCCTCCTGAGCTCCCTCGCGGGCACGAACAGCCAGCACCACCTCTTCCACGTCAACTTCTGCCCCGGCCCCGCCTGCGGCCAGGCCCAGATCGACATCGACCAGCTCACCTACGGCGTGCGCACCGGCGCCGGCCAGCTCTGGGACTTCGATTACGTCGTCCGCTTCTGGAACTCCGCCGACGTCACCCGCACCAACACCACGACCATGATCGCCTCCGGCGCGACCCCCATCGCCGAGCAGCGCTTTGTCAACACCCAGTTCGGCGACGCCTCCGGCGCGTTCATCTGGCAGGTCACCCCCGCCCTCACCGGCGCCATCTCCCTGCCCCCGGGCACCCAGGACGTCTGGGTGGAGTGCATGATCACCGCCCCCGGTGGCACGCTCCCCTGGGCCGATGACAACCTCCGCATCTGGATCGCCTCCAACAGCGGCGCGCAGGGCGCCACGGGCAACCCCGCCACCGCGGGCGCTCCCGAGATCCCCTACGGCCACGACTACAACCGCAACGGCATCTTCGTCGGCTCCGCTGCCCCGGCCAACGCCAACCCCAGCGAGCACCGCGCCTACGCCTTCGCGACGACTCCCGCGACGACCAACGCCTCCACGGCGTTCCGTCTCCGCGCCGACGTCTCCGCGCCCCCGCCCCCCGCGACCGACCTCGGGTGCATCGCTGACAGCGGCCTGACCACCTCCGGCAACGTCGGCGCCGGCGCCGTCAACTGGTACAAGGTCTGCCTCAACGGCGACGCCTTCGACTTCGTCAACCAGTTCTTCAACGCCGACACCGAGGGTTCCACCGGCGATGTCTCCATCGCCCTCTACGACAACAGCGGCGCCCTCCTCGCCAGCAACAACGACGCCGGCGTGGGCACCAACGACAAGCTCACCTTCGGCGTCCGCTCGCTCCCGAACCCCGGTTCGGATGCGCAGGACTACGACGGCCGCGACGGCGAGCTCGTCGCCGGCGAGTACTACGTCGCCGTCGCTCCCCAGGGCTCCACCTTCGCCGGTGCGTACACCGTCACCGCCTCCGCCAACCCCGGCGGCGCCTTCAGCCTGAACTTCTCCACCAACACCAACGGCGGGCCCCTGCCCACCACCACGCCCCCCGTCATCAACGGCGTGGACTACGACACCCTCGGCGGCCCCATCGATCCCAACATCAACGGCGATTCCCGTCCCGGCACCGGTGCGGCCATCGCCGTCCGCGGCGTGACCTGGCACAAGTTCACCCTGGCCAACCCCACCGACGCCACCCACTTCCTCGACATCGACTTCTTCGGCCTCTCCGGCCCCAACACCGACGGCATGGCCTTCCTCTTCGACTCCAACGGCGACCTCGTCGCCTTCGCCGATGACGAGGGCGAGGGCCTCCATCCCCAGTTCTCCAGCGGCATGCCCGGCGCCCGCACCTACGGCGGCAACACCATCGCCTTCGATGGCAACACCCCCGTCGGTATGCCCGCCCTCCCCGCCGGCACCTACTACCTCGGCACCGGCCTCTGGCCGCTCGACTACCTCGACACCCTCACCGTCCCCAACCGTTGGCACCTGCGTGGCACCTCCGGCTCCAGCCTCCAGCTCGGCGCCGACCTCTACGCCGGCAACGACGGTGGCGGGCCCACCTGCGATCCCGACGTCAACCAGGACGGCAACGTCGACCAGGATGACGTCTCCTACCTCATCAACGTCGTCGGCGGTGGCGACAACCCCACCGGCATCGACCCTGACTTCAACCAGGACGGCAACGTCGACCAGGACGACGTCGCTGCCCTCATCAACACCGTCGGCGGCGGCGGCTGCCCCTGATAGCCGTTCCTGAACGTGCTTCCTCGGAAGGGCGGGCCCGCTGGGCTCGCCCTTCTTTTTTCCGCGTACCATCGCCCGTGAACGCCCAGGCACTCCCTCACGACGAACCCAGACCCCTCCGCGTCCAACATGGCGACTGGGCCTCACTCGTCGAAACAACCAAGCCCGGCATCACCCGCCTCGTCACCATCACGTCCATGGTCGGGTTCGCCATGGCCGCACTCCAGCGCTCCTGGGACCCCGCCCACCTCTACCTCCAGGCCGTCATCTGCCTCGTGGGCACCGCGCTCTCCGCGGCCGGCGCCAACTCGATCAACCAGTGGATCGAGCGTGACCGCGACGCCCGCATGGACCGTACCTCGAAGCGGCCCCTTCCCTCGGGCCGACTCACGCCACGCGTTGTGCTCATCGCCGGCATTACCCTCTCCCTCCTGGGCGTCAGCGTGCTCTCCATGGTCGGGCTCATGCCCGCGATGGTTTCGCTCGCCTGCGTTGTGTCCTACGTCTTCCTCTACACACCCATGAAGCCCTTCAGCACACTCTCGACGTTCGTCGGCGCGATTCCCGGCGGGTTGCCCCCGCTCATCGGCTGGACCGCCGCCACACGCACCGAGGGCCTCGCCTCTCTGACCGAGCCGCTGGGCCTCTCGCTGGTGGGCCTGATGCTCATCTGGCAGATCCCGCATTTCCTGGCGATCGCGTGGATGTACCGGGACGACTACGAGCGCGGGGGCTACGCCGTGCTCCCCGTCATCGACCGCGCCGGCACCTGGACCGCAGCGACGATGGCCCTGTGGGCGTTCGCGCTCATCCCGGCCACGCTGCTCCCGGCGTTCCTCGCGCCGGACCTGCTCGGTCTGCCCTACGTCATCCTCGCGGGGCTCACGGGTGTCGCCTACGCCCTCCTCGCCCTCCGCCTGCTCGCGAAGCGAGATCGGGCCCGTGCCCGGGCGGTGTTCTTCGCCTCCATCGCACACCTCCCCCTGATCCTGCTCGCCATGGTCGCGGAGGGCTTTGTCCGCCGCGTCATGCTCTGACCGGCCCGGGCTACGCTTGGCCCATGACCTCCGAGGCGGGGACGCAACTCAGGCACGTCTGCGAGGGCACGCCGCCGCGGGTGATGGCCAAGCTCGCCTCCCTCGCCCAGGAGCACGCGGAACTCGGCGCCCGGCTCGAAGATCCGGACGTCCTCTCCGACCACAAGAAGGTCCGCGAGTTGTCGCTCAAGCGAGCCGCCCTCGCGCCCGGCGCGGACGCCTGGAACACGCTCGTGAGGCTCGATGCCGAGGCCGGCGATCTCCGCGCCATCCTCGACGCGAACGAGGACCGGGAGCTGGTCGCCCTGGCCCGCGAAGAACTCCCCCGGATCACGTCCGCGGCGAGCGCCACGCTCGATGAGGCCCTCGCGGCTCTGGTATCCGCCGATGACCGGCGCATCGCCAGCGTGATGCTCGAGGTCCGCGCCGGCACCGGAGGAGACGAGGCCGGCCTCTGGGCCCGCGATCTGCTCGAAATGTATCTGAAGTACGCCTCCCGCAAGGGCTGGCAGACCGAAACGCTCGAGGCCACCGCTGATCCGTCCACGGGCGGGCTCCGCTCGGCGGTGGTGAACCTCCGAGGCCCGGGCGTCTGGAGCGAGATGCTCTTCGAGGCCGGGGTACACAGCGTCAAGCGCGTGCCCGCCACGGAAACCCAGGGCCGCATCCACACGAGCACGGCGAGTGTCGCGGTCTTGCCGGAGCCCGAGGAAGTCGAAGTGAAGATCGACTGGGCCAACGACGTAGAGGAGCAGGCAACTCGCGCACAGGGCCCGGGCGGCCAGAACGTCAACAAGGTCGAGACCGCCTGGCAGATCCACCACAAGCCGACCGGCATCATCATCAAGATGATGGAGGCCAAGAGCCAGCAGCAGAACCGCGACCGTGCCCGCCGCCTGCTCATGGCGCGGCTCTACGAGGCGGAACTGCACCGCAAGAACGCGGAGCGTGCCGCCGCGCGGAACAGCCAGATCGGCTCCGGCGGGCGCAGCGAGAAGATCCGCACCTACCGCTACAAGGAGGGCATCGCCGCCGACGAGCGCCTCCCCGGCGAGTACCCGCTCCGCGATCTCATCGCCGGCGACATGTCCCGGCTCATGAAGGACCTCGTAGCCCAGGAGACCTCCCGCCGGCTGGCGGATCTCTAACTCGTTCAAAGGGGGAACGTGTGAGCGTGCCATCACAGCAGCAGGACCCGGCGTGGTACTTCGAGCAGAACGACACGCCCCAGGGCCCGATCCCGCAGGCGGCGCTCCCGGGTTTCATCGCCGCGGGTCGGATCTCTCCCGACACCCTTGTCTGGTCTGCCGGCATGGCGGACTGGCTCCCCGCGCGCGAAGTGCCCCTCTTCGCGGCGTGGCTCCCGCGAGTGGTCCCCCAGCCCCCGCTCCAGCCGCCATTGGCCCCGCAAGCGATGGTCCCTCCGGCGCCTCCGCCCGATGTAGCCGCACGGCCCACCATGCCGGTGCAGCAGCCGTCCGCGGCGTTCAGCCTCGGAACCCTGCCTCCCGCCACGGGGCCGGCCATGCCCTCCCCGCCCATCCAGCCCGGGCTCATCCGCGCGTCCGCCACACCCGGCTCGGACGGCCTCGCGATCGCCTCGCTCGTTCTGGGTTGCTTTGCGTGCTCGCTCGGCCTGTGCCTCGGCATCTTCGGCGTCCCGTTCGGCATCGCCGGTCTCATCTGCGGCGCCAAGAGCGCCACCCCCGGGAGCATCCGCACCGCCGGGATCACCACATCGATCATCGGCATCGTGCTCACCGTGGTCTTCGGCATCATCGGCATCATCATGAGTCTCTCCGCCAACTCCGGCACGTTCCCCTGATCAGCCGTCCGACATGCTCCATGGTTCACGCGCGGGGAGGCTTCGCCACATGACTGATTCCGCGACTCAAGCCGGAACATCCGACCACGGTTGGTTCGTTGCGCAGCAGGGAACGCCTCACGGCCCGACCACGCTCGCGCTGCTCTCCCAGCACGCCGTTGCCGGCCTGCTCAGGCGGGGCTCGCTCGTCTGGCGTCCGGGCATGACCCAGTGGGTACGTGCCGACTCCGTCGCGGAACTCGCGGCTGTCTTCGCGAGCCTCCCCCCGGACCCGCCGGGCGCGGGCGCGCCGCCGGTCCAGCCGGGGCCTGTCACGGGCTCCGCCGGCGTCAGCCAGCAGGACGATCTTGCCATGCGCATGATCCTCCCGGTTGGCCGCTGCCCGTGGGCGATCGCCGCCGGATACCTCGGCCTGCTGAGCGTCCTGCTTCTCCCCGCGCCGTTCGCCCTGGCCTGCGGCATCATCGCGACCATCCGCATCCGCAAGACCCCAGGCCTTCACGGGATGGGACGCGCCATCTTCGGCATCGTGATGGGCGGGCTGGGCACCGCCTTCGGCGTTGTCGCTCTCATCGGCGCCGCTCTCGGCTGAACGTACCCTCTCCCGCGTGACGCACGAGGCCGACATCGCGGTTGTGGGGGCGGGCGCCGCCGGGCTGATGGCGGCCATCACCGCGGGACGCGCGGGCAGGCGTGTGATCGCGCTCGACGGCGCTCGGAAGCTCGGCGCCAAGATCCTCGTTGCCGGAGGCGGGCGCTGCAATGTCACCCACTACGCCGTCGACGAGCGGGCATACTCCGGCTCCTCTCCCCATGCCATCCGCAACGTCCTGGGTCGCTTCGGCGTCGACCGCACCCGTGCGTTCTTCGCTGAGCTCGGCGTCGAGCTCAAGCAGGAGGACACGGGCAAACTCTTCCCCGTCTCCGACGATGCCCACACGGTCCTCGACGCGCTCCTCCGCGCCGCCCTCGACGCCGGAGTCGAGATCCGCCATCCGTGGAGGGTCCGAACCATCGCCCCCGCGGAGGGCGGGTTCCAACTCACCCGGGAGGATGAACCCGCGATCATTCGCGCGCCCCGAGTCATCCTCGCCACCGGGGGGAAGGCTCTCCCCCGGAGCGGTTCCGACGGCGCGGGCTACGACATCGCCCGCTCCCTCGGCCATACCACCACGCCCCGAATTCTCCCCGCGCTCGTCCCTCTCACGCTTCCGGCCTCCCACCCTCTCCGTGACCTCGCCGGTATCGCCTTCCCCGCCACGCTCTCGTTGCGGGCTACGTCGGGCAAGCCGTTGGCCGAGTTCACCAACGCCGTGCTCCTCACGCACTTCGGGCTCTCCGGCCCGGGGCCCATGGACATCAGCCGCCACGTCCTTACCGCGCGTCTCGATGATCCCGCGGTCGAGTTGACCATGAACCTCGCCCCGGGCCAGAGCCCGGCGCAGATCGACTCGGCGCTCCTCGCGGCCCGCGGGCTCTCCGTGCTGCGCTGGCTCACGCACGCCGTACCGCGTAGCAGAACGGTCCCCGGTCACGAGGCCCCTGGGATGCCCGATCGACTCGCCCGGCTGATCGCCGCGCACGCGGGCCTCGACCCCGGCTCGCTGGTCACGTCCCTCTCCCGCGAGCAGCGTCGGGCACTCGTGGAGGCCATCGCGCACTACCCGCTCCCCGTCACGGGCGACCGGGGCTTCACCTACGCGGAGGTGACCGCCGGCGGCATCCCGCTGGCGCAGGTTCGCCTCGACACCATGGAAAGCCGCGCCACGCCCGGGCTTCACCTCTGCGGCGAGATCCTCGACGTTGACGGCCGGATCGGCGGCTTCAACTTCCAGTGGGCCTGGGCCAGCGGATACACCGCGGGGGCCGGCGCGTCTCGGTCGTGAGACCGGGCGCGGTACAGTGGCCCCGATGACACTGGTCTGCGTTCCACTCCTCGTCCACGACATCGACGCCGCACTCGCCGACGCCGCCGCGGCCCGCGCCGCCGGGGCCGATCTCGTCGAGTTCCGGATCGACGAGCTCTTCGCCGGTCACGACCCTCTCACCGAAGCGCAGGTTCTACGTCTGCCGGTGGAGTCCCCCCTCCCCTGCGTCGTGACGTGCCGCGCATCTGCCGAAGGGGGGGGCTACGACGGCCCGGAGGCCGACCGCGTCGCGCTCTACGAGAGGTTGGGCAACGCATTTGGCCCGGGGGAGGCCCCGCCGCGGTTCCTCGACCTTGAACTCGCCTCCTGGGAGCGATCCGCGAACCTACGGCAGAAGGTGCGTCTCGCGATCGACCACCCCGAGCAGCAGCGCGACCTCAAGACCTCGCTCATCCTCTCCATGCACGACTTCCAGGGACGCCCCGCGGACCTGCACCGGCGCGTGGCGCGCCTCGCGGCGGAGGCCGACGCCGCGGTCGTCAAGGTTGCGTACCGCGCCCGCTCGCTACGGGACGCGATTGAAATCCTCGATCTTCCCGCGATGCTCCGCCGCCCGATGATCGCCCTGGGAATCGGCGAGTTTGGCCTCATGACGCGCGTGCTCGCGCCGAAGTTCGGGGGCTTTCTCACGTTTGCCTCGCTGCGTCCCGCCGCCGCGACAGCGCCCGGCCAGCCCACCATCGCCGACCTGCTCGGCCTCTACAGGTTCCGCGAGATCGGCCCGGGCACCGCCCTCTACGGCGTGATCGGCTGGCCCGTGGGCCACTCGCGCTCGCCGGTCCTCCATAACCGGGGCTTCGCACACGCCGCGATCGACGCGGTGTACCTACCGCTCCCCATCGCGGCCGGCGACGACCCCGAGGCGGCGTATCTGAGCTTCAAGGCGACCGTCCTCGAGCTGATCGCGCACAAGGGGCTCGGCTTCCGCGGCGCGAGCGTCACGCTCCCGCACAAGGAATCCCTCGTGAGGCTCGCCCTCGAGCAGGGGTGGGCCCTCGATGGGGTATCCGCGGCTCTGGGCGCTGCGAACACGCTGAAGATCCAACGCACCCCTTCGGGCGAGGTGGCGTCCGTCGCTGTCTTCAACACCGATGCTCCGGCCCTCCGGGATGAACTCTCCGCGCTCTGCGGCACGCTCCGGGGGCGCACGGTCGTGGTGGTGGGGGCCGGGGGCACCGCGCGCGCCGCGGTCTGGGCCGCTCAGGACCTGGGGGCGCCTGTGGTGATCGTCAACCGTACCGAATCCCACGCGAGGGCGCTCGCCGCGTCGATCGGTGGAGACATCCGCGTCGCGTCCGCGCCGCCGTGGGACCAGCCGATCGGGGCGATCATCAACGCCACCCCGGTCGGGATGGCAGGGGGGCCCGCGCCGGGGTCGCTCCCGGTCGAGCTCGCGGACAACATCGCCGCCCCGCCGCCCGCGATTCTCGACACGGTGTACAACCCGGCGATCACGCCGCTGGTATCACTCGCACGGTCCCGGGGCTGGCCCGCGTCGGGCGGCATGGGCATGTTCGTGCGTCAGGCCCGCGCCCAGTTCCGGCACTGGACCGGGTCCGAAGCTCCCACGGGACTCTTCGAATCGCTCCTCGAATCCCCGGACGCCGCGCCATGAGCCAGTCGTTCGTCCCACGCTCGCCCGTTCTTTACCCGGAGCACTACCTCTGGTACATCCTCGCGTCGTGCCTGGACATCCTCGTCACCTACATCATCGTGTACCGGCTCGGCGGCTCCGAGGTCAACAAGGTCGCGGACAACCTCCTCTCGCTCTTCGGGCACTGGGGGCTCATCGGCCTCAAGTTCGCGACCGTCATCCTCGTCGTCGCGGTGTGTGAGCTGGTTGGCCGCGTCCGGCCGGGGCTGGGCCGGCGGATCGCGCTCGCGGCGATCATCATCTCCGCCATGCCTGTGGGCATCGGCCTTCTGCAGGTCTTCGCCTGGACGCACTTCTTCGACCGGGTGCCCTGACGCCCGATCGGCGCCGCCAAAAAGACGAACCGGCCCACGCGTCCTTGCGTGCGCCGGCCCGGCGTTCCCTGTGTGATGACTCTCAGGCCACCAGATTCGTCGCGGCCTCGATGGCCTCGACAACCTGCCTCACCTGGAATG
The DNA here is from genome assembly GCA_021405315.1 of Leptolyngbya sp. PLA1. Taxonomy (GTDB): domain Bacteria; phylum Planctomycetota; class Phycisphaerae; order Phycisphaerales; family UBA1924; genus RI-211. The sequence goes on from QWIH01000012.1 coordinate 68,522, forward strand.
GCTTCTTCAGGAAGCTGTCAAAGCCCTGCACCCTGAGCGACTGGGCCTGCCCGTCCGTGAGCTTGCCGCTCATCGCGACGACCTTGGTGAACTGGAGGTGCTCGTTCCGCCGGATGTTCTCGACGAACGCCCGCGCGTCCGCCTCGCCGAGATGGATGTCCATCAGCACGACGTGCGGCTTGAACTTCTCGCACTCCATCCCCGCGGAGAAGGATGAGGTCGCCGTCCGGATCTCGTAGCTCGTCTGCTCGGTGAGAATCCGCTGGAGCGTGTCCACCACCTCGCGCTCGCCGTCAACGATCAGCACCCGCGTCCGGCCGGAGGTCATCCCTTCCAGCGGAATCCCGTGTGCACGCATGAACTTCATCAACTCGCCCGAAGGGATCCGCCGGTCCCGGCTTCCCGGGATCCGGTAGCCCTTCAGCGCGCCCGAATCGAACCACTTCGACACCGTCCGGGGCGCCACGTTGCAGATCTTCGCCACTTCGCCTGTCGTGAGCACTTCCTTGTCAAACGTCATGGTCTCACCTCTCGGCGGCTGTGCCGGGGACAACGCGTTCACTCACCCGGCCCAACGGGGTCCGTGTGCTTTCCGTCATCGTCCGCCCACGTCGGCTGATTCAGGCATGCCGACTGTGACGCCTCAGATTCCCGTTCTGGGACGCTCCCCGACCCCCCTCCTTCCTCCCGCCCGGCCCGGTTGACGCGGACGCCTCCCGACCGTTACAGTGAGGGCTTGCAGGTCAGGGACGCCCACCGGTCCGGGAACAGACTCCCGGCGGTCGTCGCCCTTGTCATCGCTCGCCTTCCGGGGCTCTTTGCCCACGCAACTCAGGAGTGAATCGTGACCCAATCCCCCGCCCGTCCTGCCGGTTCCCGCCTTCGTTCGTTCGGGAATGGTTCGGCCAGCCGGCTCGCTTCCCGCGTTCTGATCGCGGGTCTTCTCGCCTTCGCGGGCGGGGTCTTTTCCACCCCGGTCCAGGCCCAGACTCCTGCCAAGGCCGACGAGGACGCCAAGAGGGCCAACCTCTCCGACCTTGCGGACTTCGTCCACTACGTCAAGATCGCCCGCTACGACGCCGCCAAGTCCTCCTGGCTCAGCCTCCAGGCCCGCCAGCTCAGCGATGTGGACTTCGTGCAGCTTGTGGAGGCGAGCGGGGACGTCGCCCGGTTCGACGACGCGGTCCAGAAGGCATCCCGCACGGCTGCTCTTTCCGACGTCGGCGCCGCGATGATGCAGAAGTACGAGAAGGGCAAGCTCTCCCGCGCCCGCCACCCGAGCGAAATCGCCCGCAACATCTCCGAGCTCACGGGCACGCTCCGCGGCAAGCTTCTGGCTCAGGAGCGGCTCCGCGCCGCCGGCGAGTACGCGATGCCCCAGTTGCTGGAGGCCTTCCTCGATCAGTCCAACCCCGCCCGCCGCGCCGAGGCCCGACTCGTCATCGCCGGCATGGGCCGCAACGCCGTGACGCCCCTGTGCGCCGCGCTCATGAACATGCCCCCGGCGCAGCAGGAGCAGGTCGCGATGCTCCTGGGCGACCTGCAGTGGCGCACCAGCCTTCCCTACCTGGCGGACTGCCGCGAGTCGACTTCGAGCGACGCCGTCCGCGCCGCCTGCAACAGGGCAATCACAGCGCTGGGCGGCACCGAGGCGACGACCGCCGACCTCTACGTCGAGCTGGCCGAGGCGTTCTACTCCGAGAAGCCCGAGGTGATGAGCTTCCCCGGCGAGGAGTTCCAGTTGCTCTGGGAATACTCCCCCGCCGCGGGGCTCACCATGACCGAGATCCGCACCCCCGTGTACCACGAGGCCCGAGCGATGCGCCTGGCCGAGCGGGCGCTGGCGCTGCAGTCCGCCTCCGGCGGCGCGAACCCGGACACCGTCGCCCTGTGGGTGGCGTCGAACTACTCCCGCGAACTCGATACGCCCGCCGGCTACGTGAACCCCGCGTACCCCGTGCGTGGCGCCGCCGGCCCGGGCCTGTCGCCCCGCCGCGGAGCGGAGTACTTCGGCGTTGCCGCCGGTGCCGACATCTCCCAGCGCGTGCTGGGCCGGGCGCTGGACACCAAGGACACGCCCCTCGCCCGCCTCGCCCTCGCCGCCGTCGAACGCACCGCGGGTGTGAAGGCCTTGGGTGACGGCAGTTCAGCCCGTCTCCCGCTCGTCGAGGCACTGGGGTACCCCAACCGTCGCGTGCAGTACGACGCGGCGCTCGCCATCGCCGCCGCCCAGCCTGCCGCCGCATTCCCGGCCTCCGATCGCGTCGTCCCGACGCTCGCTTCCAGCCTCCGCGGCGCGTCCTCGCTCTACGCCGCCGTCATCTGCGATGACACCGAGCAGTACCAGATGCTCCGGGGCCTGCTCCAGGGCCAGGGTTACACCGTGATGCCACAGGGCCGCACCCTGGGCGATCTCGAGGCCCCCATCGCGGAGTCTCCCGCGGTCGACCTTGTCGTGCTTGCGGGTCACGGCGCAGACCGCGCCGCAGCCATGATCAACGAGGCCGGCGGCACGCCCAAGACCTCCGCCACCCCCGTGCTCGCCCTCGCCTCATCGGATGGGTACGCGGAACTCCGAACCCGCTTCGAGGGCAACCCCCGCGTCGCGGTTCGCCAGGTTGGCATCGCCCCTGAAGCGATCACGACCTCGGTGAGCGGCCTGGTCAACACCGCCAGCGGCGGGGCCATCTCCGCCGACGAGGCCCGCGCCTACGCCGCTCGCGCGGTTCGGGCACTGCGTGACCTCGCGGTCAGCGGCGGGGACGTGCTCAAGGTTTCCGACGCCACGCTGCCTCTCGTGGGCGCCTTCGCCGACGCGCAGGGCCAGGTGAAGCTCGACCTCGGCGAGGTGCTCGCCCGGATCAACGCCGCCTCGGCACAGGGTGCGCTCGCCGATGCCGCTCTCAACGCCTCCGGCGACGAGCGCATCGCGATCCTCGGCCTGACGGCCCAGTCGGCGAAGCGCTTCGGCAATCTCCTCGAGTCGCGCCACACGACCCGCGTCGTGGAACTCGCGTCAACCGGAAGTGACGCGGACGCCACCGCCGCCGCCGCGCTCCTGGGCGCGCTCAACACCTCCAGCGGTGACGTGGTGCCCCTCATCCTCAAGAAGCCCTGACCGCTGCCGGCTCGAACGAGCATCCCTTAGCGGACCAGACCCCGGGCCCTTGGCCCGGGGTTTTTTCATCGCGCCATAACTCCTGCCCGCGCGGCCTCGCGGCGCCCCGTGGGCCGTCACCGGCGGCGCAGACCGCACCCGGCCGCGCGCGTTGAACCCCACGCGCTCAACGCGCGTTCAGGTTCGCTCGATGAAACACTGCCCACCCGAACCTGGACACGGGGGGGACGCCGTCGGGCCCACGGAGGAGGGGCCCCGCGGCTGTGTGCGGGGGCGGCGTTCGCCCCGGTTCTTGTCCAAGCCTTCCGGAAGGAGCAGTGCATGCGCAACCGTCGTTCGAACAAGGCCTTCACGCTGGTCGAAATCCTGATCGTGGTCGTGATCCTGGGCATCCTGGCCGCCATCGTCGTGCCCCAGTTCACCAACGCCACGCAGGACGCCCAGACGGGCAACCTCCGCTCGCAGATCAAGAGCATCCAGAACCAGATCGAGCTCTACAAGGCCCGGACGAACAACTATCCGGACCTCGTGACCACGGGCTGGACGGACATGATCAACGGCGGCTATCTCAAGGCCGCCCCCAAGAACCCCTTCAACAGCCAGTCCACCGTCGTCGCCGGCACCTTCACCAACGGTGAAGTCGCGGGCACCGCCGGCGCGGGCTGGGTCTACGACGCCACCACCGGCGAGTTCTCCGCCTGCTACTACGACGAGGCCAACCAGGTCCTCGACACCGCCAACCCCTGATCGGGCGTTGGTCTGAATCATGACGAAGACCGGACGGCGTCTCAACGGACGCCGTTCGGCTTTTCCGGGCGGACTTCCGCCCTCTGGAGGTGGAGTGATGCGTACCCAGCGAGGCCTTCGTCAGGCCTTCACACTCGTCGAAATCCTCATTGTGGTGGTGATCCTCGGCATCCTCGCCGCCATCGTCGTCCCGCAGTTTGCCAGCGCCACCCAGCAGGCCACCAGCTCCGCCACCTTCGACCAGCTCGCCAAGCTCCGCCGCGCCATCGCCGTCTACTACTTCAAGAACGGCGGCGTCTACCCCGACGTCACGGCCGGCGCCGGCACGTGGGGCGCGCTCCTGGGCAACAACGGCCAGTATCTCCGCGGCGCGCCGGATAACCAGTGGGTCGGCGGCGCCAACGCCGACGTCATCGTGATCGGAAACTCCGCCGATACCTCGTTCGACGCCACCCGCGGCTGGATCTACGACCCCAACACCGGCGACGTCTGGGCCGCGGGGTTTGACAGCCAGGATCAGCCCATGGCCCGCCCCTGACACACCCTGAACCCGCCCCGGGTGTTTCCGGGCCATTTGCGCACCGGCCCTGACCCGGGGGGCTTCGACGGCCGATGGAGTTCTGTGAAGGAGCAACCCATGCCCACCACCCTCCGCCGCCCCAGCCCCCGCCTGTACACCAACGCCGTGCTCACCGTCATCGCGGGGGTGTTGGTCCTCAACTGGCTCGCGACTCCCTCTGACATCGTGGGCAGGGCCAACGCGCAGCCCGCCGACGACATGGAGATCGCCACCGACGACCCCAGCGGGCGCATCAGCGCCGCGGAGCAGCGCAAGCAGATGATCCAGGAGCTCCGCGGGCTCTCCGCACGCATGGAGCGGATCGAAGCCACGCTTGCCCGCGGGATCAGTGTCAAGGTCACCGACATGCCCGCCATGAAGCAGGCCACGGAGAAGCCCGCAAAGTGATCCGGCGTGGCTCGGAGGGAGTCTGATGCGTTATCCCAATCTCTCCCGCTCGGCCTCAGGCTACACCCTGATCGAGATGCTGATCGTCGTGACCATCCTCGGCATCGCCGGGGCCATGGTCATCCCCAACATGCAGTCCACCGCGGTCCTCCGCGTCCAGGGCGCCGTCCGCTCCGTCGTTTCCGACATCACCGTGGCGCAGTCCGACTCCATCGCGCTCCAGCGAGGCCGCGCCATCGTCTTCCACATGGACGACGGCGAGGCCTATTACAACATCGTCGATGTGAACGGCAACACCATCGACGAGGAACTCAACACCCTCGAACGACGCGTCCTCAGCGGCGACGACTTCGGCCATACCTCCATCGTCGCCATCAACTTCCCCAACAATCGCCTGGTCTTCGATGAACTCGGCGGGCCCGTCACCGAGCCCGGCAGCGGCGTCCCCGCCAGCGACGGATACATCGACATCATGGGTTCGGAACAGACCTTCCGCATCCATGTCGAGGGGTACACCGGCCGCGTCCGTGTCGAGCGTCTCACGGCGCCCCCGCCCGAACCCTCGCCCGAACCCGCCGGTTGATCCACTGACGCCAACCCCGGAGCCGCCATGCACGCCGCACGCAAGAACCCGGTGCGCCACCGCCGCGAACTCAGCCTCTTCGCCATGGCCTGCGGCGGGTTCGCGCTCCTCATCTGGTTCAAACTGCGCATGGTTACCGGCGTGCCCCGCACCGCCTACGCGGACCCCGACCCGCCCGAACCCCCGGCGCCGCGCGCTCCGGCTCAGCCGGGCGCGTCCGCAACGAGCGAGGCGCCGGCCCCCGAGGCACGCTAGCGGACGCTCGCCCGC